>PIYH01000023.1 GCA_003601695.1 Candidatus Bathyarchaeota archaeon
CTCCGCATGCGTATTTAAGGATCATGTAACCCAGCGTTGCGCCTTCGATATCGTAATCGGTTGCCAATACGAAATCTTCCGCATCTGCTGAGAGCTTGGATATCGCGTCGATCCATTCCTTTATCTCCTTAGCGCCCCTCTCAGCTTCGTATCTTGGCACCCATTCAAAATCGAAAACAGGATAGATATCACGATTTCTAATTTTAGGTGCAACTGTGTAGAGGTGGCCTATCGCTGGGACGATGATGAGAATCTTACCATTTCTTCTGGATTCATAATATGGAACTATACCCATTTTTTTCTCTAGTGGGCAACCTTTATCATCTAAGGCTACGGCGATTCTTCGGGCGGCGCTCGGCTTTTCGCATAGCAACAGGGTCTTCAATTCAGGGTCTCCAGAGAAACGAGATCTGCATATTCGTAAAGGAAATGCAACTTAAATTTATTTGCGTTTCCTTTATTAGTAAGGAAGTTCCTTTTTTATATACTACTCTTGCAGTGGAGGAGGAGAGTCTGCCTCAAAAAGTTAATTGCGATAGATGTGGAGCTATTCTTTATGAAGGAGAAGAGCTGAAGTCTCCAGAGGAGATAATTCAGATGCATAATGGAAAATGCCCTAAATGCGGAAGAAGACTCTCCTTAACTCCGGTAAAGATTGAAGTAAAGCCTGCCTTAAAAGATTCATATGATATACATGGAGAATGAATACGTAATCTACGTCAGTTCAGTAGTAATAGCCGGATAACAGTAATAAGTTTAAGGATCTAGAATCTCCCCGACCTCTAAGTATTTAGGATTTTTGTAATGCTACTATCGAAGCCTTGGGAAATGCTAAACTCCTTATTGAAAATCGTATCAAGTAGCAATAGTTTTGCCAGGCTTAAGCAATATTAGTTTTCTCTAAGTAAAAATGGACGAATATGCTGAGATAATAAAAGGCTGGAAAATATGAGAATAATACAAAATAATATTCCTGATGATCTTGCAGAAAAAATAAGAAAGCTATGTTAATGGAAACTCGACGACCTCTCTGCTTCTCCCAGATCTATATATAGCCATTATAACCTCTATGGATCTCTTACCTTCAGATCCATCAACGAAGGGTTCTCTATCCTCCAAAACAGCCTCGGCGAAATCTTTAATAAGCGCAGCGTGATTTTTCGCTGGAGTGAGCTCAGGACGAGTCCACGAACCAAGATCCTCTTCGGCCTCCTTCTTAATCTCCTCCTCACCAATCACCGACCATCTCTTCAACGTTCCCCCTTCAATTATTGCCGTTCCTTTTGTTCCATGAATCTCTAGCCGAGTGGGCAATCCTGGATATATAGCTGTGCTTCCTTGAATGACGCCTAGGGCTCCATTTTCGAATCGTATAGTAGCTACAGCGATATCTTCAACTTCGATTTTGTGAGCAGCCGTGTCGATTTGAGCCCATAGATATTTTGGAGATCCCATAATCCATATGAGCACATCTATCGTGTGAATTGCCTGGTTTATCAGGGCTCCTCCGCCCTCCGTTGCCCATCTTCCTCTCCAAGAGCTGCTGTCATAGTACTCTTGCGTTCTAGACCATTCAACTATGGCTTCTCCTAGAATCAGCCGTCCAAACTTTCCCTTTTCAACGGCGTTTTTCAGTTTTCTGTACGTGGGATCGAATCTAGACGGCAAAATTACTCCTAATTTTACACCTCTCTTCTTCGCCTCATTGATCATGCCATCTGTTTCCTCTACACTGATAGCCATAGGCTTATCAACAAGCGTGTGTTTTCCAGCCTTCATCGAATCGATCGCCATGGGATAATGGAGATAATGAGGAGTAGAGATTATTACGGCATCTATAGGAGCCTTCTCCAACATCTCTCGATAATCAGTATACCAGAAATCAAGTTTCCATTTAGATGCAAATTCCCTAGCTCGTTCTTCTCTTCTACTTGTAACAGCGACGAGCTTCGCTTTTCCAGTATCAGCTATTGTCGATAAACCTTGAGCACAAAAAGTAGCTCCAACTCCCGTTCCAATCAATCCAAAATTTACGGTCTCAGCCACTCTATTTCCCCTCCGACATACAGTTTTCGCTATACTCTACTACTTAACTCTTATAAATAGTTTCGATAAGTGATTATAATGTTTCAAATCTTCAAGTCGCACGCTTAACATCATAAACTAAATATTAATATTGATCAGTCTCTATTACCATTAAAAATATTGAATTAAGGAAGATAGCGGGCATGAAGACCAAAGTTTATAATATTTTGAAGAAAGCTGCCTCAATT
Source organism: Candidatus Bathyarchaeota archaeon (assembly GCA_003601695.1). GTDB lineage: Archaea > Thermoproteota > Bathyarchaeia > Bathyarchaeales > DTEX01 > B63. The sequence continues at coordinate 2,274 of PIYH01000023.1, forward strand.
CGCCCTGCAGTCTCTTATTCATCCATGCTCAAATTTACTATTCTCTCCTTGATCTTTGTAATAGCATTCTCTGTAAGGATACTTCCCATAAGATGGGGCTACTATCTTAGCGAATACGATCCCTATTATCAGTATCGGCAGACAAAATACATAGTTGAGAATGGACTTGCAGGATGGCTCTCGTGGCATGACTATCTAAGCTGGTATCCATGGGGAAACATCATACGCTTTCATGCGTATCCAGGACTTCCACTACTGGCAGCAACAATCTATACAATCTTGAACGCGCTGGGCCTACACTTCAGCATCTATCCAACACTTAATCCTCTTCAGATGGATCCAATTTACAATTTCTGCGTTATATTCCCAGTCATAATGGGATCTATTACATGTATAGTGATGTACTTCTTAGGCAAGGATCTGGGCGGAGAGGCTGTAGGAATACTTTCAGCTCTCTTCCTAGCATTAGATCCATCTTATATAGGACGAACTTCACTCGGATTCTTTGATGATGAAACCGTTGGAATATTCAGTCTACTACTCTTTATATTCTTTTTCAACAGATCTATAAGTGGGGAATCTTCTGAAAGCACAAATTTAAAGGGGACTTTGTTCTCTGCTAAGACAGGCTGGGCTGTAGTTGCTGGATTAACTCTCGGCTATCTATGTGCTTCTTGGGGAGCCTCACGGTACGTAGTAGTTATGACAGCTTTATTTGCGTTTATATTGCTAGTATTGAGAAGAACCTCGCAGCGCCTCCTTGTATCATACGCTGTTACTTTTTTCATCGTTATATCGCTTGTTTCATGCGTCCCGCGATTAGGATCCAGATTTCCACTCGACTATCTTGACACAAGATTCAATTTTGAGTATGATACTCTATTTGTGTATCTAGTATTTTTCTTGCTACTCTTTAACGAGATAAGACGCATAAAGGATAGGGGTAAAAGAGCAGGTTGTTTTCTGGCAGTGGTTACCTTATTGATTATTGCTCTTTTGTTCCTTTGGCGGAGTGGTAAACTTGCTCCTATAGGAGCGAAGTTTATGGCTGTAATCTATCCGTCCATCCGATTTAAGAACATGATTCTATTGTCCGTTGCAGAACATAGAGCCTCTTCCTGGGGTACATTCTATTACAATTTTGGAATACATACATTCCTATTGCTTCTGGGATTATACTTTGCAACTCTTATGGCAACAAATTTAAGCATCTTTACAATAATTTACAGCTTAACTTCTGCATTCTCAGCAAGCTCTATGATAAGACTCAATATTTTAATGTCAGCTCCGGTAAGTCTCCTATCCGCGCTTGGAATCGTCCGGCTTCTTAAACCTTTCATACTTTCCCTAAGAGAAACAAAGACGCCTACGTCTAGAAAGTATAAGGTTAGACGAACATTTGGAAAGGAGACCTCTATAATGGTGATATCACTCATATTTATCCTTCTGTTACTGACCTACGTGATAGGAACAGATTTTATGATCTCTCCGAATCGGGGAGCAGGCCCGAGATTTCGCCTTCAAGCATATGCTCCGACAACAATAAGTAGTGCAGGATTATCTTTAAGACCATTAGATACGACTAAGGATTGGCTGAATGCTTTAACATGGATTAGGCTCAATACTCCTCCATCCCCAACAAAGCCCGGTGATAATGGAACAGTGATTGCCAGCTGGTGGGATTACGGATACTGGATAACGGCAATAGCAAATAGAACATCACTTGCAGACAATGGAACATGGAATACAACCCAAATACAGCAGATTGGCCGCATGTTCATGTCAAATGAAGAAGAAGCAATTAAGATTCTAAAGAAATATAATGTAACTCATGTGCTTGTCTTCGTGGTGTTTCAAGCCGTAGAAGCCTCCTATGGAGGTTTTTACCCATACCTTGGCGGAGGCGGGGATGAATCTAAGTGGCAGTGGATGGCTCAGATAGCGTTTGGCCCTAACGAAGATGAACCCTTCGGGAACCTAACTCTTGGATTCGATTACGTCGACGTCAATAATAACCGCATGTATGACAGAAATGACAGAATAGTGGCGAATGAAAAGGGACAGAATACGACTCTATTTAAGCTTATGCATTATGCTGTAGGGACTGTGGTAAATGGTGAGCCTTACGCCTACGTGGTTTTGCCAGGAGGCAAAGTCTCAACGATAGGCCGCATCCACTTAGAATACTTCGAGAAAGCTTATTTCTCGCAAGAGTATGGATCTATAACCCCGGCTCCCGGCACTAGATATGTCGCTTTAGTCTGTCTGTATAGGGTTGATTACCCATCTAAATGATTTTTAGGTAGATGCTGAACTTCTTTATTTATAAGATAAACGATGAAGACGTGGTTAAATAATGGGCAAAGATGAAAATGTAATTGTAACTGTTAAGGTGCCCAAAAGTCTGCATGATGAACTTGTACTCCGCGTTTCTGAGGGTGAAAGGAGCAGATTCATTAGAGAGGCAATAATTGAAAAACTTCAAAAAACACCGCGCCCAGATAAGATCTTGGAACTAGAGAAGAAGATACGTAGACTTCAGGAGGAAATCGCTCAGATTAAAAGATCACTTGCAGATCTCGAGATTTTAACCTATGATAAAGAAATAAATCCTCATATTTTCTGCATCGATGAAATAGACCATAAAATCGTGGATTATCTCCTACATTACAGGGGAGCAACAACTTCAGAAATATCTAAAGCTATAAAAGTTAACAGATGGTTAATTCTAAGTCGGTTAAAGAGGATAAGATCCAGATCTGAAAAACAGCTCGGAAAACCAATAGTCGAGTATTATTCAGGACTAAGATATGGAAAGATAAAAGCTTGGTGGATCAACGAAGAGATTATCGAAAGGTAATCTAGAATAATGGGGCCCGTGGCCCAGTCAGGAATAAGGCGCCGAGTCGAAAAATTCGACGCGTAGGCCTCCGGAGCCGGAGATCCTGGGTTCAAATCCCAGCGGGCCCGCCACCTTTTGGATTCAAGTCCATGAGACATTCCTCATTTATTCTTGGTTATGGCGACTCTTACTATACATTTCACCTGTTTTTTTGGATGCTGTTGATTGTTCTTCTAATTGTAATAAAAAATCTCCAAACCTAAACGCGCTATTTCTTTAACTAACATACTCTCACAAAACAATCAAACAGACAAATAGATAGATATGCGCTGATAAAACCTTCTATTAGATGTTTTTATGCTGTGCCAGCGTGGTGTATTGATATTACCTAACTATGGTAGCAGGTTTTCCAAGCTGCTGCCTCTGAGCCAAAACTTTAAAAAAGGAGAAGAGATGATTTGAGTTATTTGGAGCGTTTGAAGATGCCTGAACGAGTCTATATGAACTCCGCCTACCTAAACGGTAAATCGACAACCGGAACAAATACGCGAGTTAGAGATGTAAGCTGCATAAGCGGTATGTGCCCGATATGTGTGAGGGAATGTCCTTTCCTATGCGAGATATCATTATCAGCATTCAGGGGCAGGGAGGCGTTATATCCTGAGCCGAAACAATTTGGGTTTAGCACGGCAGGAGCCTTGAAGGACTTCGGCCTAGACTGGTCCCACTTTAACATCTTATCCTCGCTTCTAGGCGCCAAAGGCGTAGAGGCAGACCCAGACGTGGCATTATTTTCAAATGTGGACTTAACTAGCGAAGTTGCAGGCGTAAAGCTAAAACTGCCGATAGTGATTGGGGCATACGGATCCACAGAAGTGGCAAGGGTCTACTGGGAAGGCTTAGCGGTTGGGGCAGCTCTCTCCGGCATCCTCATAACTGTAGGAGAAAACGTCTGCGGGATGGATCAAGAGGCAAGATTTGAAGGTGGGAAAGTCACGTACTCAAGGGAACTGGAACGTAGAGTTGAAGCCTTTAGGAAGTTCTGGGATGGAAAGCACGGCGACATAGCCATCCAGACCAACGTTGAAGACCAAAGGCTGGGCGTAGATGTATACGCAATATCAAAGCTCGAAGTAAATGTGATCGAGAGGAAGTGGGGTCAAGGCGCAAAGGCAATAGGAGGAGAAGTAAGAATAAGAGATCTGAAAAAGGCGATAATGCTCAAGAAACGCGGGTACATAGTTCACCCGAACCCCGAAGACCCAACCGTCCAGGAGGCCTTCAAGGACGGGGTCTTCAGATCCTTCGAGAGACACAGCAGGGTTCCAATGCAAACAGAGAGAGACTTCTTAGAAGACGTCGACTGGCTTCGAGAACAGGGGGTGAAACATATAACCCTTAAAACGGGAGCCTACAGGCCTTCAGCCGTCGCCTTCACGATGAAAGTGGCCTCTGAAGCCAAGATAGACGCTGTAACATTCGACGGCGCCGGAGGAGGAACGGGCATGAGCCCCGTCCCAATGATGGATGAGATGGGCACGCCAACCGTCTACTTGGAAGCGCAGGTTCTTAAATGCGCAGAGATTCTCAAGAAGAAGGGGAGGCATGTGCCCGATGTGATAATGGCAGGAGGCTTCATAAACGAGACGCAGATATTCAAAGCGATCGCGATGAGTAACTTCGGCGAATCCCCATACGTCAAGGCCGTTTTGATGGGGAGAGCTCCCATAACGGCTGCTATGAAGGCCTCATACTTTAACGAGCTCTCAAAGAAGAATAAGCTGCCCAGAGCTTTCTCTGAAAAGTATGGAACAGCACCTGACAAGTTCTTCATTACAGCCCCTGAATTGAAAAGGAAATTCAAAGAGAGATTCTCAGAGATTCCTTGGGAAGCCGTAGCCATCTACACATACTTAACAGAGAGGGTTGGAGTTGGGTTGAAACAGCTTATGGCTGGAGCTAGAAAGTGGAGACTAAACCTCTTAGACAGAAACGACATAGCCTCATTGACCGAGAGGGCTGCAAAGGCCACAGGTATACCATTAATCGAAGATGTTGAACAAGATGCGCTGGAAAGGATCTTAGAATAATAGATTTAATAAAAAGGACTTGAATCTAGCCCTTATTCAGGATATTAGTCCCAGCGGACCGCTATCTTTTGAATGCATATATGTGTAGTGCTGAGTAAAAAAGGAAGTATAAGGATTGAAGTGAAATTGGAGGGCTTATTCCTTTCTTGAGAATATTTAACACTGGAGAATCATCGTCAGAGGAGCAAGGATCTTTCACTATGCTAATAACTTACTTGAGACCAAAAATAGTCTTGTGACGCTTAATTGCATCTCGTATGATGTTTGAAACGATTCCTATGTGATGCAATTTCATAGTTCTAGTTCTCCAAATAGAGAATAAATCTCGATTATCCTCTTCGGAATTAATTATATACCTTATCTTATAATGATTGATGCTTTTGGAATAGTATTGTTCAACGTATGGATCGATGCGGTGACATATTGCTTAGTAAAAAACTGAAGCCATAATATTGCTATGCGAATCTATTAGATCATTCTCGCCACATATCTGTCTAAGTATGTTGACATCTGAAATCACGGATATTCTCCTTCAGGTTTAAGGAGCGATGTTGGGATACTTCTCTCTGATCTTTTCATTGGTCATCTTCGCTATCAATTCATTAGATATTAACACATATTTTACACCTGAAAGCTCAGCTAACTCTGCTGGTTTCTGATCTCGAGTTACAAGCAGCAGATCGTGATTCTTAGCATACTTTACGACATCTATATCTTTAGCTCCCTGCAAACCTATATCTTGAACTGTCAGCACTTTCCAGCCTAGAATCTCAAAGTATTCTTTTAAACCAGCATACATTTCATCAAGCAGAAGCTTCATGACGATTCCTCAGAACATTAATTTCTTTCAAGTTAAATGAACTTTTTTGTAACGTGTTAATGGTAAATGCATGACTATACGGTAATGACGAGATAAGAAGAAAATGCAATAAATAAGGAAACAGATTATTCTTTGAGAAAGTTATCGATTACGCTGATTAGTATTTCGGCGATTCTAAAGTGAGACTTTGAGCCAGTGTTTTATTGTAAGTTATAATTCGTTAAATCTAAAGGGACTCTTACATGGAAATCTTCGAACAAGCGTTTCTTTACCTTTATCGCTCCTTGTGACATCGTCTCTTGCCTCTTCAATAGATATTCCTCTTCTCTCGGAGACATATTTCACTCTAAACTCGAAAGGAGCATTAAGGAATATTTTTATTACGTCTTTCCTGTCGAGTAGCATGAATGCAGATCGACCTTCAACAATCACATTCTTGTTCTTTAGAATCTCCACAAGTTTATCTCGGATAACCCTGTCTATATCAATCTCGCCTGATCGGCTTAACGAACTGAGGTCTCCAAGAGAACTGAGAATGCGGCTGATGTTGAAGACTTCTAAGTTGAAAGTTAACGCTAGGATTTCCGCCACTTCGGTACGGCTAGACCCCAAATAGCCGCACAAAGCTATTTTCAAATTTTTTTCTTCCCGGTATACAAATATTTGTTGGGGAGGAAAAATCTCCCTTAGGATACTGAGGAGACTTTACCCAGCATGTTTAGGGTAAGTAAGCCTATGAGAAAAGCGATTGTTACTGGAGGTGCGAGAACTCTTATGTAATCTTTGAGCTCAACCTTTAACGAACTTATGGTTAGAGTAACGCAAGGATGCGTGGGCGCCATAACATAGCCCAGAAAAATCCCGAAGTATATCAATGCGAAGACTAGAGGTGAAATAACGCCGAATTTCGCTAAATAAATCGGGAAGACTATTCCAGCTGGAGTGATTATTCTTCCAGTTATGAATCCAAGGATGAATCCTATGCTATATAGAATGCTGGGAGTCATGGGGATCATCTCTAATATTTCAAGCATACCAGATTTTTTGAAGACCTCGAGAAAGACTATGATTCCCATAATCATAAAGGCGAAGCTCCAAGGTTTTGCTTCAATTGCTATTTTACGGAGCATCTTCAAGTCTGTTTTTCCAATCACTATGGCTAGAATAAAGCTAGCCGTAACCGCAGCTAGCGTTCCAATCTCCTTGAAGGGTAAGCTCACTAACTTTATGATTAAAATATTTAGTAGAGGGGCGATCAACAGGACAGATAGAGGGAGAAAAAGACCTTTAAGCGAGAAGTCACGTTCATACCTTATCTTTCCAGTCTCATCCCTTAGAAAGAAGAAGTATCCAAGAAGGATAGAGAAGACGAAGATTACCATCAAATAGGAGAGAGGCTGGTAGAGCTCTATCTGTGCAGCTTCCGTAGAGATTATGTAATCTGCTGAGATTGGATATATCAAGAAGAGTATATGTCTAAACCATATGTTGACTCCGGCTTTCTTTTCTTTCGGTATGCTCCCCCCTGCTTTGTCCACGATTGGAACTGAAAGAAGCGCACCTCCAGGCATCGGAAGCAAACCTATAAGCGCTGGCGAAAGCATTAGGAAAGGCTTCTTTCCTATGCGCAGGTTACAGATTAACCTATCAATCTGTCCAGTTTCGTTTAGTATTCCTCCTATCAACGGAATCAAACCAATTATTAGAGCCAGCAATATAGTTGACGGATTGCATATGCAGGAAAAAATAGTGAGAGGCAGGCGGTTAGGAATAGTAAAGATTCCTAGGACGAAAGCTCCAAGAAACATAGCCAATCCAATATTCTTTTGAGAAAACAAAAGTAGACAAGCCATAGCCAAAAAGAAACCTATCCATTCATTCAATGTTCTTCATCATCCTTCCTAGTCTTTCTAATCTCTCAGAATCTCCTGACAAACTCTTCAAGATCCCATGCAGAATCAAATCTCCGATTAAGATCGAACATGAGATAGGCGCCGTGGAGATTATGATAAGGGAAGCCTTTCCTAGAGAATAACGTCAATATTCTTCCTTTATGGTTTATCTTATATCCATTATTTGCCGGCTCATGGCCCCTAATCAAGAGTTTAACCCCTAGCATATTCAGGAATTTTGAGGTTACGTCCTCGCCGAAGAGCTTTCCAACCCCTCTAGGCGATGGAAATGTTCCCCTTATGCCTTCTTCAGGATCGCTCCACAGAATCTCTTCTAAATGACTCTCGTAGGGATGCTTCTGGTAAGCATAGGCTAAATCCTCTATTCCCTTCGCCTCGCTTGGAACTCCCCCGTGAAGCATAAGGCACCTTCCATTGACTATCGCTGCGGTATGGAACTTTCGGAATAGATTGCTTAGCTTATCATATATTTCACGCCAATCACTCCCAAATCTCATTTGTAAGTGATTGGGTAGGTCATGGGGATAAGCTAATAGGTCAGTGGGTCCCTCATGATTTCCTTGAAGAAGCAGAACTCTTTCTGGAAAGAGAGTTTTCAGACTTAAAACGACATAGTAAACTTCGGGGGAACGTAATCCTCTATCCCCATAGTCTCCGAGAAAAATCACGTATGCATCTTTTTTGCTTTGAGCTTTACGCAAAAATCCTGAATTCTTTAAGATAAATTCTAAACTTGCGAGGTCTCCATGAATATCTCCAATTATTATCGCTTCTCCCTTCAGAGGCAACTGAACAAGTCTTCCAGTGACATTTAGCCCTCTTAAACCTCTCAACTCGTCTGAGACTATTCGATCAGCTTTATCTATGACCTTAAGAAAATCCTCCGAAGACGCGTGGATGGATTCTCTAATTATAACTTCGAGTTCTCTCATTTAGACCTCTGCTTCGAAATGAAAATAAACAAATATAAGTCTGTCGCTCAGTATGATGGATGCGCGCCTTGGTAAAGAAAGGATTTAAAGAATCGCTTGGAAGATATATTATTCCCTCGCTCTGTATAGGCTGTGCAGCTTGCGTAGCAGTTTGTCCAGTTGAATGCTTAAGTTACGTTGATGGAAAACCCATCCTATCAGGGAAATGTATTTCATGTGGGATATGCTCTAGTGTGTGTCCAAGGTATAGATCGCCAGTTAGAGAGATGGAAAAAGCCTTTTTTGGACGAGAGAGGAAAATAGATGAGGAATTCGGCACTTATAGACGCATCGTCATCGCACGAACGAGAAATGATGATATACGAAGAGTCTGTCAAGATGGAGGCGTAGTCACCTCACTGCTTCTCTATGCCTTTGAGGAGGGAATTATTGATGGAGCTATAGTATCTGGAAAAAATGGAGAATCACCTTTAAAGGCTCATCCGAAACTCGCCGAATCAGCTGAAGAGATCATTGAATCAGCGGGAACAAGATATACTTATTCGCCAAATATCCTCCTATTAAGAGACGCCGTTACCCATGGTAAAAAGAGTATAGGTTTCGTGGGAACTCCGTGCCAGATACAAGCTTTAAGAAAGATTCAAGCCACCCCGCTTAAATATGGAAGAATCGTGAACTTTGCCATTGGAGTTTTTTGTAGTGGATGCTTCTCCTATGATGGATTAGTTAACAAGTTAATAAGGAAGAAGATGGGTATAAACCCAAAATATGTAGAAAAGGTGAATATTAAAGGAAAATTGATCGTGAAGATCCTAAATAATGAAACGAGAGATATCCCTCTTGAAGAGGCTAAGAGATATCTCTCTAGCTGCGTTTCCAGCTGCATGGACTTTTCAGCCGAGCTCGCCGATATATCAGCCGGCGGGCTGGGCTTGGAAGGATGGACTTTAACGATTTTGAGAAGCGAGAAGGGTGAGGATCTATTTGATGACGCAATGTCTAAAGGTATTCTTGAAGCTAAGCCAGTTAACAAGAACTCTGATATTTGGAGACTATTAGTTAGGCTTTCTAGAAGAAAATATCGAGGAGTCATGTGAATTATTACTCATTTTTGAGTAGAAACCCTTAAATAGGTAAAAAGTCCACATGAGCAATAATTCTGCAAACGGAGAATTAACGTTATGAACTCTAGAGAGATAGCCACACTATCAGTCTTTGCGGCACTTACGGTAGCCTTAAATCTAAGCCCATTTAAATTTCCATTTCCATATTTACCGTTTCTCTATTATCAAGTCTGGGAAATCCCCATAATCACAGCATTCGCACTTTACGGACTAGTAATGGCCGTAGCCATCTCTATAATTAACACAATAACCCTGTTAGCTTTATTTCCTGGAGCTCTCCCAACAGGTCCACTCTACAATCTAGCCGCGATTCTCGGAACACTTCTAGGAGTCCATGTGGCCTACATACTCTTTGAGCGTCTTTCTCTAAAAAGGAACGTAACTTTAGGCGTGCTTGCCACCGGATTCGGAGTTCTCTTTAGAGTCATAGTTATGCTTCTTGTTAATTGGACATTCATAAGGTACCCGCCCCCCATAGGCTTCGGCCTGACTAATGAAGAAATACTCATAATACTTCCCTTCGTTGCATTCTTTAACGCCACACTTGCCTTATACACAATCCCCGCTGGATACATGCTTGCCAGAGCCATAAGTTCCAGAATTAAATTGTGGAGCCCTTAGGCAATTATGGATTTCATAAGCATTTTTTGATTCACTTCACCTACGGTAAAGACCTTGCCAGTTTTCAGGTTATTTATTACAATCTTAGCTGGGGCGAATATTTTTGGGTCAATGCGGTAAAAGTCCATTCCCGCTTCTTTGAATATCTGAGAGAATAATTGACCGTAATGCTTAGATGAGGAAGAAACGGCTTTAGGGATTATCTCCTCAAGAACTTTATTATCTTCACAGATCACGTTGTAATAGGCTGATCCGCCATAGAGGATAGCATCGTTTGATCTGCCCATGGACTCAGCATAATCTGGATGAGGAGGAAGCACAGGAGCGCATCCCCATGCCTCCTTAATCATTCTAGGATCGAATCCAAGTTCCATGAGCCTGTAAACTCCGGTCTCCGCTGTTCTTCCAGCGATCTGAACAAATCCCGCAATTGATGACGTTGGAACCAATATTATAGATAGATTTCTAGGGGAGACTCCGCATTCCTCGGCGATGAGTGACACGGCTCTTTCGGGAGGAGGCTGAGACGCTTCAAGGACTATAGCTGCCTCGTCACTTTCATCCATATAACCTATCTTCTCATAAATAGACCGCGGCTTTAGAGCTAAGGCACGGGCTGGACCTGATCCCATCGCAACATAATTATCAGTCTCTACACGCCAGCCAGCAAGTTGAGATCCTAAAGCTGAGACTGCAGGATAATTTGTATATGTTGAGACTGCGGGTAGGTGAATACCTTCAATACACATGTAGCTTAATGAGGCTTTGCCCAGCCCTCCCATGCATATCTCCGTTATTATTTTCCCCGCAATGTAGCTGCCAGGAGCTTTAATCCCAGCGTCTATGAATACGGCTCCGGATCTTGTTTCGCTGATCTTCACACCATACCTCCAAGGCTGGCTACATAGGTTTTTTACTAGCTTTAAGGCCTCCTTATTCACGCTTATTTTTTCTTCCATCAACAATACGCCTACAACATCTATCTATCATAAGGTCTTAAGTGTAAGTTCTATTTTATGTATGATCTGCATCATTAACGGGATCATAGACAAGTCTTTTATAAGCAGGTTCATGGTCATGTATCTGGTTTCAATGATATAACTGTAATTGTAAAGCGTAGTTATATCTGATCTTGTGCAATAAACCTTGCGGCTCCAATGAATATCCGCGCAGTAATGCATAATTTAGATATAATACACTTAAGAGGTAGTTGCGCTTGCTGGAGGGCGGCGCTATGTCGCCTCTATTCACTTTAATGACAGTAAATTTGGGATACGTTTTCGACGGCTTAACATTCTATATAGTCTTCTCATTTCTTCTACTCCGCGGAGCGGGTGTGATGAATGTTGATACATTGATTCATTGTCTTGGTTTTTCGCAGTATTTACTTCTGAGATCTTCCATTACCTCTGAGACTTCATCCAGCCGCTCCAAGTTCTCATCATGAGGATCTAAGCGGAGGATTATCATTTCAGCGCCTAAGCTTATGAACCCCTCAATTGCCTTCCTTAACTCTTCTAGGGTGTGACGTTTTCTAAAATGCATGAACACACCATACTTGAAGATTCTTCCTTTAACATACCTGTCCATCATTCTCCTTCTCTCAGTGAACTCCTTAACGCTTTCTTCTGAAACCTTCCCATAATAGATCCATCCATCATCATGCTGAGCCGCGAACTTCCTCATCTTGAAGCCTATCCCGCCGGATAATATTGGCGGTCGAGGCTTCTGATATGGTCTCGGAACGAGTCTACAGTTCCTGACAGTATAGTATCTCCCCTTAAACGTAACTTCCTCTTCGGTCCAGAGTCTCTCAATGAGCCTGATCGCCTCAACAGTTCTTTCAAATCTAACCGCTCCTGGCTCCCAGTGGTACCCGAAGAATTCAGATTCCTCCTTCCACCAGCCAGCACCATATATGAATGTGACTCTGCCCTTAGAGAGCCTATCCAGTGTGGTTACTATCTTCGCTAGGAGAACCGGGTATCTGTATGGAATGCAGGCGACAAGCGGAGCTACTTTAAGATTCGTCTTCATTGCAACCGCCGTGAGGAACGTCCAGCATTCTGGTCTACATCCAGAGCCTATACCTAAGACCCAGAAGTGATCCTCATGTGTTATCCCGTCGAAGCCCAGCTCCTCAGCCTTCAATGCGCATTCCATGATATATTCGAACTCGGCGGTAACCGGGAGCTGATACCAAAATTCAACCATGATCAATCTCCTCNTCCTCAAATAAAAAACTTCGCTCTTAAATAAGATTTTTGTGGCTGTCTTCTAATGTTTCTTTATGGCATTCTTGATCTTCTCTCGAGCGAGGTGGAAGAATTGAGCATAACAAGGAATTCCTATAGGTTAACGATTGTGTTATTGATCGAGTGAATCTAGGCTTTCTGCGGTATTTCGACAAGTATGTAGATTCTTCCCACATAGATAACCTTAAAGTCATCTATTGTGAATGGTAATCGGCCTTTACGAAATAGACCTAGCACATGGGAATGGGATTTCCAGAGATATGGGGACAAAGTGGGACCTGCCACGTCAACTTCATTGATGTATTGGATCCAATAGAATATTCCCAGATCACTAAAAAGAATCACCACTGAGTTCTTCGGGATTTTCGTCTTCATCTCTTTCAAGTCAAGGTAGCCTACAGGGTCAATTGTAGGCCTAACGTTTAGGGCCATCTCCACAGCCTCAACTCCGAAGAACACTAAGCATATCACAGCGGCGAAGACTGCATGGGTTCGCTTCTTCATAAGTGAAAGCCCATAGCTTAAGATGTAGGCTGAGGGTATGAACTCCATGAGAAGTAGCCTCCAGAGCCACTGAGTAGGTATGAAGGGCAAGCTGAATGTAATGCCCATGAGGGATGAGACGGATAAAAATATAAATTGTTCCTTCCTTCTCCTTCTCCATTCATAAGCGCTCAATATTATGCCCAGTACAAGAATGGTCAGAAGCACAGTCCAGTTTATCGGCATGGGAGGAGCTCTAGGACGCGGAAGAAAAGGTGGAAGAGCCAGTTCTCTTTTAGGTGTTACGAGAATAGCCCATATAAAAGAGAGAATTTTATTGAAGTCCATGAAGAAGAAAGATAATCGAGTCAAGGCCACCGTTACAAAGATGGTTAGGATCAAGGCTATGAAGCAACTATTCTTGATAAACGACTTCCTATTAGCATTAAAAAGAATGACCATGACTAAATATAGACCTAAGGAAAACAGAGCTACGCCGAAGTCTAAAATGTGAGTTAACCCCGTGAGAAGGAGAAACAGCAGGGCTAAGAGAGTATCTCGGGAACCGTGGCCAGTAAATGCCATGTTATGGATGTAGTATATAAAGGAAAGCAGAAAGAATATGCCAATTGCATTCTTTATGAAGTCTGTCATCATCCTAATGTAGAAGGCTGAGAAGATGACGAGAAGCATCGCCAGATAGCCAGTATAGGTCTTTCCAGTAATTCTTCTCACAAGGAAGTACATTGGTAGAGTTGAAAGAGCACAAAAGAGAGAAACCCCAACCTTGATTCCCAGCGTAACGTCGCCTATAAGCAGAGTGAAGAGGGCTAATAGATAAAAAGCCAACGGCGGATCTCCATAAACAAGCCGACCTTTCACTAAGAGACTTCTAACCTGGATGAGATAGTATGGCCCATCCACTCCCGGAATAAGAGGACTCCTCGCAAAGATCCACAGAAAGAAGAGGAAACCTATCATGGAAAGCATAAGGCGAATGGCGTCTTCTTTCTTCATATGAGGTTTTCTTGCTGGAGATCTCAATCTATGAATTAATTTGCTACAATTGAATATGCTCATGACTAAGCTTTTCATCTTGCGTCATAAACTTATAATTTTAATCTATAGGATTTTTTTCATTCTTGCTTCATGAACTATTATGTTTATGTAGGATGCTTTGCCAAAAAAGTCTAATAGTAGTGGAGTTAAACTTGAGGAGAGGTGATACTTTTTGGTTAAGGTTAGAATTGGAGTTATCGGCGCTGGGAGCATGGCTTGGTCTGCAACTTTGATACGTGATCTCTCACTTATGAAGGGGCTGAGGGGTAGCACGGTTGTTCTCATGGATAAGGATAAGCGTCGTCTAGGCTTGATCCGCAAGTTTGCCAGGAGATACGTTTCTGAAGTTAAGGCAGACTTGAAGTTTGAGGCGACTTTGAATAGGGAGGAAGCTATTAAAGACTCGGATTTTGTGATAAACACTGCTATGGCCGGCGGCCACTACTACTATGAGAAGATGAGGATGATCTCTGAGAGACATGGATATTATAGGGGGATAAATAGTGTCGAGTGGAATATGGTCTCAGACTATCATACAATATGGGGTTACTACCAGTTTAAGCTCATGATGGACATAGCTAGAGATATTGAGGACTTAAGTCCGGATGCATGGCTACTTCTGCTCGCAAACCCGGTCTTTGAGGGTACAACGCTGCTTTCGAGAGAGACGAAGGTGAAGATCATAGGACTCTGCCATGGCCATCTGGGATATCAGGAGATGGCGAGAATCCTCGGATTGGATCTGAAGGATGTCAATGTTGAATCTATAGGTTTTAATCATGTTATTTGGATGACTAAATTTGAGTATAAAGGCGAGGATGCCTATCCACTCCTAGATGAGTGGATAGAGAAGGAAGCGAAGAGGTATTGGAGGAGATGGAGGAGGAGACAGAAGAATCCATTCGATATTCAGATGTCCCCAGCAGCCGTTGACATGTATAGGATTTATGGATTATTCCCTATAGGTGATACCGTCAGAGAGGGAACCTGGAAGTATCATTGGAATTTGAGGACGAAAAAGAGGTGGTTTGGGCCCATTGGAGGTCCAGACTCAGAAATAGGTTGGAAAATATACTTGGATGGTCACGAGGAGAGACTTAAGAAGATAATTAATGCTATCAGTGATGAAAAGACCCCGCTATCAAGCCTTCTGCCTCCTAAGATGAGTCAGGAATCAGTTGTTCCAATAATCAATTCCATAGCGAATGATGAGAAGGGAGTATATCAGGTGAATATACCGAATCGCGGGGCTATAAGTGGGATTCCAGATGACGTAGTAGTTGAGGTTCCAGCCGAGGTGGATGCTAAGGGTCCGCATAGGATTCAAGTTAAGTTCCTGCCTAAGAGGGTCATGAATTATTCCATCTATCCCAGGATGATGAGGATGGAGTGGGCATTGGAGGCATTTCTTGAGGGAGGGAGAGACCTACTATTCGAGTGGTTGATAAATGATGTGAGAACGAGGAGTGTTAAGCAGGTTAATGAGACGATAGGCGATCTATTATCACTTCAGGAGAACAAAGAGATGGCTGAGCACTTCAGCTGACCAACTTAATTAAGAGAAGAACTGATTCAACATCCATAGTCTATCTAGACTGTTCCGATAGTCTTAATCGGGACTGGCAGATTGCATCTTTGAGTGTTTTGGGAGTTGGGATCATCGCCCTCCTAGCAAATATTGATACAACCCTCGATGCGACTTTTGATCTATTCATCTTTTCTCTGGATTGAGTCCGCCTTACAAATTCATGTTCCCCCTCTATCCATTTAAATTCACTGAGAATCCTATGTTCATATTCGCCCAATCGATCGTTTATGATGCATTCATATAGTATCTTTGCTGATTGAAGGGCTGGGAGATTCCCCTCCCCGAATCCGCTTATGCAGCCTATAGCCTCGCCGACGCCGACTATATCATCATGAAGGAATGGCATACATCTAGAAGGTGGTAGTAATCTCACATGACTTCTACAGTGGCAGAGGTTTCTCTTCTCTTTGAATCCGTATTTTCTCCGAAGGATCTCTAGAAGCCTCATTGCCTCCTGTGTGTTCCTTTCGCCAGCTCCTATATGCCAGAGTCTATTGCTTAACGGGAAGGCCCAAGCATAGCCTGTCCTTCTAATATATATGAAGATATCCTCTTTGATTCTGTGTTTCTCAAGGAACTGAACAGTGAAGTATATTTTGTCATCTTTAATTCTTGGGAGAAGATCTCTTTCAGTGCCCGTTGCGTCGACTCTTAAAT
>PIYH01000024.1 GCA_003601695.1 Candidatus Bathyarchaeota archaeon
TGCCTTCAACCATATTAACTTCGTTACCAGCTCTCTTGACGACGACTACTTTTTCTATCTTCGTTCCCTCAACACCTATATCGGCGTTCTTTTTAAGATTAATCAGTTTTCCTCTGCGGTAGTAGCCGTCAGCCGTTATTAAAACCTTAGCTTCGGCATCGATCATTCTTTCTTTTAGGGATTGACCGCTGAAGGCCGAGAATACAACACTGTGCACGGCGCCTATACGGGCGCACGCAAGCATCGCTATCTGAACCTCTGGAATCATCGGCAAGTAAATGCCTACTCTGTCGCCCTTCTTAACGCCTAAACTCTTCAGGACATTCGCGAACTTGTTAACTTCTCTGTAAAGGTCATAGTAAGTTAGAATTCTCGGTTGTTCATCGATCGGTTCAGGCTCCCATATTATAGCGGCCTTGTATCTCTTGGCAGTATTTATGTGTCTGTCAAGGGCATTATATGATATGTTTAATTTCCCGCCGATAAACCACTTATAATATGGCGGCTCCCACCTATAGGTCTCAGTCCATTCCTTAAACCAGGTGATCCCTTCCTTCGCTAGTTTCGCCCACCAAGCAACAGGATCCTTCTCTGCCTCTTCATATACAGACTCGTCACTCACCCAAGCTCTCTTCTTCATCTCCTCAGAAGGCCAGAAGATATTCTTCTTAGAATCCTTGACAACCCACCTTATTGATCCTTGCTTCATTTTTAGATCACTCCACAATTCCTTTTTTGGAGGAATAACGCCGCTAAAAATATAACTTTTTCTATACATCTCTTCATGAAGTTATCATTTCAAGATAAAAAATAGTGCAGCGGCAGCTTAAAAACTTCTTGAGCTGGCAATTATCTCATATTTGTCGCCTATAAGTCTGACTATTACCAGCTTTTGGGATTTTTCTTCTCTTATGTGGATGCCATTAGCTCGGTTATTTCTCTAGCTAATGGCATCCCCTTCTACTTCCTTCTTTAATCTTCCTAGCTCCGATTCGTCTCTCGTCTCTAGGAAGGTTTCCCTTCTAACATGTCCTATAAGATTATATCCAATCTACCTGCCTGCATAATAGAGGTAAGAAAGTCTACAAGATAGATAGTCATCTAGCCATGATAATCACCGGGCTAGTGGCGGACGTCACGCTTTGTTTTAGATCCAGAAATACCGGAAAAGCCTCGAATCCAAAAAATAGGTCCGAAACGAATTTGACGAATACTCATAATTTCTCATTACGAGCTTTTCTGAGAAATATTCGATGTGTGCATGCGTGTGCCATTACGTTTCTACCAGCTGGCTTGTTAGGATCTCCGAAGAAGGTTGCGGGATTCGCTTGAACATGATTTGTAACAACAACTGCTAAATTGTATGCCTCTGCAAGCCTGACAAGCTTATGGAGGTACTTGTTGAGTTTCTGCTGTCTTTCTGAAAGAGTTTCCGCCGCCGGTGTCGCCGTCGCATCCGCCGTGAAGAAGTGCGCCCGGAAGAACCTATGAAGTTGTCATAGAGAAGATATATTCTGGAGTCGCCGTCATCAGGGTTAATGACAAGTGGAGGGCTAGGCTAGAACCGTACGACTACAATGGTCCTAGAAGCCTGATAAAGAAGAACTCCAGGTTCAGGGCGGCAGCGGAACTCTACAGGATGAATGGGAAGCTATGCATAAGAATAAAAGAGGTAATTCAGACATTAAATTAGCACCTCTTTGTGATTATGTGGGCTCCAGAGCTGAGATACTTGGTTTGAAGTATAGGTGGGAAACGATGAAAAAATATGTATTTTGAAAACTCAAAACTTATATTGGGTTTTATTTTTTTAGTTTTGATTATTTTGGGGTTGTTTTATGGGAGAGAATATTCTAACGGGTATAGGCGGATTGGATCTACTTGTCGACGGAGGCTTTCCTTCTGGAAGCCTGATCCTCTTGGCTGGGAATCCCGGAACCGGAAAGACCGTCTTCTCGGCGCAGTTTATCTACCGCGGCGCGGCTGATTATGGGGAGAATGGGGTTTACGTGAGCTTCGCTGAGAGCCGCGAAGTATTCCTGAGGAACATGCTTGACTTCGGCTTCAACTTCGAGGAGCTCGAGAGACAGGGGAAGTTCAAGTTCCTCGATATGACCACTATGAAGGAGGAGGGCGTTAGCTCCGCCCTAGAACTACTCCTCAATGAGGTTCATAGGCTAGACGCTAAGAGACTCGTCATAGACTCCTTCTCCGCTATGGCTCAGGCGTTCGAGAAGCCCATCGACGTGAGGATGGCAGTCCACTTGGTCTTGAACAGGCTTGTAAGGCAGCTGGGCTGCACAACGCTGATCATTGTTGAGGTTCCGATGGGGAGCGAAAGGGTTGGGGTGAATGTGGAGGAGTTCGTTGCGGACGGAATACTCATGCTCAGAAGAGATGAAGTCGAGGGAAGACTGATCAGGAAGATCGAGGTCTTAAAGCTTAGGGGTAGAAGGCTGAAGGATCATAGGTATGTCTTCACTTTGGATGGCGGCTTTAAAGTCTTCCCAAGCTTCGCATTAAAGGAGATCGGGAAGCCTAGACCATTCAAGCCTCTGCCTGACACTCCAACGCATTTCTCAACTGGCATAATTGAGCTCGACGAGGCTTTGGGCGGGGGCTATCCTAGAGGAAGCATAGTCCTATTGGAGGTGGACGAGAACGTTCCCAGGGGAGGGGTCAGTTCGATCCTGAACCCTGTTAGGCTGAATTTCATAAATAATGACAATGGGGTCTTCAGCATCCCATCAGCCGGGTTAAGCGCTGACTACGTTAAGGAGGGCCTAGAGCCTTACGCGGACAGGCGTCTCTTCAACAGAAACGTTCGGATAGTCGAGTTCGAAGAGGAATCTCAAGAACCCTACACTATAGCATTGAGGGGGAGGTCGATAATGGATGACTACGAGAAGTTCTGGGAGCACATCTCAACGTTTAAGGCTGAAACCGGAAAACCAGTGTTGGGAACGATCGGATACGACACGCTTGAATACACCTACCCGGATGACACGGCTATACTTATCCAACAGATGGTTAAAACAGCGAAGAGAATTAGGGTTAGCGGAGACTTGAGAATCAACATTGTAAGGCCAGCTATGAAGATCACGCCTCACGCAAGATACATTTCAGACATGTATTTCAAACTCGTCGAGGTTGATGGAAGTCTCTGCCTCTACGGATTAAAGCCAAGAACAGGCATATACAACATAGAAGTCGACGTTAAAGAAGAATACCCCAAAACGAGGCTTACACCCATAATTTAGGGGGATTTAAGAGATAAAGAAGAATGACCCAGGTGGGGGAGGAAGGGCTGGCTTCCTTCGATGAAGACGAGAAGAGAAGGAGATTTAACAGGATACTCATCGAATCTATATGTTCAAGCATGGAATTCGGGGAGGCCGTTCTCCGCTTCCTAGAGTTGACGGGGCCTATCAAGCGGGACGAGATAGCCAACAAGCCTGAAGTATTCGCGTCGGAGCTTGAGAGCCTCCTCGGAGACGGGGCGAGAATAATCCTAGAAAGGATAGTCAAGAATATATACTTAAACCTAAACTTGGAATATGAAGAGACCGCTAAAAAGAGCTTTCCGGAAAGCATAAGAGACGCACTTAAGAAATACCTGGAGAAAACCGAGTAGTTCAGTTACTCACATAATTTTTCCCTTTGATGTGCTATTTGGCCGCCGGCTTTGTCGGAATATTGCATTCTCCTCCTTCGTTTGCGAGGAAGTTTACCGTCACGTGAATATTCTCAGCCCCTTAAGAATCCTCCTGTAACGCTTCATCCAGCCTTCATAATCATATATGGAGTCTTTGCGGCTGGACATCTCATAATTATATCTTTCTGAGTATTTAAGGGCAAATTCGGAAGTAAAAAAGGTGGCGCCGCCGGACGGACTCGAACCGTCGACCTTCGGGTTAACAGCATCAGCCAACGAGGCAATTAGCCTCATTGTCCGCTGCTCTACCGAGCTGAGCTCTCGTCCACTTACCTGTGAACGGCGGCTCAGTCAGCGAGACCTCGGCGGCACCGTTTATTCTGAGTTCTTCCCACCTATTTAAATTTTAAGCAGTAACCCGGAAAGGATTCTCTTGTTTCTATGCCATAATACTCGGCGAGACGGGTTTAAGATTTTATCATAAGGGCCTCAGCATATTAGTCTCGTTTATGAAATATCTCTAAATTATTCTTAAGGAAAATCCTTAAGTAAGAATATTTGAAAAATATAATTTTGGAAATGATGGGCCCGTAGCTCAGCTTGGTTAGAGCGACAGGCTCATAACCTGTTGGTCGGGCGTTCAAATCGCCCCGGGCCCACCATTAATTCTTTTTCATCATTCTTCTATACGTTTCTAAGTTTTCTCTTTCTCACAGTTTCTATGGTTGTTTTGAGTATGTGTGCTAACAGAAGGATGATGAATGAAATTATCGCTATCTTGCTCTTATGGGCCAGTCCAAAGCATAACTTATCGCAGGCCTCATCAAAGCTGAAAATGCTTCTAGAGTAGATGAGGGAAAGAGTTGTATGTAAGCCTATGCTTGAAAGAACGGTTATAATGCATGGGGCGGGAGGCTTCTCATCCGCATATGAGGCATACAAGCATAATCGGATCAAGCATAATTTGATCCTCAAGCTCCCAATGAACTTTGCCTTCTTAATAAAAGAAGAGATATTCAAACATTTTTAGGCGCACTTTTTTTCACTATGACTAAGCTTATAGACGGAAAAGACTTTAAATCTTCAAGTCATAAGTGGTTTTGAAATGATTCGGCGGAGGATTTTCATTAAAAACTGTTTGATGCTTCTCTTCTTTTCGGTTATGATGATATTTTTTGTTTGGCGCTATTATGCTCATGCTCGAGCCCTTAGAGGCACCGCTCCCAAAGTAGGTCTAGAATCAATTATATTCGCATTTGAGGCATGGGGTGTAATAGTCTCCTCCGCGGGAACTCTCGGCTTATTGGCCAGAATCGCACGGCTCTTAAAAAGTATACGCAGTAGAAGCGGATCTTAACATACTTAGTAGATATTACATGTTTCGATCTAAAAAATAAGAAGATTTATGGATATTTAATATCCTCCGGCTTTTCCACCACTTTTTCAAGCGTTGTAGCATCTATTCGCTTCGCGTCTCCTCGATATCTATCGACGATTCCGCTATCCTTAAATTGCCACCTGATCTTCAAGGGGAATTTCGGTTTGCAAGGCTTTATTTTACCTACTTTTTTCATAGCCTCCTTAGCGCCCTCATATATCATGGCGCGCGCTCTCTTAGGAGAATACATTAGCGCCGCCTCTCTAGCCAACCCTATCTTAACCTGAACGGTGACTATATCATCCCCTAGAAATTCTCTTGCTTCCTTAACTGTCTTGTCATCACCTGTAACCATGAGCACTGGAATGTCATAAGCCCCTAGCACAATAGCCTCCTGATATATCTCGCCAGCGAGCCTGTCGTTTATCCAGTAATTGTTCCACGTTCTGCTACTCTGGGTGTGACAAAGTACCCCACGCGGAGTATGGCTTCTTGAATGATAGCCCAAAAGAAAAGCTCCATCGAATCCTTGACCAAAAACTAGATCCAGCTGGCCGAAGACTCCCATCACAACCTCGGCTCGTTCATCAAGTTCCTCAAGGAGGAAACTCTTTGAACCGTCATGTCCATCCCAGACAACCACACGTGTAGCTCCTCCATCAAAGGCTCCTCGAACAGCGGCGTTTATCTCACCCATAAGTAGACGCCTCGCCTCCATATTGGCTGGAGTTCCATACTCTCTTGTCTGTTCAAACCTATAAACTCCGCATACGCCTTCAAGATCCGTCATAATTATTATCCTCATTCCTCTCGCCACCAATAGCTTCCTTCTTCATCCTTCTTAATATTAAAATTTCCTGATTCTCATAATGCTGAAATGGAGACTTCATTTAGTATTTATATAGATTAAATACTACTTCACTTAGCATTAAGAGGATATGGCAACTCCACATCTAAACGAATTTAGAAATCTTTATTGAAAAGTTCCACACATTAATTATGTGATGAAAGATCATTGATGAATAAAGATGCCTAAAGACTTCTCTTCTCAAAGACTCTTCTCTATGATGATGCTATTGATTTTTATGATTCAAGCTTCTCTAGCCGAGGCATATATGGGCGAAAGTGGATACGTGAATGTAGATCGCCCAGTAAATGATCTAGATATTCTTAGAGACGATGTATTCGTGGTTTTTATAACTCCGAGAACAGAGAATCTATCCGCAAATTGTCAGCCTCTGAATAGCGGCGGCTCATTCGATTTATCGATCTCAACAAACTATATAAGCACCTATTTAGGCGTGGTCTCCGCCGTCGCCGTCCAGCCAAGCACTCATGGAACTTACAGGATAACTATCAGACTTAACAATAGTGAGCCTTGGAATTATACGTTAGGAGTTTATACCAGAGATATTGGATTTTATGAAGAGTACTGGGGAAGAAATTTATCTGTCCGAGGAACATTCATTGAACATTCATGTTTTTCTCGTTATCCGGGAAACTGGACGATAATAATCATTCTGAAGAGCCATAACCCATCTAGTCCTTCATTTATTCCCTCTATTACTCTTCCAACACCATTCAATATGGCTCTTCTCTTAGCAGTCTGGATTTTAATAATATACGTAAATAGCTTCGCTTTTATCGATACATACTTTAAAAAGGAGATGGTTTCTAATGCTAGATGGATAATAGTTGGAATTATGATGCTGATAAGCATATACCTTGCTTATCAAATTTTCCTCTCCGCCGCATCTACCGCCTTGGAGGGAGGTTAAAAATGGACGCGGATGAATTTTCAGATCAATGGTGGTATAAACGGGAGAGGCTCAGAAAGATCTTTTCACCCCTGCTCTATCTTACTTCTTGGCAGTATAGATTATGGAGATTTCTTCAGAAGCCTCCGGAGAAGAGGAGGAAAGAAGTCGAAAAGAGAGCTAGAAAGATTCGGAAGAGAGTTGATTTCCCAAATGTAAGTAGGAGGGACCTTGTTGGCAGAGAAGAGGAACTAAATAAGGTCTTAGTAAGTGCTCATTATCATATATTCCGAAATCCGGAGATTCGGAAAGCTTGCCCAATTCCCCCGCCTAAAATCTTCATATTAAAAGGAGATTCCGGGAGTGGTAAGACCTTCTTTGCCGAGGTCTGTCAAAGAGAGATCTTTGAGGAAGGATTAAAATATGGCATAATTGTGAATTATGCCTCTCTGAAACCGGAAGATGTCTATACCATGTGGTATGGCAAGAGCGCTCAGCAGCTCAGCCTCTTCTTTAAGAAAGCCTTTCAAATATCCAGCATAATTTTGATCGATGAATTCCAAGCTTTCGGAAGTAGATTCTCCTCAACATCCGAGGTTGGGATGGAGGAGAAAAGAGTTCAGACAGTTCTCTTAGAAAAGATCGACGAATTACAGAAGAAGAACTATCGATGTATTCTTTTGATAGCGACGAATGAGTATGAGGCAATCACTGAAACTTTGCGAAGGCGAGGGATAGTCGGCACAATAGATCTGGATGCAAGTACAAATAGAAATATGCTCTTAGAAATAGCAAAGAGACAATGCAAGAAATATGGAATAACCCCTAAGCCAGTAGAGATTATAGAGACCCTCGAAGATTCTGTTCGCGTCGTGGGGAATACCCGCTTAACACCGGCAGACGTAGTGAACGTTTTCAATATAATCATGAATAAGAAGTATAAGCCGCTACAGAAGAGTTTAATTCAAAAACTTAGGAGAAGAAAAGACGCCGAGGTTAATCTCGGAAAGACAGTTACGCTCGATGATTTTAGAGTTGCCGCTCGCAGGCTTAAGGCGTATGTTTCTCAAGAAAAGACGGAGGCCGCTCGTAGAGCAATAAACAGAATAGCTCCGAGAGAAAAATATAGCGATGTGGGAGGCCTTCATGGAATAAAGGAAGAGATAATCAAGGAGATATCGCTGGCGCTCGACGCAGACTTGGCGGTTAAAGCAGGATATTTGCCGCCTAAGGGCTTCATATTCTATGGCCCGCCTGGAACGGGAAAGACTCTGCTTGCTAAGGCCATCGCTGGAGAGAATGATGTCTGGTTCTATAATATTGATGGTCCTTCAATACTTCAGGGCAGATATGGAGATCCCGAGAAGACGATAAGGGACATATTTTCAGATGCTCGTAGGAATGCCCCGGCTATTATTTTCTTTGATGAGATAGATTCCATAGCTCCAAAAAGGGGGACGCATGATCCAGTCATTGATAGAGTTGTCTCCCAGCTTCTAACTGAAATGGATGGATTTACACCTTTAACAAATGTTGTTGTTATAGGGGCAACGAATAGATTTGAGATACTGGATGACGCCCTTCTTGAACGTTTCACACGTCATTTTAAATTTACTTATCCCAAAGATAAGACTGAGAAATTGGAGATTCTGATGATTCATCTTCGAAGATATAGAGATGCCTTAAATAAGAACATATCCCCCGAAGATATATTGGGAGTATTTGAAAAGAAGATTCTAAGCCCTAGAAAGATGGCGGACGCTGTTGATGACGCAAATAGACTCAGAACAAAGGAGCTTGAGGCTTGCCGTAAATTTTTGGAGGCTATGAAATACGGAGAAGAGAAAACTCGAGAAATAGAGAGGCTCTTCAAGGATGACTTAGAGAGGCTCTTTGAGAATTTGGGAATCAGCAGAGATGATCCCGATCTCGTGGAGAAAATGAAGAAGGTTAATCCATCCAACTATCCTCTCAAGATATATCACTTCGAGAAGGCATTAGAGAGAACTTTTGACGAAACCATTGAGGAGGCTCAGAGAATGGTTCAGCAGACCGTCAGAATACAGAAGCCTGAAGTTGGGAAGAGTTACGGTCTAATCGCGCTTGGCGAACGCGGAGAGATTGGAGGACTAGTCGGAGTAATCGAGGTAATAGTGAATCCTAGAGGGAAAGGTAAGATTCAAGTTATAGGTAGCGAGGCTGGAGAAAGCATATTCGCAAGTGCACAAGATGCTTTCATACATATAAATTCTATGGCAAACTGGAAGTTCAAAGACTATGATGTCTACGTTGAGATAGTTACGCCTGCTAAGGGCATGGAGAAGCAAGTGCTCGCGTCTGGAATATCCAGGCCTCCAGTTTCCGGTCCCTCAGCTGGTTTAGCAATAGCTATCGCCATGCTTTCAGCTTTTCTAAATGTCGAGGTCGATCCGACAGTTGTGATGACAGGTGCTATAACTGCAAGGGGCGAAGTCTGGCCTGTTGGGGGACTAGACTATAGGGGAATGGGTAAGATCGAGGCTGCATTGTCTGATAGATATGCTAGAAAGCTAATTATGCCGAGATATAATTATGAAAGGCTTAGAGAGTTCGATACAGAGAAGCTATTATCGGAAAAGAATATTCAAGTTATTCCTGTTCAGACATTTGTGGAAGCAGCTGTGGAAGCGCTTATAGGCTTCTCTTCTCAAGAAGATCTGATGAAGAGTCTCAACAAGGGTCTTCCAGAGCAGACATTATAAATTTTAAGTGAAAAAGTTTAGATAGTCTAAGGATTAGAGAATGTTTATAGGAAATTACTTAGAGTCTATTTAGATGAGATAGCAACAAAAATTGTTAAATCCCTTTAGAGTATTAGGTAGGCGAGAAGGAGATGTTAAAGGTAGGTTTAGTTGGATGCGGGCGAA
Organism: Candidatus Bathyarchaeota archaeon; assembly: GCA_003601695.1. Taxonomy (GTDB): domain Archaea; phylum Thermoproteota; class Bathyarchaeia; order Bathyarchaeales; family DTEX01; genus B63. The sequence goes on from PIYH01000024.1 coordinate 9,697, forward strand.
TAATGCCAGCGCATCTCCACGGCTACAAGGAACTTGTCACGAGAGACATTGATGTAAGAATTAAGGCTCTATGCGCAAGGAAGATTGAAGACGCAAAGAGATTTAGAAGTCGAGAAGACGGCGTACCGCCGAGGAAGCCTATTGGTCCTCCGGGAGATCCATTAGCTAAACCGCACATTTACGTATATGATTTTCAGAAAGATGTAGATGTTGAAGTCTATGCGGATTATAGGGAGATGCTTAAGAAGTCGGATATAGACGCCGTAGAGATCTATACTTCAGTCTTTTCTCATCATGAGATTGCCATTACATGTATTAGGGAGGGGAAGCACGTCCTAGTTGAGAAGCCTCTAGCGTTAACCGTGAAGGCAGCTCGCAAAATGGTTCAGGAAGCCGAAGCTTCTGGAGTTGTACTTGGCGTAGCTGAGAATACTAGGTACTTCCCAGATATTCGAATGACGAAGTGGGTGATTGATCAAGGATATATGGGAAAGATTCAAGCTGTTTTAGGAGGCGGAATGGGTGGCTACTGGGCTCCTGACAAGATTGCCGCGGATACTGCGTGGAGACATAAGAAGATGCTTGCTGGAGGAGGAGCAACTGTAGATATGGGAGTTCATCTCTTTCATATTCTTCGATATCTCTGCGGCGAGATCGATGAGGTTTCAAGTATAGTTGAGATCCTCGAGAAGGAGAGGTTCCGCAGAGATGAGAAGGGAAGAGTGATAGAATCCGTGAAGCCCGACGTCGATGATACTTTCTTTGGACTTTTCAGGTTCAGAACGGGCGTCGTGGGACAATGGTTCTTCTCTTGGGCGGGACGTGGAGGCGAGGTCTCTCTTCCCCGAACAATCTATGGAACAAAGGGATGTATATGGGGTGATAAACTCATACTCGACAGTGGGGAGAAAATCGACATAAAAGATCTATTCGAGAAAGAGGCCGGAGACGAGACGAAAGAGAGGTTCTTCCCATATGGCATAAAGGATCCTATGGCCCTTGAGACGCTGGAGTTTCTAAGAGCGATCGAGGAGGGGCGGGAGATGGAGACGAGCGGCAGAGAGGGGCTAAGAGACTTGGCGGCATCCTTCGCGCTTATTGAGTCTTCTCGGATGGGTAGATCAGTTAAGGTTGATGACGTCGAGTCAGGAAAGATTGCGGAATACGAGGAAGAGATTAACAAATATTACGGGATATGATTTATCCGACTGATCTATCAAGCGATTAAAATGTATGAAGAATCATCGCCGCGTGGGGCTTCAAAGTGGGTATAAAGGCTGTTATTTTCGACCTCGACGGCACATTAATAAAATCTAAGATTCCATTCAGAAAAATGAAGACGCGTATTATCAAATATCTTAGGGAAGCCGGAGTAACTCCGAGCGTAATAAGCGAGAACATGATGAACTTCGAAATAATGCGTAGAGCAGTTGAAGATTTGAAGTCCAAGGATTTCCCAGAAGAATATATCAGGGAAGTCATCGATGAAGTGACGAGGTTAATGAATGAAGTTGAGCTTGAATCAGCTGATGATGCGGAGCTGATTCCAAGCGTGCCTGAAACGGTCAAGGCGCTGAAGAGTAATGGATTAAGAATAGGGCTTATGACGAGGAGCTGTCGAAAATACGTTGAGAAAATCCTGAAGAAGTTTGGTCTTCTAAAGTATTTTGACGCTATACTCGCTAGGGATGATGTTGTGTATCCCAAGCCAGATCCATCTCACGCGATTGAACTGCTTAAGATTCTTAACGCTTCGGTTAAGGAAGCCATATTTGTAGGTGACCACTGGAGTGATGCTGAATGTGCAAGAAGAGCCGGATTAAGATTTGTATGGTTTAGGCATGGGGAGAATTGGGGTACTGAGGATTCGGGCATTCTAAAGGTCAGTAGCATAAAGGAAATTCTTGAAGTTATACAGATGTATTGAGATCTACTTTTTATATTTGGAAAAGAAGATAATCATCGTTGTATATCCTTTCTGGAGGAGAAGTATTGACTCAAAATTCTGAGCTTGAAAGCCTTCGGAGAGAGATTTCTGCTGTGACTTTTGAGATACTGGATCTCTGCAAGAAGAGACTTGACATAGCGAGAAGGATAGCGATGATTAAACTACGAGCAAATCTCCCAATAGAAGATCCAAGAATTGAAAGGGATCTGAAGCGGGGGGTCATCGCCCTATGCAGAGAGAGAAATTTACATGAAGACTTCTGCGATGCTCTATTAGGTCTCTTAATAAAAGAATCTAAGCGTGTGCAGAAAGAAGTTATGGAACATGCATATGCTCAGAGGGAGGCAGATTAGATATGAAAGTAGCCGTTATAGGAGTTGGCAGAATGGGAAGATGGTTTACAAGATACTTTATTCAGCATGGGCATGAAGTCTCAATATCCGATGTAAATGAGGAGGCTGCCAAAAGATTCGCGGAGACGCTGAGAATAAGTTTCTCTCATAGTAATTCTGAAGCTGCAAGTTCATCTGACCTAGTGATGATCTGTACTCCCATCAAGGCTGTACCAATAGTTGTAGAAGAGATACTTGATCATGTAAGTTCATCAACGTATATTGCGGAGATATCCTCAGTTAAGTCTCCCGTTATGCCATCTTTGAAAAAGGCCGCTTCATCTGGAAGGCTTATTCTTTCTCTCCATCCCCTCTTCGGCCCCGGAGCCGAGGTCTCCGCGAGGGAAAAGATGCTTCTGACACCCGTCAGTGATGCCGACTCAGAGGCTGACTTTGCGGAGAAACTATTTCCGAGGATGGAGATAATACCTGTAGACTTCGAAAGACATGATTATGTGATGTCCTTAACGCTTTCTCTAACCTACTATGCGAATATAGCTTTAGCCTCAGTTCTTGCTCGAGAGAATATTGAAGAGCTTAGGAGGCTCGGCGGAACCACATTCACAATTCAACTTATGCTAAGCGAAAGCATTATGACTGAGGATCCAAGCCTCTGCACATCTATTCAGATGAGTAATCCATATGCCGTTCAGCATATAGAAAGGTTTCTTTCAGAAGCCTCCAAGCTGCTGAACTATATACGTGGAGAAGACGAGGAGAAATTTAGAGATTTCTTTGTGAAGGTTCATTCGACACTGGCCAAGAGCGAGGATATAACTAGGTCATATAAGGACATGTACAAGGCTCTGAAGGTAATCCGTGAAGGAAGATGCTAATCTTTAAGCTTAATCAAGGTGTTCGTGTTTAATACTCCTGGAAGATTTCTTATAGCATCGATCTTCCTATTTAAGTCCTCAATCGTATACGACTGAATAAAAGCCGCAATATCATAGTCTCCGGAGATCTCAAAAACCCGTGTGGCAATCTTCCTCATCTTTTTAGCTACACTATTTGTCTTTGTAGGTTCGGTCTCGACGAGAACAACTCCTTCAAACTCCGCGGTGGTTTCAATCGTGAATCGCTTTATCACCCCTTCCTCCTTAAGTTTCTTTATTCTTCTTCTAACAGAGCCCTCAGTTAACCCGACTTTCTTAGCAATACTGACATATTTCATTCTAGCATTATTCTTTAAGATTCTCAAAATCTCAAGGTCAATGCTATCCATAAAGGTATCTTCTGCGGGAAAAGATATAACTTTTGCGAAAATCGTAACAATTCGACGTTTTCATCCGCCGAGACTTAAATGTTCAGAGATCTTCGTAGCCTACGAAGGATGGGTAAGTTAAGGATCATAGGATGTGGAATGCGCATGGACGACGCGAAGTTTCTTCTATAAAGGATTCAATATAGTCGTTGTGGATATGTAAGATCGTTGATGGAAACGTAAATTTTGGCTGCTTAATTTTGAGGATTAAATGTTGTTACGAAATTCGTAAAAACAAAACGAAAAACATAAATACTTCTCAATCCACCCAAAAGTAGAGAGGTGTCCATAAAATGGGCATGTTTAGCGGATGCTATACGGCGATAATCACCCCTATGAAAAAGAATTTAGAGGTCGATTACGAGGGCCTTGAGAGGCTTGTTGAGTTTCAGATAGAGCAAGGCGTAAGTGGAATCTTAGCGGTTGGAACGACAGGTGAAAGTCCGACACTAACATGGAAGGAGCATATAGAAGTAATCAGAAAAGTTCATGAATCCTCTAAGGAGAGGGTTCTCACTATAGGTGGAACCGGAAGTAACAATACGGAGGAGTCTCTAGAAGCGACGAGAGAGATTTCAAACTTCGGAGTTAAATGTGTGCTCCTCGTTGATCCATACTATAACGGTCCGAGCTCATTAGAGATAAGAAGAGAATACATCGAACCGATAGCGAGAGAGTTCCCCCACATTCAAGTGATCCCCTACGTGATACCTGGAAGAAGCGGAACCCAACTTTTACCCCCAGACCTAGCTATTCTTCATTCAGAACTCGAGAACGTTAATGCCGTTAAGGAGGCTACTGGAAACTTCGAGAATATGCGGCTTATAAGGAGGCTTTGCGGAGAAGACTTCGATATACTCTCCGGAGATGACGATAAAACATATAATATGATGAAGGATCCCAAAATAAAGGCGAGTGGAGTTATATCGGTAGCCTCAAATGTTGCTCCCGGCTTTGTTCAAAGATTCGTTAAAGCCACGTTGGAAGGAAAAATTGAAGAGTCCGAAAGACTCTATGCTGCTCTTAAGCCATTATTCTCAATGGTCACGGTGAAGACTGAAGAGGAGACTCCTTATGGACCTGTACTCTGCAAAGCTAGAAACCCACTGCCATATAAGACTTTGATGAATGTGCTCGGCATGCCTTCTGGACCATGTAGACGTCCACTAGGGAAGATGACAAAGAAGGGATTGCAAGCTGTTCTGAAAGTAGCGCGGACAGTATACGAAAAGAATCCAGAGATACTTGAGCCTGTGGAGAAGTTTTTCGATGTAGATTTGAGTAAAAGGCTCTACGAAGAAGATTGCTGGCGGGGATTAACATATGATTAAGATATGCGTCGCTGGCGCTGCTGGAAGGATGGGTAGCACCTTACTCAGAGAGGCTACGGCTAG
>PIYH01000025.1 GCA_003601695.1 Candidatus Bathyarchaeota archaeon
TATGACGACATCGACTCCGCTTATCTTCCCAATCATCAGCGGCGAGGAAGGCTTCCCATAAGGGGTGTCATACTCAACTTCACGTTGATCCTTAAGGATTCGGGGATCCTCAAGACCTGAACCGCCTATAACCCCAACCTTAACCACTTTTTATAGTCCTCTCCATTTGCTTTTTAAAAACACTTATCAAGTTATTTTCTATGTCTTCATGTTCAAATTTATGGATAGAGACATTACAGAATTATTTTGAGGAGGTATTTCAGTTTTTCTTTTCATATTTTAAAAGAGAGGAAGTAGTCTTGCTTTTTGTGAGATGGATTTCGCATAGTCTATACGACAACTAGCGGGAAAAGATTAGGAGATAACTTGCTTGTTCGAGCGTTGCGACATGTGAGTTGAGGGCCTATGATGCGACATGGAGCGCTTATGAAGCAGGTATTCTCATTTAGCGAGATGACAAGCTACGAAATGACCTTTCTTAACTTCTATGAGTTCAGGCGGGATTTTTCTGCATACCTCCATAGCTTTCTCACATCGTGGATGGAATCTACAGCCTGATGGCGGATTAACTGGGCTTGGCACTTCCCCTTTAAGAATTATTCGCTCTCTCTTTACAAAGGGATCAGGGATAGGATTTGCTGACATTAGAGCTTGCGTGTAGGGATGAAGCGGATTATAGAATATCTCATTCGTATCGCCGATCTCGATAATTTTGCCTAGATACATAACGGCGACTCGGTGGCTTATGCATTCTACCGTGTTTAGATCATGACTTATAAAGAGATAAGTTAGCTTCAAATCTCTCTGTAAACCTTCTAGGAGCTTAAGCAGCTTTGCCCTTACGGAGACATCAACGGATGATGTCGGCTCATCAAGTACAACAAACTTCGGATTTATAACGAGAGCTCTAGCAATCGCTATTCTCTGCCTCTGCCCCCCGCTGAACTCGTGGGGATATCGATAAAGATGCTGCTCGCTGAGTCCTACCTTTTCAAGAATCTCTAATACTTTCTCTCTCAGCTCTCTGCCTTTCGCTAATCCTTGAACCTTAAGAGGTTCTCCAACTATATCCTTCACTAACATTCGTGGATTAAGCGAAGAAGATGGATCTTGATATACGATCTGCATCTTTCGCCTTATGAGTTTAAGCTTCCGACTTCCAAACTGAGCAAGATCATACTCCTTTCTTATTTTTTCAAGCTCTCTAGATTTTTGCCCCGAATTTTCCAGCTTATCTATTTCTTCCATAATGTCATCTGGTACGTCAAAGTATATGTGTCCAGATGTAGGTTTTAATAATCTTATTATTGTTTTGCCATATGTTGTCTTTCCACATCCAGACTCGCCGACTAGACCGAAGCATTCTCCCTTTTTGATCTTAAGGCTTACACCATCGACTGCCTTGACTTCGCCTACTGTTCTCTTGAATACGCCGCCTCTAATGGGATAGTATTTCCTTAGATCTACGGTTTTTATGAGAGTTTTCATCTCTCTTCCCCATCGTATAAGTGGCAAGCTACGAAATGATCCTTTCTAATCTCTAAAAGTTCTGGCCGCTTCTCCGCGCATATTTCCACTGCTTGAGGGCATCGTGGATGGAATCTGCAACCTGACGGCGGATTTATTAGATTGGGAACTACCCCCCTAATAGTTTTGTACTCCTTTCCAGGTTGAGGTATGGACTCCATTAGTGCCTTCGTGTATGGATGCAAGGGATTTCTAAATATCTCTTTGACATCCGCTATTTCAACAACATTACCCGCGTACATAACTGCAACGCGGTCACACATCTCAGCGATAACGCCTAAATCATGCGTAATGAAAAGCACAGTTGTGTCAAAACGTCTCTTCAATTCCCTTATGAGCTCTAATATTCTTGCCTGAATCGTAACATCTAAGGAGGTGGTCGGCTCATCTGCAACTAAGAGAACAGGATTGCATGCAAGCGCCATCGCTATCACCGCCCTCTGCTGCATGCCACCGCTTAATTCATAAGGATACATATCCGCGACTCTCTCAGGATCCGGTATGCCGAGATCTCTCAGAAGGCTTATCGCCTGCTTTTTTGCTTCTGCTTCAAGTCTTCTTCTATATCTGCGGATAAGGGGAATTTTATTCAGGATCCTTATTAGTAGGGGATCCTTATTTCTCATGATTCTTTCATAGATGTTCTTCTCAAATCTGAGAATGAATCTTTTCAATAGTTCACCTTTAGATTCTTGAAGTTCCTCATCAATTTTTTTAATTGTGTTCTTCAAAAGAGCCTTTTCTCTATGTGTTAGAAAGACTTCTGAAACTTGATCTCCGATCGTGTATACAGGGTTTAGTGATGCTGAAGGCTCTTGGAATATCATAGAGATTTCTGCTCCTCTGATTCTTTGGAGACCTGCTTCATCTAAACTTAGAAGATTCTTGATTCTTCCCTCTTTCGTTCTGAATAATACTTCGCCGCCCTCAATCCGTCCAGGAGATGGAATAAGATTAAATATCGAAAGCCCTGTCATCGTCTTTCCGCATCCAGTCTCTCCTACGAGTCCCAACGTCTCCCCTTTCTTGACAAACAAGTTAACCTTTTCTAGGGCCTTTACTACACCCTCATATGTGTAAAATCTTACGACTATATCTTTTAAGCGGACAATCTGGCTCATTTCATCTTCTCCTTATTGTAGGGTCAAGTATGTCTCTGAATGCATCGCCAAGCAAGTTCCATCCCAATACGAACATGAAGATAAAAAGACCTGGTATCAGCCATGTATGCCAATATGCAAGCGGGTTTGCCGCCGTACCCATGATATAGTCTCTAGAGTTACTTATCAATTGCCCCCAATCGGCGAAGGACTCTCCTGCGCCTAACCCTAAGAAGCTTAGGGCGGCGGCGGTTAGGACAACCGATCCTATATTTAATGACGCCATGATTAAGACGGGATATATAGCGTTAGGAAGTATATGTCTAGTGATTATTCTGAAATCGGAGCATCCTATTGCTTTAGCTACTTCCACATAATCTGTTTGTTTAACTTTAAGAACTTCCCCACGGATGACCCGCGTATAGGTTGGCCAGCTCACTAAGACAAGAGCAAGCAACACACTTTCTAAACTGCGGCCGAAGGCGACAACCAGGGCCATGGCTAGTATCAAACCTGGAAATGCGTAAATGATATCCGTAAATCTCATCATTATTTCATCGACTATTCCGCCGTAGTAACCAGAGAGAGATCCTATGACTATTCCAATCAGCAACGAGATTCCCACTACTTCAAAACCTACATAAAAAGCCGTTCGGGTTCCCCAGATGCAGCCATAGAAAACATCATATTGTCCAGACGTTGTGCCGAAGATATGTTTTGGGCTTGGAGGTTTAGGTACTCTTTTCCATCCGTCATGCGGCATTATGTATGGATTTTCATTAACTGGCGGGGCTAGAATAGGTGCAAGTATAGCTATCGCGGCGAAGAACATTATGATCGCCATTCCCATAATGGATAGAGGGCTCTCTCTAATTCTTTTTACGGTAAATTTCAACTCTGCAATCGTAGGACTCATGCTCTTTTTTAATTCGCTCCAACGAGAATTGCTTTTCATGCGTTACTCCACCCTTATCCTCGGATCAATATACGCGTAGGTGATGTCTACTATGAGATTTGCAACGCTATAAACAAGACCTACGAACAAAGCGAATCCAAGAACAGATGGGATATCCATCTGAAGCGCGGCATGCGCTGCGAAGTAGCCGATTCCTTTATAATTGAAAACTGTTTCTGTTATGACTACGCCTGTAAGTAATCCTGCTGTCAGCACCCCGCTAATCGTAACAACAGGGATTAGAGCATTCCTCTTCGCATGCTTGTTGATGACCACATCGTTTGATAAGCCCTTTGCCTTAGCGGTCAGTATATATCCTTTAGAGAGCTCCTCAAGCATGCTTGAACGCATCACCCTCACTATCAATGCAACTGAGATTATTGTGAGATTTATTACTGGGAGAACTATATGCTTTAAGGCATCTATGGTTATCCAGAGCTGCCCGTTCAATATGCCATCTATCGTGTTGATCCTTGTATATCTGATGAAGTTCGGTGATGTAACGACCCCATAGGCTTCATTTGAAAGTCTTCCCGCAGAAACCCAGCCTAAACCTCCATAAAAGATAGATATTAAAATCAATGCGGACCAGAACGTGGGAAGAGACCATCCTATTATTGAGAATATTCTTATGATATGATCAGACGCTTTATCCCTGTTTACAGCAGACTTGATTCCAAGGTATATACCTAGAAATATTATGGAAGGTATAGAGAAGATTACAAGCTCAAATGTGGCTGGGATTCCTTTGAGCAAAGCAACTGAGACTGGAATATTCCCGGCGCTCTTAGCTATCCCCAAATCCCCCGAGAGCACCCTTGTTATCCAAAAGTAATATTGAATGTGGAGAGGAGCATCTAAATGGTACTTCTCTATCACTCGATAAATCACATCTGGATTCTTTGGAGTTCCCCGAATGTATGCGGATGCTCTTTCTTCGGGGGTAAAAAACTGAAGTATGGCGAAGATAAGTAATGTAACCCCGAGTAAAGTAGGTATGAATAGGAGGACCCTACGTACGATGTATGCCTTCATCCCCATAGTCGCTTTCTCCAATCCAGTAAATATGGCACGCTGAATTCCTGCTCATGATTTTATCGCAAATAGCATAAAAACATATTACATATATTTCTTTCGCATGCTTTAAAGAAAAAAATAAAATGGGATTTGGGAAGATTCTTCTATAATCTATTTCTTTACAATCGCTACTAAGGCGATGATTATAGCAATTATTGCTATGCCTATTGAGGCATACAGCATGTTTGATTGCGAACTAATCGTGCCTTGAAGTTTCTCTACTTCGCTTGTAAGAGAGGTTACTTTGTCGGACAAGGCGTCTACGTCTTCCCGGATAGGCGACAATGCGCTGGATAGAATATCCTCTAAGATTTTTGTCTCAACCTTTACCGGAGATACGATCTGAGAGAGCAGGTTTCTCTGAGCCTTCTCTATCCATTTCTCATAGTATTTTGCGTTTAACAGAACGGTTCCTGTGAGCTCGTCTGAGACTGGTGTAGGTGCCTTATATCCTGTGAAATTGAGGCGATAGTACGTCGTTCCTAGGGGCGGAGTGATTGAGATATCGACGCGTCCATCTTTATCTGTTATGAGGGCTCCAACGTTAGTCCACGTCTTATTATCTAGGCTTTTTTGAACGAAAACTATAAAGCCTGAAGCTGGCTTCTTCGTCGCGGGATTGAAGAATTCTGAACTGAGACGGATGCTTGATCCATGAAGGATACTTGCCTTTATCTTCAGCGGAGCGGTCGGTGTTGGAGTGTACCATCCCTTCCATAAATGGTAGAAGTATGGACCTGGATATATGGGGTTGTAATACCATCCAGCTACCCATGTTCTTTCCCAATGTCTTCCAGCATCCTGATAGAGCGGCACGCTTGGTACATCCTCAAAGTATTTATTCCCTAACTTCCAGTAGATCTCGATTCTCTTGTTGTCATCGGTTTCCCTGACGCCTTGGAGAACTAGTTCGTCAACTTCCGGATCGCCATAGCTTTGGAAGTAGGCAAAGGTGCCCTCGCTATACATGTAGGGATAGTACCAGTTATGAGGATCAGGATAGTCTGCAAGCCATCCTATTATGAAGAGCGTTAGCCTCTTAGCTACAAGTTCGTTAAGATATGTAGGCCAGTCTACTTCAATTACGTTAATGTGGAATTTCGGATTTAGACTTTCAACCGCTTCTTTCAGCATTCTAGCAGCAGTTTCCCTAGCCTCATTTCCAGTATTGTAAAGTATAGAGAATGTGAATCCTTTCTCCCATAACTCGCCATCGTAAGCTGCCTTAAAGTAGTTCTCAGCTTTTTCAAGATCATGATAATATTTCGGAACTGGTGGTAGTGGTCCACTGCCATTAGGTAGCAGCGGCTGATCATACGGCGGAGGTAACACGGTATCAGGCGGATTTAAGTCGGATTTGCCTACATCCCAGATGTATTTGTCATAGGCTAGTCCTTCCACATGCGGCGTTGCAGGTTGTTTAGCTTCACCGAGGAAAACATCTTTAATGTAGGTGTCATAGTCAAAGGCGTATGCGAAAGCTTTTCTTACATTAACATCACTGAAGAACCATGAGGGTATTCCACTTTCATGCAGCTCATCATAAGGAGGATCGCCAATATACTTGTTGCCTGCCGTTTCAATTTTGAAGTTGAAGAATAGATTACTCTCTATCAACGTTGGAAGCCCTGGGAAGCATCTAATTCCCGCAGGATATTCCTCTTCTTCCCAGCTCGGTTTTTCCTCCCAATTGGTTACTAATTCTGGGAGATGAGCTCTCGGAACATAGCAGAAATCTGCATCTCCAGCTAAGAACATTGTTTTTCTCGTTCCCCACTCGTCGATTCCATAGAAAGTCACAGTCTCTAGGTATCCCTCGCAACCGGGAGCCGGCCAGCCCTTCCAATAGTCTGGAAATCTTTCAATCTTCCATATATGCTCTATTGAGTCTAGCACCGCTAGCTTATATGGACCGGATCCGCATTCGATTCTTCCTCCAGTGCCAGGCGGCCAATCATCTAAGGGTGAAACCTCTGGATCGTAATATTTAGTCATAGTCTCATTGGTGTAAGGGTTCTCTTCTGGATGTGCCTCTCCCGGCCAGCATCCATGCTCATAAGCCCATTCATTTGGCATTACGCTAGCCCAAGACTGTGCAAGGATCTGCATGAAGATCATAGGCGGATAGTTAGGTGCCTTTAGATTAAACCAGACATGAGTTGCATTGCTTTCAACTGCGTGGTCAATTTTCTCTGGCCATTCAGGATCGCTCCAATCCGCCCCATGGGCTTCAAGAAGAGGCTCGTATATCATCCATGTAGGCCCACCAGATCTGTCGAGAACCATCCACCGCTCAAAGGAATATTCCACATCTGAAGGCTTTACAGTACCATACTTCGAATCATGCCACTTAACGCCTTCTCTAATCTTGAAGTAGTAAGTGCTGTTTGTATAAGGTGGCGCATCCGGATGAGGAGGGGCAGCAATAACCCACTCAGTTGCGAGGCAAGGCTCAAACTTATCCGTTAACCCTTGCTTTTCTGGGGGAAGAGATCTATTGACAGCAAATCTGATAAGTGTATCATAAATATTCTGAATGACCTCAGCGCTTGCTGTGTCGTAGCACCACGCTGGATCCACAGTTTCCGGTCCCCAGATGCTTGCTACAACGAGATCCTTAGGTCTTGGGATCTCCTGCGCAGCTACGTTCTGAATTGATACTTGCGCTGGAAGCATTAGTACTAACAGAACAAGTAAGCCAACAGCCCTTTTCATTTCACTTTTCTCCTTAAATACTTATTTGTTTAATATAGCTCTGAATATTTATCTCTTGCGATACTCTGCTCAGAGCATACGCTCCTCTCCAAGGCTAAATACAGCCATACTATTCCCTTCTTTTCATACAAGCTAAAAGGACGGCGATAGTCATTGTTAATATGTAAATAAAGTCCATTTTTGCGGATATTGCTTTTTTCATAGTAATGAACAGATCGTGTTTCCGGAAAAGACACGTAGACATAGAGCATAAATTTAGTATTGAAGTTTACTGACATGTAGTCATAGGTTTTATGTGCCGATAGTTTTGTAGATGAGAGTAGTCGTATGCTTTTCATCTACGTGCCTTACAGAGGTCATTCGCCGATTGAAAATTCAAACTCGCATTTGTCTGGCTCTCCGCTCACTCTCTTAACTTTAATCTTAGGGTTGATGATCTTAGCGAAGGATTATATCATGGAGACGCAACCTTTCTCTATATTTCTTACAGACAAGACAGTTACTCTTCGTTTTTAATTTTCCCTCTTTGCCTAACCATGAAAATGATAAAAACTTATCCTCATAAGAGAAAAACGAATCTTGAATAATATTTTTTGGCACTGGGGCTAGGTGCGTGTTCTCGTCTAAAATTTCCGGGAAAAACGAAACTTTAGTCGATTTTGTGGCAAGAATAATTAGTAGAAACGCTAAAATAAGATGCAAGAATTTGCCTCATTTTTATTCAGCCTATTTAAAATTAATTTGAGAATATCTCTAATGTTTATATCTTCCACAGGCATCATAATTTATGCTATCGTTCTCATTAGATAGGTTCAGAAATCGCGAACAGAAATGGGCAACAATGTGCAGAATCAAGTGAAAAAATAAATTAGAAACCCATAATGTAGTATTAAAAGATACGATGAAATCAAAACCGTATGTCACAAAGAATGATCTTAAAAAGGGACTAAGGAAGGTTGGTCTTCGAGAAGGCGATATAGTATTTGTCCACTCTTCCCTTAGTTCATTTGGCTACGTTGAGAATGGAGCCGATACAGTTATTGACGCACTTCTTGAAACAGTCGGCTCATCTGGCACTGTTGTTATGCCGGCTTTCACCTGGACTTTATATCATGATAAGGTTGGAGTTGTATTTGATGTAGCTAATACTCCTGTGAAAAATGAGGTTGGATTGATCCCAGAGGTTTTCAGAAAGAGAAAAGGAGTGATGAGGAGCATTCATATATGCCATTCTGTTACGGCGATGGGGCCTCATGCAAAGGATGTTATGGGTGATGGTGTCAGAAGTTTTGGAGAAGGCAGCACCTTTCATCAGCTTTACAAGCTCGATAGCTGGTATCTTCTACTTGGCGTTGATTTTAGTGTTTGTTCCGCTTTACATATGGTGGAGGAATTTATGCAGGTACCCTACCGTTATTATCGTGATTTTCGTCATTCAAAAGTTATACTTCCCGATGGACGGATAATCCCGTGTAAGTCCGTCGAATTCTTAAGAAAAAAGGGATATTACAATGATTTCGTTAAGATGGGAGCGATATTTGATCAGGCGGGTATTTTGAGAACGACTTTCATAGGAAATGCAAAAATAATCAATGTCAAGATTAGGGATATCTTTGACGTCACAAAAAGATATATGGAAAAAGATATAGGCTTCCTGCTAACTCTGGAATCGAGAAGACGATTAAAGCAGGAGATGAACATTTAACCATTTCCAGAACCATGGAGAGTAATCTACTGTAAAAAAATGAATCAGTTTAGAATAACGTTTCATGGTTAAACTGGCTTACAAATAGATGTATGAGAAAATATCGGAGAAAAGCAGTGGAAGACCTTCTGCAAGTCTCTTCACAGTATGAGAATTCCCGGTCTTGTGTGGTTACGCCCGCAACCTACCGAGGTTTAGAGAATATCTTTCACTCACATATGCGCCTAAGCAGTCTCCTAGAGTGAGAACACTTAACTGAAGCCATTACATAGACACATGCGCATCATGTAAGATGATTATGGTGTAACCTAGTTACTCATTTAAGGCGTTGACTTGAAACGACGAGACATGAAAACAGAAAAAGAAGAAGTTTGCGGGGGATATTTTCGCGTAGACTAGGCTATCCCGGCTACTCCTCAAATTACCCCGTTAAATTTATGAAAATAACTTCCTAAAAGTTGTTTAGCCTTCACAAATGTTCCATTTAGCTATATCTTTGAATTTTCTTTTGGGTACATGTAAGACCCCATTCTCGTCGAGCCAATATTTTATGTCTCCATCCCTCATCTCCTCTACAACCGGTTGCTCAGCTGGATATCCCAAGGAGATCACAAGAATTATCCTGAGGTTTTCCGGTATTTTAAGGATCTTTCGAAGCTTCTCTCTATCAACGGAGCCCAAGATGCATGAACCCAACCCCTCATCATATGCAACCATAGAGATGCTCATTGCAGCTATCCCTGCGTCGTGACCTGAATGCTCACTTATATTCTTGTCTAAGAGAATAACAATGTATGCTCTTGGCATCTCATCTTCAGATGGCTGATATTCTGGAAGATAGCCAGCCCAACGAAGCGTGCTGAAAACAGGTTTCAGAAGCTTTTCATCATTAACTATGATGTATTTTAAGGGTTGAAGATTCATGGCTGATGGTGAAAGCCTAGCAGCATCGACACACTTCTTTAAGATTTCCTCCGGAACTTCCTTCTGGAGATACTTTCTAACAGTTCTGCGGCTAACTATCTTCTCGTATATCATGAACACCAGCCTCCCCTTGCTGCCTATAATAATTGCTTCAATAAATCATTTTTATTTACATCTTTCTTTTGAGAATTTTGACGCCGCTCTGCGTGCCGATGAAAACTTCATCAGCTACCCCTATGAACAGACCGGTCTCGATGATTCCAGGGATTCTCTTCAAGCGGGATTCAAGATCCATGGGATCCTCAATAACCCCGAAGTCAACATCCAGAATGAAGTTTCCATTATCCGTCACGTAGGGGCCGGATCCATCTTTCCTCTCCCTTAACCTCGGCTTCCCGCCTATCCTTCTTATTTTGTCAGCTACGAGCGGCAGTGCAAATGGTAAAACTTCAACAGGTAAAAGCTGCCCTCTACCAAGAGAAGATGTCAGCTTAGTCTCGTCGGCAACGATTATTAATTTCTCGGAAGCGGCAGCCACTATCTTCTCTCGAGTAAGGGCGCCTCCCATCCCCTTTATAAGATTTAGATCATCGTCTATCTGGTCAGCTCCATCTATATCTAAGGAGAGTAGAGGATGCTCGTTCAGCGTTGTAAGAGGCACTCCGCACTTAACAGCCAAGAGAAATGTCTTATAAGAAGATGGAACTCCTAGAATCTTCAAGTTCTCTTCTCTTATCCTCCGCCCTAACTCGCGTATGGCATACGCAACTGTCGATCCGCTTCCAAGCCCTATGATGTAGCCGTCTTTCACCTTCTTAGCCGCTTCTAGGGCAGCCCGCCTCTTCGCATCCTCCCTCCAGCTCATTATTCCTCCACTTCCATCTGGCCAAGTCTCCTAAGAACTTTCTCGACCTCAGATACTATCTGCTCAACTCTCTTCTCCACATCAGATCTTTCCGGCTCCGGAGGAGGCTTAACTCGGGCTTTCCTAACTTTCGGCTTGGGAGTCGGCTTCTTAACAGTCTTCTCTTTCGGGGTCTTCTCCTTCTCAACTTCTGGTTCCTTTTCCTTTTCAATCGGAGTGAATCCGGAGATTGCTCTTAGCTCTTCAATTCTTCGAGTGATCTGATCGAAACGTTCCGAGAAGATCTTGATGATCTCCTCTTGCATTCTTTCAAGCTCATTTAATGCAACGATTGATTCTCCCCTAGCAATCTCCTCCTTTATTCTCTCAAGTTCAACCCTATATTTCTCGGCGAGCCTATCCCTTTCCTCTTCTGTAATCTTGCCTTCCGCATGTGCCTCATAAAGTCTGCGAACAGCATATCCGAGAATTTCACGCTCGATATCGAGCACTCTAATCTTCTTCTTGGCTTCTTCATACATCTCCGGTGAGACTGTTCTTTTAATGGTGGGAGATGTGGCGATGAGTGGCGGAGTATGCTGACTCTGGGCTTTCCTTCTTTCACGCTCCATTATCAGCAAAGTTGCTAAACCTACCGAGACAGCGGCAAGTATGCCAGTTACTAGAAACCATGCTGAAGGATCCACGGATTTTCCCTCAATCAATCAAGAAGTAAGCATGCTTCCAAAATAAATATAACTTTCTATCAAGTTATAGCCTTACGGAACAAAGTGGTTAAGCTCAGTACCTATAAATTTTATGTCCATGTTTCCCCACCAAGGGAACAAATGCAACCCCGCCCAGATCCTCCTCCAAAAAATCATCGTTAACTCTCCTTATCCGTAGGAGAGTCTGGTAAAAGCCAACAGCACCGACTGGAAGAACGAGTATGCCTCCAACCTTTAACTGCTCCTTTAAGGGCGGAGGAACATAGGGCGCCGCGGCTGTGACCAGAATTCTATCAAATGGAGCTCTCTCCGGAAAGCCTAAGGACCCATCTCCGCAAATAACAGTAACTCGCTCCTCAAATCCAGCTTGTTCAATATTCCTCCTAGCGCGCTCCGCCAGCTCTGGAATTATCTCAATTGTGTAAACGTGTCCCCACTCCTTCCTAGGCTTGTCGCTTGGAGCGACTATCTCAGCTATAGTTGAGGAATGCCAGCCGCATCCAGATCCAACCTCTAAAACCTTATGTCCAACCTTTAGCTCAAGAGCTTCATTCATTATTGATACCATGTCTCGTCCAGCTAGCCGCATCGGCTAACTGAGTGGCGCAGAAACAGTCTGTCCCCTACCTATAGGTAGGGGCGTGTCCACGGCGGCATATTCCTTATTCTCCTCATATAGGAAGAGACTTCTAGGAACCTTCCTCATCGCCCTGATCACTCTTGGAGTCTTGAGAATGCCACTTTTCACAAGATAATCGACAAGCTCATCCCATTCTCTACGCACATGCTAATCCTCCAAACCCATCATTCCAGATATTATATTATCAGTGAGGAATCTAAAAATAATATGCTTGCCCTTTTACATTCAAAGAGATGGTGGCTATAGAAAAGTTCTCAAGGAACTAAGAAGACAGGATGGAGTCTCCTTATCTTTTAGAAGAAGCGAAATATTGATGAACAAAAGTTTATTTAAACATATATAAGCAAGTTAACCAATCCGCAAGTGGCGGCCGTAGTCTAGTCTGGTTAGGACATCGGCCTCCCGAGCCGACAGCCCGGGTTCAAATCCCGGCGGCCGCATCAAAATTTAGAAGAAGAATCTTTCGACATATGAAAATTGAGAATGTTCGGGTTTGTTTTAGAATTTTCACCTTTTAGGCGTCTTATTGCTTCTTTTAATGCATTTTCACAAACTTTAGAAACATTTAAGCCTAATTCCTTAGCTTCTCTGAGAACATCCTCATCTACCCTTATTGAAGTAACTCTGGCTTTTCCCACCCTAAATCACAAATATATAAAACCATTCTCTTTTTGCATTAATTTTGTCGTAGCGAAACATAACGAGAAGCCGGAGGACTAATCTGCAACATCGTTTTAGTAGTGATTCCGTAATCAAATAGATAATTCATATATTTTGCGTTAGAAGCGATCAATTCTCCAGATGTATGGGAATGACTTAGGGAATAAGACTTTAAGGAGACGGATGTTTCCTTTCACATGCACTTTGTCCTCGTTTATTGCGTCTTCTACGCTTCTATACCCAACGACAAGTTGCGTGAGTATTGATTGTGGAAGATCAATTCTGTTTCTCCCTTTCCCCTCGGTTACTTCGAGTCTTCCGCCTTCAACCGTGAATAGTGTGCTTCCAAGCTCGGTCTTAACTTCAACCTCACCTTCTTTAAGATTTGATTCGTCAATCCTCAGTTGAAGTTCTTCTTTGATCTTCTCGAAAAGAGTCTTTTGATTAATTATCCTCATCATTCCCCCTCCGTTCTTTGGATATTTTATTCTCAATTCCGCCCCAAACCTATGGCAATACTCCGCGAATGGATGATCGAAAGGAATTGATAGACGGATCTGCCCGAACCTCCTTTCTAATGCTCTAGATGCAAGTTCATTTAGGACCGTGCTGAAAGAATGAGAGTTCTCAGCACCGACCTCGGTCACCAAAAACTCATAGTCATATCTCTCATACCTTTCATCAGGATCCATGCTTCTGTGGAAGGCAGCATATGCTACAACTCTTCCTTCCTTCTCCAAGACAAATGCTGGAGGAGGATATCCGGGTCTTCTGCTGGGGCGGAAGCCCTTCCAATCCTTGCCCCTCAGAACCGTACACGTTCTCCTCCTATTGTTATCGTGGTATATCCTCAGCACCGATTCGATGTCCTCCTCCGTGAAGTCTCTCACCGTATATTCACTTCTCCTTTGAGCTTCCTCAGCATCCCTCGTATTCAAGGTTAAAATGTGCTCTGGCAGGCACGATGCGTAACCAAACTTCGTATAAAAATTAGGTATTCCAAATAGCATTGAAACGTCGTATCCTTCATCAAACATGTACTTGATGATGCGGGTCATGCATCTTCGAGCATACCCCTTCATTCTATGCTCCTTTTTTGTCTCTACACCCGCGACACCTCCCATCCTCACTATGGAGGAACCTATCCTCATCTCATATGAAACAAGACGCACATAACTAACCGACTTGCCATCTATTAGTGCTTCTTCATAATGAACTTCCTTTTCGTCTCTTCCACGAAAAACCACAGTCATGGTTTAGGATGTAAAGAATCTACGAATAAAAACTTTCCGTTCCCCATCCAAAAATTCTCGGAATAGAGAATTTAAGCGCTGAAAGCGCTTCTTCTATTTGCATCCCGGTTTCCCATAGAAGAAAAGGGCATATGGATGTACAGAAATGTGCGTAAATGTCCATTTTTGCTCGTTTCATTATTCACTCAGCAACATACGCCAAGTCAAAAGATTCAGAAGGCCTCATGAAACTTGCTCCAAGATCTTAGAATTTTTGTTTCTAATAGCTTCAAAATTTCTTGGGAGAGTAAAGAGCCATAGAGTAGAGCATCTTAAACTTTCAATTCCCTTTATGGGATTTCTTGTTTTGAAACTTCTCAGCATGGTCATGCTCCTGTGGCTGCGTCTGTATCTTTCAATTCCCTTTATGGGATTTCTTGTTTTGAAACACATATATTCACG
>PIYH01000026.1 GCA_003601695.1 Candidatus Bathyarchaeota archaeon
TTTTTTGATTGAAACTTCACCATAATCGCTGATTTCAAAAATTTCACTAAGAAAGGGTTCGGAGAAGCTCTTCTGAAATTCAATAATCAGCTCTGGAGATACGCTTAGAATAGACAATAATATTCTTTTGTAGATCTTCAGACAAGAATAAACATCATCTAAACCTTCCAGACTTTTATCTTCATTAATTTTTCCGAGAAATCTTCCCATCGAAATACCGTATATCAAATCCGACTTCTTTAAGAAATCCTCATTTTCTTTCATTAAGATATCAAATTCAGAACTTAAATCCCCTCGATTAGCCGCGTTGAGGACGCGTAGATAATGATCTACAATCTCCTCATCTATTTGAATCTCATCGAAGAATTTCAGATCACTATTGATTAGCTTGGGTATATTGAGGTCTTCGGTCTCCCTAAAAATAATCTTATCTTTATCAAACGAAATTTGATTCTGCACCTCTTTTCTCTTTATAAAGTCTGTGAATTTGAAGGTCTCTTCTCCTAGCTGATTGCTGATTACTGAATTATAAAATATCGTTAGAAAAGACGAGTATGCTTGTGAGAAATCATCTTTCGTTGCAAATAATGATGGAATCTTTTCTCCTTTAATCATCAATACATAGAGTATTGAAATAAATGTTAGAAACTTGAATAATCCTCCTAAAAGAAAGGATGAGCTTAGAAACCCTAGACCCATAAGGGCATTTGTTAAAATCACTCCACAGATGTGGAAAGAAAAAAAGCTAGAAAAAAGTATTAAGTATTTCTTTTTTAATATAGGAATAGACGTTTTTTTCATTAGAATTGCTAGAGATAATAATATCCCAAACGTGTATCCTATAAATATTACGCCAGCTATGATTAATGAGGGATTAAATCTAACTATTCTGTAAGCCCATCCATATTTTGTATGAATGAATTCGAAGCTGGATACATAATCATTTCCACATATAAGAAAAGATTGTATTATTGCTGGGATAAGGATTGACGCTAGTATCTTTGAATTTCTTTCATTACGTATATTCACGATAGTTAGTAAGTAAAGCGGAAGAACAAAATGAGCCGCTATCATCAATGCTCTAAAGTAGAGTATCTTATAATCTGCAACAGGGATGACCCTATACATGAATGTTGAAATCTCCCAAGCTGAGGTTGTAAATCCAAAGAGAATTAGGAACTTTAAGGCTAAAGTTTTCGGGTGCTTGAAAAGAAGATATATTGATATCGCGATTGATAGAAAGCAACTAATCGGATATTGATATTCATACACGAGGTTTTCCTCGTTACTTATTTATCCCTAAATAAATTTGCCATATTATAATGAGAATTATGAAGGAGAAATCCATATTATAAGTACATTATCAAAAAATTATAAAAATGTTAAGGCTAAACTTGATATTTGGGGACAAATGTTGTTTCGTAAAAAATGCTTGAAGTAATGATGGCGCCATTTTAATATTTCTTAAGAGATGATAAAAATGAAAAATATTGATCTCTGGAAGAAATATTGTAGTTTTTATGAAAAGGATTTCTCAGAACATATAGAGTATAACAAAGAGAGAATGGAAAAGTATTTCGAAAGATGGAAGAAAACCGATCTGGCGAAGGTCATATGTAAAAAGAGACCAGTGAGTCTCAAAGAGGTTCCCTTAACAACCTATGACGATTATTGGATACTCGGGGAGTTCGGGCAGAAGATCGAGAATGAAACTAAAAGAAACCCTAGGAAACCTGGAGAACTCTTTAAGGACTATTATGACAGAATTAGTCATAAACTTGGTTTTTCTCTTAGCAGATATATGGCTGAGCCTTTTTATCTTTGCATGAGGACTACTGGAACGACTGGAACTAGTAAATGGATCGCTCACGGAGAAACGTTCTGGAAAAATTTCGTAGAATCTTCAATAGCGATGGCTGTTATCTCGGGGAGTGATAGCTGGGGAGAAACAAAAGTGAAGATTGGGGAAAAAGCTCTGAATCTAAATGCCGCTATACCATGCGTATCCGGATGGGGAGCGTGGGCCACTAAGAATGTGTTCGAAATGGTTCCGCCTATAGAGGTTGCGGATAATATGGACATGAAGGAAAAATTCAATTTTATGTTGTCGCTCCTTAAGAAAGGTGAAAAAATCACTCTAGGCGGTGGTATAGGTGCATTATTCTACATGATTTGTAAATATTTCCTAGATCCAGAAGAATTCTACAGAGAATATTATCATTCCTTAGGCTTCGGATTGAAGAAGATGCTCCTTTATCTGAAAATAATGGAATGTAAACTAACAAGAAGAGAAAGGAAGAGAATAACCGATACGTTGCCATTGAAGGGTATACTTATAGCAGGAACGGAAGCAAAGCTCTACCTTGAGTTTTTTAAGAGGGAATTCAACATTGAGCCGCTACACATTTATGGCTCAACGGAAGCTGGACCGATAATGAGGGGAGATCCAGATAGAAAAATGGATTTGATTCCGGATTTAAGAACATGTTATTTAGAATTTCAAATGGAAGATGGAGTTATAAAAGAGATAGATGAGTTAAAGAAGGGAGAAGTCTACAATATAGTTGTAACTCCTTATGGTTCAATTTTGTTCAGATATGTTATGGGTGATCTGCTCAGAGTTATAGATTTCAGAGATGATGGTATGCCAATTTTCTCATTTGAGGGAAGAAAAAAATCTGTAATGAGACTTTACGGACGCTACACGATAACTCCTAGGGTGATCGTAAATGCTCTTTATAATGCTGGTTTAAGGTCGTCGGATAAGTGGGCTGTAACGAAAACCATTAAACCAAAGGAGCGTCTTCACTTCCTTATGGAAAAGACTTGGATATATTCTGAACGTGAAGCTGAAAAGAGAATATTTAAGGCTCTCGTAGCAGCCGATAAGGTTCTGCCTCGGCATAGCACCACCTTAAAGAACCTTCTTTCTGATTTTAGAATAAGAGATCCATCCGAGCTAGTTAAGGTCACGTATTTGAAGCCTGGAGCTTTTCTGAGATACTCGATGATTAAAGCTAAGGAAGGCGTTCCTATCGGTCAATATAAACCTCCAAAAATAATACCTCCAGAGAGGCACGACATATACGAGACTCTCATTAACGCATAGATTTTCATGAAAAATTAGAATTGGGACCATTCTAGTCTTAAAATCTCGCCTCTAATTCTGGAGCTTAAGTTTTCCACAGCTAAGGTTAAAGAGAGAAACATGGCCATGACGTAGAGGGGAACGATGGCTACGCGGAGAGAAGTTGGCGGCAAAAATCCTCCAAGCTCGATTATTACTCTAAGAATAGATATTCCACTCAATAATGTGTATGAAATATAATTGTTAATCATTAGTAGGATTATCGGCGCTATGATGTAGGCTAGAAGAATAGACAATGGCATCCATAGCATAGAATTCACTATAACTCCACACGCCGGAGAACCCGTCTTCATAAGGGGAGAGAGTTCTCCATAGGTGATTAAGCTAAGGCTAGCTATGAAGATCTTAATAGCAGCTATTCCATAATTGTTCATTTCACTCTCGCCTTAACCAGCCTTAAGTCATTTATTAACTCAACGAAGTCCTTCTCTCTCCCTTTTAATCTAATTCCTATTTTAGAGTTGAGAGTTTCCAATATCAAATCCTCAATTATCACTGCTCCTGATCCCAAAATTTTGGGCAAAATCTCATCGAAGAGCCTTAATCTTTCATCTATGCTCAAGTTGTTATGCTCATCAAGATAGCTGAGTAGCATATCAGCTATCTCATCGTCGAACACATTTCTAATAACCTCATTCACAGTTTCCAAAATTAACTTTTCAAGCTTCGGCATTACAATACGCCGTGCCTAAGTTTTTGGATGCGGGTCTCTATCCATTTCTTCACTTTCTCTTCAGTCATCTTCTCCATACTTTTCTGTTCATCCAGTTTCCGCTTCACTACGTCTAAGAGTTCCTCTACACTTACTGGCTTGACGAGGTATGCATCCGCTCCAAAGTTTAGAGACTTAATGGCATTTTCTAGGTTGGGATATCCCGTTATCATTATCTTTATCATTCTTGGGGAGGTCTCGTGTATCTTCTTCAATAGTTCTGTACCCTCCATGTCTGGAAGCTTAATATCTAACAATACAAGATTGTAGAAGTTTCTTTTAGTCTTCTTTATGGCTTCTAGTCCAGTTCTCGCAGTGTCGGTTTCATATCCTTCAAGCCTCAATATTTTTTCTAAATTTCTGAGAATATGCTCATCATCATCAACGATTAATAGACGGCCTCCGCCCAATTGCTCTCACCAGCGATTCTATTTTATCCCTAACCCAAACGTGATAATTCCTATGAAACTTAAAATAATATAGAAGTTGTGAATTGGGTGTATGTATTTGAAGATAGTAATAGAAGATTATTAATCTGAAAAGACATCTTCATAAAATCGATTTCTAGCATATTCCCGAATGGAATATTTCAAGTATTGCTTATTTCATGATGCTACTGCTTTAGATTCTCCGTTTTTCCATAACTCATTGAATGTTCCTGAAAGGTTTTTTGATAATTTCTTGTTATGAAATGCGAGTACAAAAGAGTATTTTCCATTTATCGGAGTTAGAACTTCAATTAAGGAATATTCTTCATCGATTATCAAGAACGAATGGGGTAAATTTGCATACTTTATTTCAAATAGTGAAGATCTCAGAATGTTTGATAGATCCCTTGGCATTCCATTACCAGCAAACAGGAAATTTAAGAATGATTGAGATAGACGAGAAATCTTTAATTCCTTATCGAGTAAATAATATACTTTAACTTTTCTTTGAGCTGCTGCTAAGCAAGCTTCTATCAAACGTATATCATAATGTTTACATGCGAAGAGAATCTCTCTTTTTGACTTATTTATGTGCCATATTGCCTCTTGAACAGCCTTTTCCCATTTATCTATTATCTTTATAGATCCGAAAAGATCAGATAAGTATCCGGTAGGGATTAGATCTACATCTCTAAGCATCACTCCGATTATCTCTTCAGCTTCCTCTTCAGATAGGTTCTTCACCTTCAATATTCTATCAATCAAGCCTAGTTTATCCTCATGTTCCACAGCATTCCTCAATACTTCTATTAGACTATAGAATATTTTTCCAAGAGTTGTATGAGTGTATCTGCCGTCTTCTTTCTCAATTAATCCGGAATCTATAAGTCTCTTAAGATTTGTATAATATCTCTTCTGAGTTAAGTTCAGCTTTTTTATAGTCTGCGTAGAGCTCTCTATTCCATCTTTTGCTGCATAAAAAATCTTTAGTGCATCTATACTGGAAGCAGCCGATATAATTTCTTCAATATTCTTAAAGATGTACTCTCGGGATTCCCCCTCGTGAATTTGCATGAGATAAGCTGGCGGGCTCATGGATGTTTTTCTTCCGATTCTCTGCTTCATATGAACACCCTGCTTCCTAGAGCTCATCGGAAATGAGCGATATGATCTGTAATTTTTCCAGATTGTATCTTAACAGCTTAAATTTTATCCTCTTATTCGAAGCAACTCTACTCAGCTTTTAAGTACGTATGTATAAAAAGAGTTAGAAGAAAAAATCCATATTCTAAATACATATTTTGAAAAATCTTCTTTCTAAAACTATTTTATTATCTCGTTTTTTTCTGTTTCTCTTTTTCCGAAGGCTTCTTGATAATCTTCATGTTAATCTGTACAGTATCCTCTGTGATGGTATTTCCTCTGACTGTTTTTCTTATTCTCTTTCCCTTCTCTTTAGGTTTATAGCCCACACCTCTACTGACTAATATCTTAGTTTTAACTCCGCCGTGGATGTCAGGTCGCATTGGAAATCCTGAACTATCGGTTCCCCCCGTTATAAGAATCCTATGCCCTGCAAGCCCAACAATAGCGCCGTCTAAAACATCACCGATTTTCCTTCCGATCAGCGGAACAGCACGTTCCCCTTCAAGCTCTATGCTTCTAGATTTTCCCGTCTCCGGATCGGAGATTATGATCTTGAATTTAGCCATGGCTCCTTTCCTCCGTCATTAGGAATTTTGAGATTATGAAATAGTACACCATTTTATAAGCATTCGCCTTTTTCTCCGGACTTTTTATAATGCTTGATAGATATACAAACGCGGTGAAGATTAATGGAACAATTCCTCCATATTTTCTGCTTTTCTCCTGAATCATCACATCATGTTCGTATATTCTAAAATTGTTTGAGATAAGAAATTCTCGATATCTTCTTGAGGAGGCGACATAATCATTTTTTGTAAGGTTTTCGTACTGAACTGTCCAGTGAGTGATTATTGCCGCTTCTTTTATGGCGCTTAAGGGATCACTTCGGCTACTATACGTCAGATCTACTGGCAGCCACCCCCAAGGAGGAACGTAAACCACCGCCCATCCGTGCCAGCCTATTCTTGTTAATCTTAGCATTAGGTGGCCTTCCCAATAAGATCTCTCTAAGTCTCGTTGAGGAATATAAATGCATCCGAGCTGTAGATATGCTGGTATACCTATTATGCGGCAGAAAGTTATGAGTAGATTCGCTTGGTCGTCGCAGTCACCAGACATGTATTCTACTGTTTCGTTGGGATATCTTGGAATTTCGGGATGATAATATCTTATTTTTTCTCTGATCCATCTGATAAATTTCTCTAGTAGCAACAAGACGTTTGTCTCGTTTCCCGCGATCTTAAAGGCTAAGCTTCTGAGTTCTTCATTATTCACTTGCCATGGACTCTCTGCCTTACAATATTCCTCCTTTAACTCCCTATCTATATCGCTTAATTTTCCTGATCGATTCTCCGAGATGGCTGGCAGAGAGCGAGGTTTAAGAATGATTTTGTAGGTAACTTTGTAAGTTATATTCTCACCGCATAGTATTTTGTTAGGAAGTGACAGGGAGGCTATTGGATTTCCATTCTCATCTATGCAGATCTCATTTATGGGGTGTGAAGTATTTAGGATATAGACTGTTTGCCAAGTATTATTCATGAAGAGGCTGATAGTCTTTTCTTCATCGGAGATAAGCCACTCTTTTCCTTTCGGATTCCTATTTTCCATTGTTGATGTTATTGTTAAAATGAATGATTTATGTGCAGACGCTTCTTTGAGAGTTAAGGAATACTTGTAGAAGCAGCAGTATGCAACAAGCGGGGCTAGAAGAAGTATAAGTATTATGATGGCTCTATTGCGGCTTGGATTCAAGTTTCTCTTAGGAGTTCTGTTGCGCATTTCATGAATCGCCGATCTTCTCTAAATCTCTTCGTAAATCACGTTATAAACTGTTTATATGTTCTAATAGTCTCTGAGAGAACAAGTCTGTGTAAGTCTCTCTCAGGTTTAATTACGTTCCATATTTTAAGATGCGGAACGCGTTTTAGACGTTCAATTCTATCAGAGTATTCTCCGCCCTTGATTAGAAAGATATTTATTTTATGTTCCATCTTTGATTCTTCTTCTAGAAATGGAATAGCCTCATCTAAATTCTGCCATCCGCCATCAGTTATTATTATAATAAAACATGGCTCCGATTTTTCTAAGAGAAGCGCTTTAACCTTGTGGAGGGGGAATATTGTGAATTCATCAAACCTCATCGATAGTACCAGCTCCTTAAATTCTTCAGGATCCTCCCACTTCGTTGAGACGAAGCCCGTGGAGAATGTTATAGCAGCTGTATCTCCCCCGGCCCTACGCGCATTTAAGTATGCGATAAAGCTAGCGACTGAAGCTTCGTTATGAACTTTGCGCATGCTTAAGCTTGCGTCTAGGATTATTATTGCTGAAGGGACGAATCCGCTTGAGAATGATTGCCCACGTGGAGCAGGCTCCTTAATCCATTTCAGCGTTGTGACCTCGGGCATTAATGGTCCCTCATCGAGACTTGTTTCGATATCTAGCTCCTCGATTTCATCCTCTATATACCATTCATCCGGATACCTTATAATAGACCAGACGGGTCTACGTCTACGGCTCTTGGTCAAATATTCTATTATTGCCCGCTGCGCTCTGGATTTAAACCAGTATCGTCTCCACAGTAGCTCATCTATTCCTTCCATGATCTTATCATAAGGCTTTGATAATGTTACTGAGAGATGGGGTTCACCCATGAGATCTCCGCTAAGTGACGGATGTGACTTAGAATCAGATATTTTACGTCCTCCCTTTTCCTCATTTTTTGATATTAACTTTCTTATATTTTTCCCCTTCCCAAACCTTTTCTCTAAAGATTCATTTATTTTCTTTCTCTCATCTTCTGATAATCTTGGCTTGATCCATTGCTCATAAAACGTTCTAGCTTCAGATTCATCCTTAACTAATCCATAGGTTTCCATGAATCTATCGATTGTTGAGTCTGCAAAATCCTCTCTTACATATATGGGACTGCCCATGATCGATTTCGCGATCCTCTTTTCGGAAAAAATTCGCGGATTCTTCTTCACAAGTCTGCTCAGAACAGATGCTATCACCTGAACCTTTACACGCCATGGTCTATCTAGGTATGAAATAAAGATTATTTCCTTGGCTGCTTTGAATAAGCTTTTATCTCTAACCTTAAATGCCGGATTGACGCAAAGATAAATGGTCTTCATTATTTCTTCGGATAATAACTCTGAGGATTTCCCTCCGACTATTCTAACATGATATGGAACTTCCCCGAATCGACGGGGTAAGTAGCGAAGATCTACTTGAGTGTCTGAGAAGATCTGCATTGCTAGATATGCGAGATTCCAGTCATGTGTGACCTCGAAAGCAGCGCGTTCTAAGCTATAAGCTGTTCTGATATCATATGGGCAGTGATGAATATGAGCTAGCTGGTGGCGAAAATACCACAATAGATATTTTTCTGGATCTACTCCTTTAGGAATCATGTTGGGATTTAAACATACTATTCCGTTAGCGACTATAAATTTAGGCTTTTCTTCTTCAATAATTGAGAGTCTTACAGGTGGACAATAAAGTTCAGACCACGCTTGATTAAATATCTTTACGATATCAATATGTTTCTCTTTTCTCATCCTAAAATATCACATCCTTATATCTGAGGTTCTTCCAGCCCATCTGCGAGGATAACGTCTCGTCTCTCCTTAAGAGTCCTTCGCGGATCCATTTGTCCTCCATTTTTATAAGTTCCTCCGCGAATACAACATCTTCGACTGCTGCTTCTCGCGCCAGCTTGTATATTGAATAATTAAACTTCTTTGTTAGCTCATTTAGTATAGCCCATTGTCTTCTGGCATCTCTGTCCGCCATCTTTACTCTCTCCATCTCTAGAATCTCTCGGATATCAGTCGGAATGTTCTTAGTCTTCACTAGGGATAAACGGTGAGGCAATATCCAGAATGCCATCTGCAGAATATCATCTATCTTGCATTCTCCATCCAGCCATTCCGTAGCTTTCACTAGGTTAGTTAGAGCAACAGTGGCTCTTTCGCTTAGTGGCTCCTTAATCTTACTGCATATATCTCGTGTGAAGTGACAACCCTCGCAGAGGGCTGGAGGTTTAACCTCAGAGTTTTCTTTATCTCGTATGCACGCTTGTAGATCTCTAACTATGAGGTTTATAATTCCCATCTTATCGGAATCAAGTTCTATTTCTGAAACTTGCCTCCTCGCCTCTTCGAGATCCTCGAATGTTAAGATTTGAGGCATGGAGTCGACAATATTTCCTTCATACTTGTCCAATAATTCTTGGAGTTGAAATTTTTCGCTTAAAGTAAGCGATCTTAGAAAGATGCATATATCAAATCTATCGTAGAATGGTTGCGGATGGATGAATGAAGTTGCATCTATTGGATTCTCATTTGCCACTAGAAGATAATCGCTAACCTTTGCCTTTTTCCCGTAGGCCCAAACTTCTCCGAACTGCATGAGGTGATGAATATTCGCTGTTGTGTAGGGGTTAAGCCTATTAACTTCGTCGAGAGCCTTCCCTCTGCTCTTCACAAAAGCGGCCCATAGGACTCGTTCAACACCTTCCTTTTCTAGTGATGGAATGTGAAGCCGACCGACAACTTCTCCTCTCTTCACTTCTGAAGCTCCGGAGACAACTACAAAGTCATCTCCACATATTCCTTTCAATACAAGAAGCATGAGTGTAGATTTTCCTAGACCATGAGGAGCTCGAATTAAGGTTGTTGATCTGGAATGAAGATGATTTAGAATCATTATATGTATAGACTGTTCATGACCTATGAATCTCGATTTTACTTCTCTTTCCCACCTTCTAATTTTATCCTTAATATTCATATATGGCACCTTTCCTCCTCGTGCACTAGATGAGATGCATTATTATGTACGCAAAGGCCATGAGGATGAAGGATACTAAAAACGCGATCATAACTTTCATTAGCTTCATTCTCTTACGCATCTGAGCGTTCTCCTCCTCCAGCATATCTAAGCGGTACTTAAGCAAGGAAGCTGCTTCCCGATCCATAGTTACATTGCAACCTACCTCTCTACCTAAAAGTATAGATTCAAGAATATCCGATAATCCACTCTGACGCTTTTCTTCCATTTCCTCCTTAGGAACTTCAAAAATGATTTTCTCTCCCAGAACGTCTTTATAGAGAGGTCTGCTCTCAGCTCGCTTCTTCAGAAACTCTCTATACTTTTCGTTCTCCATTACGCTCAGCTCTAACGTTCGTTTTTGCAATATTTTAATGTTTTTGAGCGCGATGTAACCGATCGGTAAGAGAGAATACGACCGTCGCTCCGCCGAAAAATGTGAGGGGATGCACAAACGTGAATAGTAGGTTCTCAGAAGTCATCATCTACAGCATATAGACTACAATTTTAAGATGCGTTTAGCAATCATTTTTGTGGATGGGGATTAGAGATGCGGCGGGTAAGCCGAAGAAGCATTCACGTCACAGTTGTAGGGGACGAGATATGTATATGTGGACTTCCCCTAGGAGACCTGCTCGGCATGCTTGAGAGCTTAGAGGATGTCGATGTCGAGATCCAAGTTATCCCATGTTCTGAAGCGTCCTTTAATTTCTCTTCACGTATCTACTATCTGTTGGTAAATTAGACCCATTCATACGTTGGTTAATTTGTCCTTAAGCATCAGATCCAGAAGAGAAGATGGCTCGATGAATAAGATGAAAACGCGGTCGCTTCAGGCTAAGTAGCTGGAATCTGATTTACATGCCTACCTAATGAAGAACTTGAATAACCATTTGAATCCCAGAATATTGATGGAGCTCTTAATTATCTCTTTCACCGCTAACCTCATCGCGTTCCCGCTTAGCTGATAATCTGATATACTCTCTTCGCTCTCGACATACTTATATCCTCTTACTATGACTGCTGGAATTCCCTCATCTGTCTGACCCATCAGCAAGGCTGAGGCACAGGCAATCTCATGGGCTATGCAGTCTACACCGCCAAACTTCGGCTTACCGTAAAGATCCAAATTGCCAAAGCCCTTATGGATGACTTCTATACCTGAGGAGCCTCTTGCAAAATCCAAGGATCCAAATGAGATCCACATCTCCGTGTCAGTTATGATGACGGCAATCCTCCTCCCAGTTAACTCTAGGATTCTACGCCTGATCTCCCGGGCGTACTCGTCCATATTCTCAGGCGGGACGCTCATCACGCCCTCCGGATGATTCGAGAAGTCCAATCCTGCGTCGCTATAGATCTGTCCTCCCCTCCTGACGATGAGAATGTACGGAATCCTCTTTATGGCCTCGTAGGCTCCAGCGATGTTTCTTGACATTCTCTCGATCCTGATCACATCCTTCTCAACGAGCTTTGCGAATGGAAGTATGAAGAGAACTTCATCGCTATTGTCTAGGACGGCTTGGATGAAACATGGATCTCCTCCGGTCTTCCCAGCGATCCTAAGCGCCCTCTTTGACGGTTTAACATCATCCAACCGAATCAGAAATCCATATGCTTTCGAGACCACCTTGCTTGTTATCACAAGAATGTCTCCATCCTTTATGCCGCCAGCCTCTTTAGAAGCGGCATCTGCCACCATCTTTGCTAGGTCATCTCTAGGTCTGACTTCCGGAAGCCTTAAACCATACAACTCAACCTTCAAGTTTTACCCCTCCACATGTCTAAATAAGATTTCTAAAGAATTGCATCGTGTTCTTTCTCCTAAACTAACCGAGGGCACTACCTTTTTATAGAATAGACCTTAGTCGTTATTATTTTTTGGCAGTTTTTGCGGGTTTTAGGTTTTTTCTGACTGTTTTTCAGATGGCTGCTGTTCCCATCATTCTGAAGTTTGTTAATCCGCACATTATGTTTGTCATGGTGTCGTAGTTTTTTGAGGCAGTTTCTGAACTTATGCGTCATGATACGGAACCTTTTTCAGATGGCTAATAGTGTGCTCCACCACTATTCTTTCCTTTGAGAGTTTCCGGTTGAACGCTTTCTGTTCGATGGTTAGCTCTTTTGCTTTGACAGCCTCTCGTAATTAGGCAAGAAAATACACCCGACGATAAAGCCCGCACAAAAATAAACCTAGCCAATATCCACGCATATACGAACCTAATATCTCGATGAATATGGAGTTCCACAACAGTCGCTTTCTCTTCATCAAAACCCCAAAACGGCGAAAACTACACTAAACAAGCCAATTATGACTAAGGTCTATTAATATTTTTGAAGCACATATAAATTGTTTAAGAAGCGGAAAATCGGAGATTCAACAGACTTTGAATCTTTAAACTTTTAAGAGAAACAAGCTTTTAAGTTCTTGATGAGACATCGCATATATGAGGAATGAGTGATTTGAAGAAGTTTAAAGTGGGAATTATAGGCGTAGGCGTAATAGGACGGAAACATATAAATGTATTTTCAGCTAGCAAAGAGTCGGAAGTAGTCGCTATAGCAGATATAAACCCAAAGACTTTGAAGACGGTTTCAAAGGAATATGGTGTGGATAAGGCATTCTTAGACTATCATGACCTTTTAGAATTAACCGATATAGACGGAGTTATCGTCTGTACTCCTCCCTTTGTCCATGCAAAGATCACATGTGATGCTGCCACATATGGCAAGCATGTCTTATGCGAGAAGCCGATGGCCATGAATTATGAAGAGGCCGAGAAGATGGTTAAGGCATGTGATGAGGCAAAGGTTAAGCTCGGAATTTGTAGTGCAAGAGATAGATTCATTCCGTCAGTAAAGTTAGCGAAGCAGTACATAGATGAAGGAGAGATCGGAAGGATCTACTATTATAGGGCTACAACCCTTAGGAGAAGAGGGAGACCCGGCATAGACATACTTAAGGAGTCAAAATGGTTCCTCGACTCGTCCAAGGCTGGTGGAGGCGCATTAATAGATATCGGCTGCTACGATATAGATGTGGCTCTTTATCTCCTCGGAGATGTTCACCCAGCATCCGTAAGTTCAATGACGTTCAGAGGAATAGAGCCGCCTATAAAGCTGAGCACAATCTACGATGTTGAGGAGCACTCTTCAGTACTTGTCAGATTCAAGGAAGGGGTTACCGCTATGTTTGAGACCGCATGGGCATCGAATATAGGTCCACACACTGAGACGCTGATCTTTGGATCCGCTGGAGGACTAAAGTTGGATCCCTTCACTTACTACACTGAGGAAGATGGAATCGGAGTCTCAAAAATGCTTCATATAGAGAAACCCCATGATATTTGGAGCCAACTCGTCACCGACTTCATCACCGCATGCCGAGAAGATAGAGATCCAAAAACATCCGGAAGGGAAGGGCTAAAAATTATGCAAATTATAGACGCGGCTTATCAATCAGCGAGGTCTGGAAGAGAAGTTAACATCTAGGAGATTTAGCCATAAATTTGAATAGCACAAGAAAACTAGATCTGGGACAAGTTAAATTTATTAAGAAGACAATAACTTACATATAATTGGGCTTCACATAGAAGCCTTGAAGAATCCGTAATCTGGCGGCATCCCTTTGACAAGGAGGCGTTTCGCCTCTGAATGAAGAGGAGATCTCCAGTTACGGATACATAAGAATGCGGACCTAAGATATGAATCCTTAGGTCTAAGATAGGCTTGACGTAGCAAAAAACCGCCAGAATAAATGAAATGCGACCGTCAACTCCGGTTGATCCTGCCGGACCCCACTGCTATCGGGGTGGGACTAAGGCATGCTAGTCTGCGTTCTCCGGCAATGGGGAGAACGCGGCGAACAGCTCCGTAACACGTAGCTAACTTGTCCTCAGGACGGGGATAACCCCGGGAAACTGGGGCTAATCCCCGATAGGCGAGAGGGCCTGGAATGGTCTCTCGCCTAAAGGATGTGGGAACCATGCCTTCCCGCATCGCCTGAGGATAGGGCTGCGGCCCATCAGGTAGTTGGTGAGGTAACGGCTCA
>PIYH01000092.1 GCA_003601695.1 Candidatus Bathyarchaeota archaeon
ATGAGAGGCAAGATCCTTACGTTAGGCAAGCCTTAGATGATTATCTATACAGGATAATCGGTAGATTTTCTGAGATATCTTTTCGTGCAGACAGGTTTGATAGGGTAAGAGACTTCACACGTACAGTGGCCATAGTTCCTACAAGTGCAAAAACTGGTGAAGGAATAACTGAATTGGTCGCCGTCCTCACGGGCTTAACTCAACAGTTTCTGAGAAAAAGACTTCAGGTCACAGCTGGACCAGCTAAAGGCACAATTTTGGAAGTTAAGGAAGAAGTTGGCTTAGGAACAACGATAAATGCGATAATATATGATGGCATTCTTCGGAAAGACGACACTATAATATTGGGGGGAAGAAGCGGCCCTATAGTAACAACTGTTCGAGCTCTACTTCTCCCTAAGCCTTTAGATGAGATTAGGGATCCTAGAGATAGATTTTCTTCTGTAGATAAAGTCTCTGCAGCTGCTGGGGTGAAGATAGCTGCACCAAATCTTGAGGATGCGTTGGCAGGAGCCCCATTATATGTTGCTGAATCAGAGGAGAAAATGGAGAATCTTTTAAGAGAGATTTCTGAAGAAGTGGAGCGAATTCGTATCTTAACAGATATGGATGGAGTTATCTTGAAAACTGACGCCTTAGGCTCCTTAGAGGCGATAGCTGAGAATTTGAAGAGAAATAATATCCCAATAAGGTTTGCAGATGTAGGAGACGTTTCTAAAAGAGATGTTATGGAAGCATCCGTAGTTAAAGAAAATGATCTTCTCTACGCCGTGATCCTCGCATTCAATGTTCGAGTTTTGCCAGACGCCGAAGAGGAAGCAAAGATTAGAGGGATACCTATATTCCGTAACAATATAATTTATCATCTAATTGACGATTACCTTCGATGGTTAAAGAAGAAGAGAGAAGAGATGGAGAGAGGCGAGTTCGAAAGTCTCATTAAACCAGCTAAGATAAAAATCTTGCCGGGATACGTATTCCGTAGGGCGAAGCCGGCGATTGTAGGGGTGGAAGTCTTAGCTGGAACAATTAAGCCTAGGCTTCGCCTAATTAGAGAAGATGGTAGAGAGATCGGCGAAATACTTCAGATTCAAGATCGCGGAAAAGCTATTCCCAAAGCTGAAAAAGGATCTCAAGTGGCTATATCAATCGATAAGCCTATCATAGGGCGACACATAAACGAAGGAGATATCTTATATGTGAATGTGCCTGAAGCCCACGCTAGACGTCTCTTTTCTGAGTTTATAGAAAAGTTGAGCTCTGATGAGATCGAATGTTTAAACGAAATAGCCAAGGTTATGAGTGTTAAAAAGCCATTCTGGGGGAGATGAATCTTTTGCCGAAACAACTACATCTTAGGCGGCGATTTCAGAATCCACCGAGCGTGTAGACAATTAATGTTATGACTGCTCCAGCTGCGATCATCTGAAGCCCATAGATCCACATTCTCTCTCTTGCAACATGTCCTAAGTATAATCCTAATGCGAAGAGAGTAGCAAATGTAAGGATGGTGGAAATAACATAGGAATCCCAAATGGATAAAAGCCCTACCATCGATATGAGGAATGGAATCAGAGAGATCGTAGCTGTCAGAGAGGGAGATAGTCCATCTACGAGCGCGGTCAGCGTGGGAACAAACTCTGAAGCATTCTGCTGTAATGAACCATCTAGATCACTAAGCATGGATTCTTCTAGATCCTTTATAATCCTCTTCCGTTCAGCCTTCTCCGTTATATAAGCTCCGAAAAGCCCGGAGATTCCCATAGCAAGACATGCACCGAACCCAGCCATAACTATCACGTATGGATCCTCGACCTTAGCAACCCATGAGCCGAGTATTATACCTAATACGGTCATTGATCCGTCCATACCGTTTTTGACGAAGTACCTTCTAGCAATATCTCCTATATGTGTTACTTCAATGTATAGCTTTATACGATTGATTATTTTACTTAATGATTCCATAGCTTATGATCCTGCTCCCTTCTAGAACCGACTACGCTTTGTCTAAGGAATTTTTTTGAACCACAACCTCATCTACGCTGTGGATTACTGCTCCATGATTTTTCATCAACTTCTTTACATCCTCTAGGTTAATATCGTTACCTTCAATCGTCACCTTTACACTCTCGGTATTCTGATCTATTTCAATCAGCGAAATTTTTACTCCTTCAATATTAGGCAATGAACATAACGTCGAAGCAAATTCTGTAAGCGGAGGTTCACGGAGCTTTAGAACATCTAGCACGATACGCTTAACGCTGCGTTGCAATTTTAGGTAATTTCCTCCAAGAAAATTCTCTTATAGAACACCTTAATAAGTCTTATGAGGAATTCTCAATAAGTTCTTTTATTGATCAGCGAAATCTTCTCGTCAGAGCTCTGTTGTTATGATTCTTCCTTCTAATATTAATCTTGGAGATTCTCAATGAATGTAGAAGTTAAAAAGTAAAGAATATAAAAGAAAGGATTTATTCGCTCTGCCTTTTAGTTACGACGCCTATGCTGAATGTGAAGCCACAGTTCTCACATGTGATAGTATATTTTCCTGTCGGCTTTAATCGCCGAGAGCGGCATTTCGGACAGCTAAGGCGCTTAACAAGAATATCAATCGGCTCCTCAGTAGCGTAGAACAATGTTGGAGAACGAAATGCTTTCAACGCAACGAATATCAATAATCCTACTGAAACGACAGCAAATACTATTATTGTATAAACAACAATATCCGTATCTCATCCCTTCTTTAACTCTATACGTCTTTTAATAATCTTCACTTTCAGTTTTCTCAACCACGTTTATTTCTTTTTTGTAATCGGAGGGCTACTGGGGACTATATCTTCCCGAAAGGCTCTAATCCTCTAGTTAGGAATGGGCTCTCGATTCCTGCAAGTACAACGGTTACTTTAATCATACCTTGCATCTTACTATTCTTGCACCCCAAGATACCTTAGCATCTGGAGCTATTTTATTTACAACGATCTCTCCAGCCCTAGTAACGTCATCGAGGGTCATATCATCTCCGCCTTCAACATGAACTAATGCCCCCTTACACTTACTGAGATCATTCACATCAAGAAGCTGAGTATTTAATGCTCTCTCAACGGCATTTTCGACTTTTGTGTCTCCTTGTCCTTCTCCAACTCCAATCGCGCATACTCCCCCTCCCGTCATAATCGATCTTAAATCAGCGAAGTCTAGATTAACCAAGCTTGGCGTAGCGATGGTTTCAGAAATATTCTTTATGAAAGTTGCAATAAGCTCATTAGCTACTCCGAAGGCTTCAATTAAAGGTAGGTCGCCCGCTACTTTTCTGAGCCTGTTATTATCTATCACGATTACGGCGTCGCAGATCTCAACCAGTCTTTTTAGACCTTCTCTTGCCTTTAAAAGTCTCGCACGTTCAACTTGGAACGGAATGGTAACCACTCCCATTGTTAAAGCGCCTAATTCTTTGGACATCTTTGCAATAACTGGAGAGGCACCTGTTCCCGTTCCTCCCCCGAGACCGGCCGTTATGAAGACTAAGCCGGATCCGGAGACAGCTCTTCTAATCTCTTCAGACGCTTCTTCAGCTGCCTTCATTCCCTGCTCCGGGAAGCCTCCGCATCCCAATCCGCTACAGATATGATATCCAAGAAGAATCTTTGCATCCGCCTTTGTGGTGCTTAAGTGTTTTGCATCGGTATTGGCAGCGTAGATTTTTGCGCCTAGTATTCCTTTCTCTTTAATCCATGATACAATATTGCATCCGGCTCCCCCGATACCGAATACGCTTATTCGCGGAATAGCTTCTTTCGCTATTTCCTCTATTGATCTTTTAGGTAAGGCGCGGCTGACGATTCTTTCGTTCTCATCGCCCACGTTCTTTCCCTCCAGCACATATTTTAACTACAAGCTGATCTTTAATAATAATTATGTAAATATAAAGCTTTCTTAAGGTTATCTAAAAATTGTCTTTTATCTATCTTCAGTACATGAAGGAGTGTATATATATATTGCATTTACTCTGGCTTTAAGGACACTTAATTTTTACAAAAGAAAAATACATCCTAATATTAAATATAACATATTTTGATAATTCTTATATACTTAAATGAAGAGTTTTTCTAGGAAGAGAGATGAGCGGGAAAGAAGAAGTTAGCGAAAAGAATTATGAGGAAATAGTAGTTAAGCTTGCGCTTTCAAATGATTACCTTAAGAAGCTTAATCATCTGATAGAAATGAAAAGAATCTTTTCGAGCAGAGCGGAAGCCTTTAGGAGAGCATTAGAATTATTGTTTGAAAAATATGGAGACATCCTAAGCGAGGAAGAAACTTCATAAAATAGCATAGTCTTATTAAGCGTAAAACTAGAATATTCAGACAGCCTGTTAAGGAGGATAACTAATGGGAAAGATTCCAATAGCATTACAGCTTTATTCAGTTCGCAGAGAGTGTAAACGAGATCTTTATGGAACACTAGAAGAAATCGCTAGGATGGGATATGAAGGTGTTGAATTCGCGGGATACTATGATAGAACAGCTGAAGAACTAAGAAAGATGCTTGAGGATTTGGGATTAAAGGTCGCCGGGAGCCATCTGGGAATGAACACCCTGCTAGGGAATAATCTCAAAAAGACTGTTGAATTCAACAGAGTACTCGGCAACAAGTATCTGATAGTTCCAAGTCTTCCAAAGGAGATGAGGAAATCAAAGGATTCATGGATCAATTCAGCTAAGTTAATGAATGAAATCTCTGAGAAAATCAAGCCAGAAGGAATGCGTGTCGGATATCATAATCATGCAGTTGAGTTTAAGCCAATAGACGGAGAAATTCCGTGGGATATTTTCTTCAAGGAAGCAAAGCAAGATGTTGTGATGCAGCTTGACACTGGAAATGCAATGATGGGAGGGCTTACGGCAGATGATGTAATCGATATAATAAGGAGATATCCGGGGCGAGCTGCAACTGTGCATATTAAAGAATACTCAGCAAAGAAAAGAAGTGTACTAATTGGAGAGGGAGATATGAAATGGAAAGAATTCTTTAAGGCATGCGAGACGCTTGGTGGAACGGAATGGTACATTGTTGAACAGGAAACTTATCCCTATCCACCATTAGAATGCGTCAGAAGATGCCTAGAGAATCTTAGAAATCTATAAAGATTTATCCTTTTTTAGAAAAAGAAATTCTGAGTAAGAACGTTATTAGTTATTATGAGATTATCCGAAACTTTCTGTTTCAAAAACTAAGGTTAGCAGATGGGTATCTTTCCGTAAGCAAGCTTTATGCAAAACTCATTTATCTCTTCAAGTCTATAGTCTACTATTCTTTCAGTCTCTTTTCTGACTTTATCGAACATTACGGAATTATCAGGTATTATTTGAACAGCTACCGCGGCAGGCTGATCTATCGATTGACCTATCTTACTTAACATCCACACATAAACTTCCCGTATCCCGGGAACGTTTTTGTATATATCATTAGCAATCTCATGTGTCAGCAGATTGTATATTTTCCCGACGTGACTAACTGGATTCTTGCCTGCTGCTGCCTCTGAGCATTGAGGCCGATTTAGAGAAATAACGCCATTCACACGATTTCCTCTGCCAACTTGTCCTGAATCAGCCCCATCTGCACTTGTTCCAAGAACTGTTAAGTAAATGCCATTTAAGCTTCTTCCCGGAGTGTCTAACGCATTTAGTTCTATTCCGATTTTCTTGAAATCGCTTTCTTTCTCAATAAACCTTTTT
Source organism: Candidatus Bathyarchaeota archaeon (assembly GCA_003601695.1). Taxonomy (GTDB): domain Archaea; phylum Thermoproteota; class Bathyarchaeia; order Bathyarchaeales; family DTEX01; genus B63. Next base: position 5,734 of record PIYH01000092.1, read on the forward strand.
ATATCCTCAAAAATCTCAGCTTTCTTTTCAAAGTATTCCTTCTCGTCATTAATGAAACGGTCTATGAACGCCATTGAAATTATTAGATTGAGCTCATCATCCTTTCTGAAGCCCATTACCTTTACATCTTCGCCTGTCTCAGGAAATCTATCCTTAAATCTCTTTGAATTCAAGTATTTTTCCGTGGCTAAAACTATATTTTCAGTTTTAGTCATGGGCGCCCATCCTACAGCTGCGGAAGTATCATTTGCTTCCAGAATTTTTCCCCCTCTTCTAAAAATGTCAGTGAGCGCTGAGGATCCTGGTTGGATCTCAATTTGATACTTTACATGAACGTCAGGATCTACAAATCTGAGGTTTTTTCTAAACCAATCCTTAGCTGTCTGGATCGCTATCTCGCCTACTGGGATGCTTATTCCGTTAGCTTCGAAGGTTGCTCTATCCCCAAAAATGAGCTTCATTGGCTTCTCAACTATCCCTCCGCCGAATCTTATCTTCACTTTACCAGCAGCAAGGAGTGATTTATCAATATTATGATGAAGAATCGTTCCGAATTCTTCGATATATGCTTGGCTTAGTTTAACTGAAACTTCATTCATTATAGAATCGCATATAGTATCTGGGTGGCCTAGCCCTTTTCTTTCAACAACTTCGATTCGCTGTTCTTCTAGAGGTGTTTGCTTAATCTCCGTAACTATTATATTCCTCAAATTATCCACCAGATTAGCTTTTTATGTATTCTCGGAGAATAATATATAATTTACGCAATAAACTATTGAAGAATAATATATTTTTTTGCATAAACTGACGCGTCATGAACAAAAATATATTTTACACTTCCC
>PIYH01000027.1 GCA_003601695.1 Candidatus Bathyarchaeota archaeon
ATCCTGAGGTCCTCTCATCTAACTCATTTAGGAAGGAATTACTGCCTTGTTATTCTCTAGGTTCTAATATAGCTTCCTATTCTCCATTAAATGATGGATATAAAAAATGACCCTGCCCTATAAAAGGGCTATTTTGAGATTTATTCCTCCCTTTTTAGGATAATTTTTTAGTCCTTAGATGGTTATTTAATAACCTGCATGGATTAAAGAGCCGCAGTCTTCTTTATTTAATTCTAATTTTTAATTAATTATGCGCCGATTATTTACAAATATGAATATGCTAATGTTTTTCAGATATAAAATCTATCCATTACTTATTACAAGGAAACGTTTTCTTTCCTTCTTTAATTTGGATATTTTTTAGGTCCTTTTCATCTCACATAATTGGCATAATTACTTTCTGATTGTAATCGATTATTACCTCTATTTTTCCCCTGAGTTCCTCATCCAGCCGCGGATCTCCCGTGTCTACTCTGAGGACTCTGAGATTTTCGATCTTATTTCTCGTAGCGATAACTATTATGTTCTGTGCTCCAACCTTCCTTATCACTTGGGAACTTATCTGTTGATTCCCTCTGCCGAAGATAAATCCCTGTCCGCCTATGGGTGTTACAATAATCTTTGTTTTTCTACCCTCTATATATCTGAGAATTGCTTTCTCATTCGCATCTTTCACGATTATCTTTTTGTTTAGGAGTAGATCTACACCTAAAAGTGTCTTTTTCTGATCGAGTAGATCCACTATTGTGCGCGTAGTTGTTCCTGGGCCGAGAATATAAATGACCTCGGGCTCTAAGATCTTTTCAATAACATAGATGGCTATAGCTGCTTGATTCCTAAGTTCGCTTCTGCTATGAGAGCTCGGTATCTTAACTCCTTGAAGATACCCCGCCTCGTATGGCACCAGCATATATCCGTAGAGTTTTGCTGAAAGACGGTTCTGTCTAAAGGCTTCTTCATCGACATCCATGACCTCAGCCTCTCTCAATGGAAGCCCTGAGCTTAAAAACTTAGCTGTAATATATGCAGCGGCTTCTGGATTGAGGGCGAAGACGGCGCTATGCATCTTGACTCCTGTCGGAACTCCCAATACTGGAATTTTCAGCCCAACCACGTCCATTATATCCCGAGCTGTTCCATCTCCCCCGCAAAAAGCGAGAAGATTCACGTTTTCTTCAGTCATTATTTTAGCTGCTTCCTTTGTGTCAAGAGGGGTTGTCTTGTCCTTCGCCTCCCCTATAATGGTACATTCAAACCCAATTCCCTTTGCCTCTTCCTCGCCCATCTTTCCCGCAGCAGCTACCATGTGGACTTTGCCGATAACTTTCTTGAGATATGAAAGGAAGACCTTCGCCCTAGCGGGTGCTATTGGCTCCGCACCTAACGCTATAGCTTTCCTTAAGGTTTTTTCTCCATCAGTCCCCTTGAGTCCTACAGCGCCACCCATACCAGCTATCGGATTAACTATAAGACCTAATTTTTTCATGAAGAGTCCTTCTGTTATAGGGGTATGAAGCCCTGTTATTCTCTTACATGCCCGCGTCCAAGAACGAAGTATTTCACAGTTGTTAAATGCTGAACACTCATTGGACCACGTGCATGCATTTTTTGGGTACTTATGCCAATCTCAGCGCCAAGTCCATACTGGTTGCCATCTGTGAATCGCGTTGAAGCGTTCCAATAAACGGCGGCGGAGTCTACTTCCTTGATGAATCTTAAGGCTTTATTGAAATCTGACGTGAGAATAGCATCCGAATGCTTCGTTCCATACTTGTTTATATGATTTATAGCCTCCTCCAAACCGCTAACAACTTTAATACCGATTATTAAGTCCAGATATTCAGTGTACCAGTCTTCCTCCGTAGCTGGGATGACGTCTGGAACAACTTTTCGGGTTTCTTCACATCCTCTAACCTCAACTCCATGTTTTCGGAGAGCCTCAACAAGTATAGGAATGAATTTTGAGGCTATCTTTCGATGTACAAGGAGCTTCTCGGCAGCATTGCATGTTCCCGGCCTCTGGCATTTCGCATTTATGACTATCTTTATAGCTCTCTCTAAATCAGCATCTTCCTCAACATATATGTGACAGTTTCCAGTTCCAGTCTCGATCACTGGAACCTTTGCATTTTCAACAACCGCCCTGATTAATCCAGCTCCTCCCCTAGGAATAAGAACATCAACGTAATCCCGCATTTTCATGAGCTCGATTGCCGCGCTTCTCTCAGTTATAGGAACAACTTGAATGGTGCCTTCAGGTATTCCCGAATCTACGGCGGCTTCACTGAGTATTTTCCCGATTGCCAAGTTTGAGTTGATAGCGTCTGAGCCGCCGCGTAGAATCACGGCGTTTCCAGATTTAAGGCATATGCCTGAAGCATCCGATGTAACATCAGGTCTAGACTCGTATATAACAGCGACTACTCCGAGAGGAACCCTAAGCTGACCTATAATTAAACCATTAGGTCTAACCCATGTCCTGACTATTTCTCCTACAGGATCAGGGAGAGATGCAACTTCACGTAGACACTGAGCCATCTTTAATATTCTCTTCTCGTTTAGGATGAGCCTATCAAGTAAGGCTTCCTTAACACCTTTATCTCTTGAAGTCTTAACATCCTTATTATTCGCCTCGAGAATCTCAGATGTATTCTTCTCCAACGCATCCGCCATATTTAGAAGAGCTTGATTCTTTGTCTCAGTTGGTAGCTTCGCTAGCTCATAGGAGGCTATCTTCGCCTTTTTACATATCTCCAATATTAATTCCCTAACTGTCAACCTACATCTTCTCCCTCCTCAGAGACATCCGCTTTCTACTTATTACTTCTTTCTGTCTAATATAACCTAAAGTCTTCCTTATCTGGGAAGTATTCATTCCCTTAATTAAGTTAATCTCTTCACTTGTATAGTTAGCTATTCCCCTAGCGAACTCCCTGTCATCTGGACCCACGAGGCTCACAACCTCTCCAACTTGAAATCTTCCGGAAACATCTTCTATGCCGACGGCTAGTAGGCTCGCGCCTTTCAGAATAGCCTCCTTCGCTCCCTGGTTCACCTTTATCTGACCCTTCGCACCCGCACCGTATGCTATCCATTTTTTAATCTTTGATATCTTCTTTTTTTCGGGCTTAAATAGTGTTCCAACAGGCTTTCCCTCCAGCAAGTCTAGAAGTACGTTCTCTCTATGACTGTTTGCAATTACGAGCGGAATTCCGCTTCGCATAGCTATCTCGGCGGCTTGAATCTTAGTTTTCATTCCTCCACGGCCAAACTTGCTCTTTCCCTCAGCGGCCTTCTTTATTTTAGGCGTTATTTTCTCAACAACTAGTATAAGATTCGCATCCGGCTTTTCCGGACTCTTCGTATAAAAACCATCTACAGTTGTTAGGATTGCAACCAAATCTGCTTCAACCGCATTTGCTATTAGAACTGAGAGGATATCGTTATCGCTGAAATTTATTTTCTGGCCTTTTGTTAGAGGGATTATCTCATTGATTGACGTCACGTCATTCTCGTTAACTATGGGGATTACGCCGATCTGAAGAAGTCTATCGAGGACGTTACACGTGTGAATATAGGATACGCGGTCGGCGAGGTCTCTTTCTGTTAAGAGAACCTGCGCTACCTTCAGACCGTGGGTCTTAAAGAATCCTCTATAGTGGGACATCAGTATACTCTGTCCAGCGGCTGCGCATGCCTGCTTGAAGACTATATCGTTTGGATTGGGTTTGACGTTGAGTTCCGCTATTCCGGCAGCTATTGCACCTGATGTTACAAGGATCACCTTGTAACCTTTCTTTACTACCTGTGCTATTTGATCCACTATTCTCTTCATTGATTTTAAGTCAAGTCTTCCATCATCCTTGACAAGGCTTCCGGTTCCAACCTTCACGACTATGAGCTTGCTAGCCATCAAAGAGCTCCTCTCTCACCCTTTAGGTGAAATTATTCTTTTATTTCTTTCTCTTCGACCCTCCGAAAAATAATTATTTGACGATTATCCACTTGTCGTTGTGTCTGTATTGAAGAGAAGAATGCTTGGCTTCATAAAGATTATACGTCCAGTTAATGGATTAATGATGAGCTTAGCTGTCTTTGTTGGAGCATGGCTATCTCTAAACACACCTGTCTCCCCCGATCTCTTGCAGAATCTCATTTTAGGAGCTTTAACAGCCTTTACTCTATCTGGAGCTTCAATGGCGATAAATGACTACTGTGATTACGAGATTGATAAAATTAATGAGCCGAATCGGCCGCTTCCAAGCGGCGTAGTAAAATTAGAGGAGAGCTTATTTCTGGCCGCAGTTATGATACTGTTCGGTCTGGTTGCATCGTTACTCATAAATTTGAAGATGCTACTGATCGCGTTGATTTCTATATCGGTCTCTACGATTTATGCATTTAGGGGTAAACAGACGGGGTTACCAGGGAATATGCTTGTAAGCTTCTGTGTCGCTATTCCATTCATATATGGAAGCCTTATGGTCAGTGATATTATTGATCTGAAGATACTTCTCTTCTCAGCTATGGCTTTTCTATCAAATATAGGTCGAGAGGTAACGAAGGGAATGGTGGATGTAAGCGGCGACCGGATTAAGAATATGAGAACGGTAGCGGTGATCTATGGTGAGAAAGTAGCCGCAGCCGTCGCCTCAGCTATGATTCTCTCCGCCGTCATCTTAAGCGCTGTGCCTCCAATCATGGGCATAGTCTCCGCATGGTTCATTCCATTCGTTGCAATCACGGATATCGGTTTCATTCTTTCATCAATGATGCTCATCCGAAATCCAACGCGTCAAAATGCAAAGAAGGTGAAGAGCCTTATTCTCTTATGCATGTTGATGGGCATGATCGCTTTCATAGCTGGGAAATAGCAACAAATATTTTACCCAAAGATACAAAGATATTTATTGGTGTAAAAGCGGGGATAGCCAAGCCAGGTCAAAGGCGCAGAGCGAACAAATCCGCGTAAGCTTCAGGAGCCTGTCCCATAGGGGTTCGCGGGTTCAAATCCCGCTCCCCGCACCAGTTTACCAGTAAAATTTCGCAAGTAACCTTAGCATGGCAGTTCAATCTCATCTAGAGTCTCAGAGATCCTTTAGATGATTATTCTCCAATTCATCTTTAGTTCTCCACCACGAGTCGAAAAATCCCAATTCACTGATGAACGTACCTACTGCATTCTTTGCAGTTTATGCGTCCGATACTGTGAAGAGATCAAGAAAGAAATGCTACAACATTCGTTGGCAGAGGAGCCAATCGAAAAGGTTGCCGTCGTACCAGAGAAAGCTGACGTATGCGAACTTGCAGGGAGTTCTATAAACTACTAAACGAAATGATCAGGAATTGTTTTTATCTCCTTCCCTTTTTCAAGCGCTACGATCTCAACCCATTCATCAATGCCTGAGGAGGATACTTTCCTCCCCAACACGTGTTCTATCTGGAAGACTCCCGCAGGGTTATCCATATTCACCAAAATTTTTACAGGGCGACTTTCACCTTCTAGAACTTCGACTCTTCTGATGGCGAGCGCCGACAGAGAATGTATATCTACATCACCCATTCTATAGGGGATTCTAGCTCTTCCTTCAGCCATATCTGTTCCATCCGCCACCTTCACAGAGCCAGCTTCTATGCTGAGACACTTAACATTCTCATCATGGGAGAAAATACAATGAAGAATTTCAGACTTTAATCTTAAAGCTAATTCTTTCTCCGTCGGATAAATCTTTGAGAGAAGCCTGTCTAAGATTGGACTTGCAATTGTGCAGCCATGCATATGGTGAGCGTCACGGTGAATAGCGTTTCCAATATCATGTAGGTAAGCTCCACATAAAACCACAACTTTTGCATCTTCTAAACTGCATATGCCGTTTCTGACCGTTGTAGGCATGAATCTGCGACTTAAAATCTCGAATATTTCAAGGGCGCTACCAGACGTGATTCTTGAATGAACCGGGCCGTGATCGTTGTATCTAAGTCTTTCAACAGCCATAACATTAGCCATCCGAAGATATGTTTGAGTTTCAACGTCGTTTTCTAAAAAGTCGAAGACTCTTCGAAGACGGGGTTCCCTCAAATGCTTGCAGATTAAACGAGGAGAAACTATAGCCATCTTACATCAACATCCTTCATCATTTATATGACATTACTGTTCAAATCTTTATTGATATGAGATTTAAATGAAGAGGTTAAAGAATGGATACGTGGATTTTTACTCATGGAGATGCTGATGGATTATGCGCTGGAGCTATCGCCTTAGCCGCGAATCCAGAAGCCCACGTCTTCTTTACCCACCCGTATGGGCTGGAGGAAGATCTAAAAGAAGCCAAGAAAAACGATAAAGTCATCATATGCGATATTGCTATTTCAGAGAGCCATCTAACTAAGCTTTTACGATTATTCTCAGAGATTGCGGAGGAGGGAGATTTAACCTATATTGACCATCATCCCCTGCCTGAAAATCTTCCGAAAGAAGAGATTCCTGGAAAGATTATTCACAGCTTAGAATCGTCAGCTTCTGAGCTAACCTACACACTTTTTCAATCCAGATTGGATCCGATATACGCTAGAATAGCGATCATGGGTGCCATAGGAGATTATTTAGATAATACCCCCCTGATTCGTCAACTCCTGAAAAGATGGGATAAAAGAACATTATATTTTGAAAGCGGTTTACTCATTCAAGGAATTGAGGGGCAGAAGAGAAACTACGAATTGAAAAGAAGCATAGTAGCTAACTTAGCTAATAATATGCCTCCAAGCTTCGATAGAAAGCTGGTTGAGCTCGCTATACAGAATACTCATCTCGAAGAGATAGCGATAAGGGAACTTAGAAGTAGAGTTAAGATCTCAGGAGAAGTAGCCTATGTCCTTAATTTCCCCTTCTCACATGGAAAAACAGCCACTTACGCTATGGGACTCACGGATGTCCTGGTCGGAATCGCCGGAGAAGAAAGAAAAAACATGATTGACATGAGCTTAAGGGCATGCAGTCGAGAAATAGATCTCAACAAGACGTTGAGACAGATAACTAGGAAGATTGGAGGTAGCGGAGGCGGACATCCAAACGCGGCTGGAGCGAGAATCCCAAAGGAAAAATTTGAAGACCTCTTGGAAGAGGTGAATAAGAGATTAAAAAAAATCAAAGGTGAGGAGGTGAACTCACTCTAAACGGCATTTACTTTTCATCTTTATCTTTAATCTCATCTAGGCTGAGCGTCCCTTTCAATATTCATAGATGGTTCTCATTGTAGGGAGAGTTAGAATTAGGGTGAAAACTATCTGGAGTACTTCGGATTTCCATCGTCATCAGTTCATAAATGATTTCATTATGCATCCAGTGATGTTACAATTCTAAAAAGAAAGGAAGGATTGAGTTTATTGCTCAAAAGTATATATGACTTGCACCGTTACTGAGATGCTGAGTTTACCTTCGATTATAGGCGTGCTTTTCAAGGCTTCTGCGGATGCAGAGTATGACAGATATGACCGGTATGGCTGGTATGGCTGGTAAACTCTCTCGCTGACTGAGTATACACCTGTTATTCTAAGTCCCAAAGTCTTAGCTATGAGTGTCGCTTTATTCTCTGCGTCTTTAAGAGCTGCCGTATATGCTTCCTTCAAGAGCTCTTCCTGTCTTTCCTGTGACAGCTTGAAGGAGACGCCGCGGATCCTATTCGCTCCGTTCTCTACGGCCGCATCGATAACGTCGCCTATGATATTCATATCCGTGACTTTAACTGAAATCATATTTGTCACTCTGTAACCGATTATTTTTGTGTAGTTCTTAGGCGAGTAAATCGGTTGGACGCTGTAGGATACAGTTTTCATGTTCTCCTCAGTTATGCCTAAGCTTTTCAAGGCATCTATTACCGCATTCATTAACTCGGCGTTTCTTTCACTTGCTTCAGATGCTGCTTCCCCTTCTGTTTGTACTCCGAGGATAACCGTCGCCTCGTCAGCTTGAGCGGACGCCGTCCCCGACCCAGATATAAGAATTGTATTGCTTGCTTGCTGAGTCTCCATAGATGAAATCCTGCTAACGCCGATGGCATATGGAATGCCCGATGGAAACTGCGCAGATGCAATCTCTGTTCTTGGAGCATTGCTGATACTCCAGTAGTAGATGGTCACCATAGATGAAGACGCTGCAATGAAGGCTAGAATCAGCAATATTAAGTGACTTCTCTGTAGATCCAATCTTCTTCACCAAGACAATAATGAATCTTCCCGACTAATAAGTCCAGTTAGTAGAACAACTCGTTCTAAAGTCTAGACAGCTAATTGAATCTTAAAGTAGGCTTAAGCTTGGGTATTATTGAGTAATAGCGAGGTGGAGAAGCGTCATGAGAGAAGCTGAATGGCTCGAAGCTATAAAGAGGAAGTATCCGGAGCACGTTGTACTCGTCGTCGCCTGTGACTCTTCAGGTAAGCCTAACGTTATGCCCGCTGGATGGTGCACGATCGCATCAGCGAATCCTCCGATGCTCGCCGTATGTATTAGTCATAGGAATTATACTCATAAGCTTATTGAAGAGACTGGAGAATTTGTCATAGTATTCCCAAACGAGGAGATGGCGGATCTCATCAAATATACAGGTTCATGCTCAGGGAGACATGTTGATAAATTCGCTGAATGCGCCATAGAAACGGTAAATTCTAAATATGTCAAGCCTCCCTTAATCAAAGATGCTGTTGCATGTTTCGAGTGCAAGGTTAGGGGAAAGATGACGGCTGGAGATCATACAATATTCGTGGGAGAGGTCTTAGCATCGTATGTTTCGGAAAAGTATAGGTATAGGCTCTACAATTTCGGCGATGGAATATTCAGAACTGTTCCGTATGAAAAATGAAGTATTCGGTTTTTTCTAGTTAAAGCCAGCTTAACCTTCCAGCTCCTCCCTTATCTCTCTAGCAGCTTGACACATATTTCTTAACTTTTTGAACGCTACTTCGGATGAGAGCAGTTTTAATCCACAGTCAGGATCAACGTAAACTCTCTCAGGCTTAACTATGCTGAAGGCTTTCCTTATATTATCTTTTATCTCTTCTACGCTTTCTATTCTTCTTGTGTGGACATCAACGCAGCCGAAGCCGAGATCCTTTGTGAACTCATAATCCTTAAAGATTCCTATATCCTTAAAGTTTCTATTCGCAAATTCGAGGTCTATCTGATCAACGTTGAATTCTAGGATCTCAGGATAGATCTTTGAGTAGTCTCCGTAGCATATATGAATTCCTATATAAGCATTCACTTCCCTAGTCACGATCTCTATCGAGTTCTTAGCAACTTCGATCTCTTCGGGATGAGTCGGAATTGCGGGATCATCAATCTGAATATAGCTTGCCCCAGCCTCAGCAAGTCTTCTTAATTCTTGATTGATCACCTCTGCCAGCGCATATACTGCCTCTTCACGTGTTCTATAATATTCATTAAAGCTCCAGTCGACAAGCGTATATGGCCCAGTTATCGGAATCTTTATCTCATGATCAGTTATCCTCCTAAGAAATTTGTAGTCTGAAACTGCGAGCTCATCTCTGTAGCGGAGCTCATCAATTATGGCTGGTTTAGGATAGTAATTGTTGCCCCAAACCCTCACCTCGCCATATATCGTGAATCCTTCTATACGCCTCGCAAAGTATGATGTCATCTCGTCTCGTCTCATCTCGCCGTCCCAGAGTATGTCTACTCCAGCTAGCTCTTGTTCCTTAACTACAGCCTTAACGGCGTCATCATACGCTCGTCTCATAATTTTATTAGAGATCTCACCCTTCTCATATTCTCTTATCAATCTTCGAAGCCAGTTTGGTTTGGGGTAGCTACCTACAACCGTTGTTGGAAGCAACTTTCTATTATTCATTGTATATCACCTACCGAGTTGCATAGAACTTTAAGCTTCTCCGATGCTTTAATGTAAGGAAGAAATTCAAGCCCCGTATTTGGGGAGACATACAATGTTTCTCCATTAACGGCGTCATGTATGGCTCTAATCTTTTGTTTAACCTGCTCTTTATCTTCCATCTTCGTTGTTCTTCCATCAACAACTCCGGCTTGAACTTCTTTATCCATATCATATTCTCTCAGTAGTTCAAAATTTTTCTCGTATCCCTCTACGAAGTCTAAGCCTATAACATCGACGTTGAAGTCAAGTACTTCAGGAAATATTCTTTCAGCATCCCTGAAATAGGTGACTAGGAAGAATTTTGCATCTACACCCCGTCTGATTACTTCTATAGCATCCTTCATAACGTTCATGTCCTCCTTTTCAGCATAGAGCAGTGAGGGCTCATCGATCTGAATATATTTAGCTCCGTTTCTAACTAGTTCTTTCGCCTCCTGATTCATTATATGCGCGATGTCCATTACAAGTTCGGATTTGTCATGATAAAACTCGTCTTCAGAGAGTGATGCGAGAGTGAAGCATGAAAGCACAGTCTTCATTTCATGTTCTATGCTATATGCAACTCTGAATTCGTCAACTACTATGCTTCTCCTCCTCTCAAGCTTAGCTTTAATCTTCGGTATCCTGTAATAGAGGTTGTTGTCGAAGTATCTTATTAACCCATTCATTTCAAAGCCGTCTATCTTAGTTGCCAAGTGGCAGAGGAGATCGTGCCAGAGGAGCTGACCATCAGTGAAGAGCTTTATACCAGCATCTCTCTGTTCACGTATAACTTCACCCACAGCCTTAGCGTAGGTAGCTTCATCCATTGCTCTGCCGCCCTCCTTTTGTAATCCCTCAACCTTTCTCAGATATTCTCTAAACCATGGGGGTCGGGGGTAGCTGCCTAAAACCGTCGGGATTATTCTGCTCATAATTTATGTATTCCTCCAAAGGATTATGTGAGACCTTCCCCCTCAGCTAAAGGCTAGTCTATCTTCACTGTATAAATTATTTAAGCATTTAGATGCATGGGCAATCCTATTTGATAACAGATGTAAAAGCAAGGTTAACAATCTAGGCTTTGGAGATGAGTTGCATATGGCTGGAAAGCCTTGGTGGCGTAGGCCTTTAACGATAGCTAACCTAATAATGGGCACCGATGAAGATTTTGAAGATTAATACGAAAACACCTTTTTATCGGACATGTCTTCCAGAAGAAGACGTTATTACTCATTTAAATCCTTCGTGGCGTTTAATCATGTATTAGTTTTAGGGCTGCCTAAAAGGGCTCTCCCCAGTATCTCACCGTTTCTCGGCACTTTAAGTTACACCTCAAGAGAATATATTGATAGAGCGGTCTTCCAAATTCTACGAGATCTATCCATAGCGGCATAATAAAGCCAAAGTTCATCGTTTTTTATAATGGGGCATGGAGTGTCTAATGCAATCTCGCTTTCTACATCTGGAATGATCTTCTCTTTTTCTTTAGGACCGTCTATTAAAATGCTAATTTTTGTTGGCTTCAAGAAATAGGGTGATGAATCCTCAATTAATCCGATATATTGCTCGTATGGAAAGCCTATAGAATAGGTTGAAGCTGCTGGCAGAAGATAATGTGATGATCCTAGCTTAAAGTATCCGGGACAGAATAGTGACTCGTTCCAGCTGCCTTTAGGACCATTAAGATGCTTGAGTGGATTCTTATCAAATCGATACGCTTCTACATCCTTCGGTGAATTTATCCTTAGCTTTAGTATTCCTAATGTTCTAAACCAATACCCTGGTCCAAAAAGTGGTTTATTAGAAACATTACTATAATAAATTAGGATTTCATTTTCATTGAGCTTAACTGCGGATGGTCCTAAATCTATATCATTACCTTCCCAGGGACATTCAGGTTTAATAAGTTGTTTTATAAAACGCCAAGGGCCAAAGAGATCACCGGAGTATGCTATAAAGATTCTTCTCCCCCCTCCTGACAGCTTCTTTCCACTAAAGACCATGAAAAAATTGTTTTTTATTTGGAAAACAACAGGTGTTACAGCTTCTTTAAGCTTGAGATTCTTCAAATCTATGATTGGATTCACATCGTCTCTTCTTCGAAAAATCAGACCATCCTGGGATGTTGCTATTCCTATGCTAGCTTGAGACCAATGAGGCGATGCACCAGTATAAAAGAAATAATATCGTCGATCAGCTTCGTCATAGAAGACCGTTCCAAAAGTGGTGGCGCCGGAATCCCATCCTTCTCTAGATGCATCTAAGATTATACCCTGATGAACTTTGAGCTTCATCTTAATCAAACTTAAACCTTACGTCGCCTTCTATTTTTTAAAAATTGACCTACTTTGAGATATAAAGATTTCTAAACTGCTCGATGAGCTTTTTCCAAAAAATTTCATGAATGGTGCAGTCACATTGTTTATACGAAGAAGTGGACTTAGTTCTCTGTAGTTCTCGTTTTTCGAGTGGATTCTCACCGATCACTTCCTTGTCGAACCAGAGCCCTATATCCGAGAACGCGTAGCTCGTTAGCCAGTAGCTTATACCATTTTCACTCACTCCAGCTTTGAATAGATCGCTTTGCATTACAGCCCAGTTTGTCATAAATCATCCGTAGCTTATGCCTGTGATGCCGACTTATTCTTCATCGGCTTGTTCCTCAATCTATAAGAAGGCGGCATCCCTCTACATTATTTCGGGTTATATTGAGTTTCTCGTGTTTGAGAGTATGGTTGTTATGTGCACATACTTCCAGATTTTTCTAGCGGATAAACCGTGAAGATCAGTCGATTACTAAGAGACCCAAACGTGCAGCTACTACGTATGAAATTCAAAACCTTATTTTCGGGGTAGCCCCCGCACCACTCTCTAACTAGCCCTACACATTACTTCTTTAGAGATCCTAATTCCTAAAAGAAGGAAGATAAACTTAAAGACGACTTGAAAAATATAAAATAAAGAGCCTTAAATTATGAAGTTTCTAAGAGGGCGGACATATTGAGTTCGGAGAAGCTCCACGTCTGTAGCTGAAAGTCCAAGCCTCAAGTGAAATTGGACAGACCCCTACAAACGGATCCAGAATCTTCACATTCGAATCAAACATTATCTTCAGCTTATTTCTATGCGGAGCCTTCTTCAAGGAAAGAGAACCGTAAGGCCTTCTATACCCTTAATCTCTATCGCTTTGAGAAAATTATGAGAATTAGTCTCTTAATTTCCTCCGGAAATAATCAGCAAAATTTTGGATAAGTTAGAGTCCGAAAAAAGTTAAATACCTAGACATTTATTACGCGTCTGAATTTGAATGTTGGAAGGCTAATTGTATGATCTATAGGAATGTGGAGCTACACAACGTAGCAGAACTTTTACCGGCTGAAGATGGCAACGACAAGCTAATTTCTAGGATTCCAAATCGGCTTAGGTTAACCCTTAACCCGAATGCTAAGCTAAGGGCGCTGTATCCCGCTGGATGCGAAATTCGGTTTAATCTGGAAGATGACTCCGCGAGGATTGTGCTCTCTTCTGAAGAGCCGTCAATCGTAGAGGTTTTCCAAGGAAACTTCCAGATCTCTTGGCATATCATAGGTACGAGGCCCACAGAGATCAAAGTAACTCTTCCTCAGAACATTGACTTCCTTGAAAAAGTAACAAAAGAGAAACAGCTTCCATTCGATGC
>PIYH01000001.1 GCA_003601695.1 Candidatus Bathyarchaeota archaeon
GAAGTATATGCCTATTCTCTCCCCGCCTCTGATAATCTTATCAACCCCAACTCCAAATTGGCGCAGATAGTTTATGCAAGCATCGCCAATTTCATGTGGGGGAAGCCTAGTTACGTAATCAACGGGAACTCCGAAGTTTGCTAGGGCGATAGCTACGTTTGCTTCTCCTCCACCATATATTGCTTCAAATGATCTAGTCTGGACAAATCTGAGAAACTTGGGAGGGGAGAGGCGAAGCATTATCTCCCCAAAAGTCACTACTTTCCTTTGCTCCATATTAGATATCCTCCACACTCTTTATTCAAACCCTAATTCCTAATTTATTTTATGCTATGCTAGATGTTGCTTAAGAAGTAAAAACCCATTAATCTTTTATCTGAAGAGAAGTAAATATTCCATTCAAGATCGCTTTCAAGTGAACATTGATGAGTAAAGATTCTCCTCTAAAAGAGAAAGTGGAGGAAGAATTTGAAGAGAAAGATGGAAATCTTAATAAGCTTGTTGAAACCTTGATGGAGAGCTTCTTAAGATCAAATAGCAACTATGGGGCAATAACAGATATAGAGACTGACATCAACAGAATATACGATTTAGTTAGAAAATGCATAAAAAAGAGGAGGATGAAAGTTTACGCACTCAAGATTGATGACCGCATTTTGCTCTCCAAAACAAATGAGGAATTCAGCGATCTTTATGAGGTAATAAAGGAGTGCTCAGATCTCCAGATTAAGAAAGATATGATTGAGATATGGGATGATGCAAAGAATAGAATCTTACATTTGCTGATTACACCCGTTAGAAAACACTTTCCGTTAAGGTATAAAAACTCAAGACAGAGGCTGGAGATTATAAAGAAGATATCGTCCATGACATGGTCTGCTGATTAACTTTTATGATCTAAGAAACAGAAATTGCTTGTGTATGGAGGCTTACCGCAGAGGCTTCTCCTTCTTTCCTAAAACGAGCTCTTTAAGAGAAACGTCGTTGACTAAGCTAACCTTCCATCTAATCCCTGGAATATCTCCCATCGCGCCGCCCTGTGAACCGCCGATTCCTTCAACGATCACTTCATCATGCTCATCAACAACGTTTAATGCTCCATCTCCCGGAAGGAAGGCAGTTATAACTTTTCCATTCTTTATGAGCTGAACGCGGACACATTTTCTTATGGCACTGTTTGGCTGTTTGCTTTCGCGTCCAACTTTCTCTAGGACTATTCCGCGGCCCATCGGAGCGCCTTCGAGAGGATCTGATTTAACATCTAGCCTAAGTTTACGCCGTTTATAGTCAATATCACTCCATCTCCACTTCTTCCTGTTTAGGCGTAGTTTTCTAGCGGCGAACATTCCCTTAGGAGACTTACCCACCGAGTTCTCCCTCTCACACTTGTTAATAAAGCAGTGATGAAAGAACATTCTTAAATATTTCTATTTTTGGACTTGTCTAGTGTAGAAACGCTTAAGGTTTTTCAGAGTATGGAAACGTTACTTATATCAAAGTATCGTTTAGCTAAGAATCTGATTCTTTCAGCATTCTTTCCATTCTTTCCGATGGCTATCCCCTTGTCTCTCGGATCTACTGAGACGACCGCTATCTTCTTTCCATCAGTTCTTTGAGTTATCCGTATCTCTCTAAGCCTAGCTGGGCGCAGAGCGTTTCTTATGAATGCCGCCGGATTATCAGAGAATTCGATGACTTCATGCTTTTTTCCAGTCATCTTCTCAAGCAAGATTATATTTTTCCCTCGTTTTCCGATGGCCATTCCTGCTTCGCCTTCCTTCACAACGTAGATCACTCGGTTATTCTCATCATCTATTATGCAATCTCTTACGGTCGCTCCGGTGATGCTTTCGAATAGCGATATGAACTGTAATTCACGATTCGTGAATTTTATTCCCTTAGACATTCCTCTCTCTCACCACTTCTAGTATATCTGAGTCTCCAGGATCCCTTACGGCTAGAACCGAGATAGAGAAAGGTTTTCCACAGGCTCTACCTAGCTCTGTATTATTTCTTGGGGATACAACTAGAGGGATTCTTGAAATTTTACAGTATTTCTCCACATCTTTCCTGATACTATCTGGACAGTTAGATGCTAATACTACTAGCCGAACTTTCCCCGTCATAACATTTTTTATGGCTGAGTTCGCACCGAATAAAACTTTCCCCGTCTTTACAGCGACTCCCAATGCTTGATCAAGATTCACCACTAGATTTCACCTCGCTTTTCGATGGCACAGCGGACATGTAGATGTCAACTAACCCTGTACCTATGGGAATGAATTGACCAACTATTACATTCTCGGTAACGCCTTTAAGGTTATCGGTCTCTCCCCTAACGGCAGCTTCAACAATATTTGGAACCGTTATCTCAAATGCTGCCCGGGCGAGTACGCTTGCCTTCTCTCCGCTTACTCCATGCCTACCTATCTGTCTAACCTCGCCAGTTGCAGTCATGATATCGGCTACGAGCATTATGTGCCGAATATCCACATCAAGTCCTTGCTCTTCTAGTACTGATGACGCCTCTCTTATAAGAGCGTTTCTGGCAGCCTCTATTCCAAGAGTCTCCGCGATCTCGTGAATATTATTGGTAGTAGTCCTCGTCGGATCGACTCCTTCAATCTCAAGAACTTTTGGCAGATTTGAGCCGTCCGTCCTTATGATCCATCTTCCCTCCTCTTCAGAAACGAGTATTCTCTTGATTCCCGGAATTCCCTTAATGTGCATTGATGATATCTGACTTAGAAGCTTCTTTGGATCTACAGGTTTCTTCGAGTCAACGAAGATTTTACCGTCTTTTACCTTCACAAGATACTTTTGTTTCTCCAAAACTTCAACTAAATCGTTAATCGTTACACCCCTTTCCCTCATCTTCACGGGGTCTATCTCTATGATTATTCCTCCAGTCTCCGGGTTGATAAAGACTTCAGAGGCAACATCTTCAACAGTCGTGTAAAGAATTCTTTGCGCGACTTTCGTTGCTTTCTCTCTACTCCCACCGTACTCTTTATTCAAGTATATCGTCATGATTGGTGTTGACGGTTTTCTTCTCGCGTCAACTATCTCGATGAGACGCGGTAAACCTATCGTTACATTCATTTCTCTGACGCCTGCGTAATGGAAGGTTCTAAGGGTCATCTGTGTGCCAGGTTCACCGATTGATTGAGCTGCCACAATTCCAATAGCTTCTCCAGGTTCAACGAGAGAACGCCTGTAGTGTTCAACTGTTGATCTGATCGCCAAATCCACCCCCTTTTTGCTTAGCTTCACATGTGAAAGATTAGTTTCAAGCTCATCTAGAAGTAAAGGTGTTAGCTGATCCTTCACTTTTTCTAAATGTTTCTTCATATATTCTTTGGAGGCTGGTTTTCTTCCCTCATCAATTAGCTTTATCTGATCGATGAGCCGTGCAACATTTACCGCCTTTCCATGATCACTCTTCGCAGGATCAACTCCATCCTCTCCATATTTGAACTGTATAATATCTCCAGTTGAGTTTCTGACGGTGCCGTCATATTCAACTCTAAGGTGTTCCATAGCGTTTATTAGTCTTCTCTGCATATATCCGCTCTGCTGGGTTCGCACTGCAGTATCTACAAGCCCCTCTCTTCCACCCATAGCGTGGAAGAAAAACTCTATGGGATCTAGTCCATCCCGATAAGATGAGTAGACGAAGCCGCGGGCTTTAGGCGAAGCATCTCCGACTTTAAAGTGTGGGAGAGCCCTGTTCATGTAGCCTCTTGTGATTCTTTTACCGCGTACTGATTGTTGCCCCAAACATGCAGTCATCTGGCCGATATTGATTGTAGAGCCTCTAGCTCCGCTTCTCGTCATTATCACTCCGGAGTTATTCATGCTTAGATCAGCATCTGCAATATCTCCAGCCTTAGTTCTGGCCTTAGCCAGTTCATTCATAACGTATATCTCAAATGAATCTTCAAGGGTTAATCCAGGAAGCCGTTCCAGCGTTCCTTTATGTAGCTGTTCGGTGAATTCTGAGACCTTCCTCTCAGCTAGGCTTATCACGTTTCTGATCTCCTTCTTAACCTCTGAGGAGAGATTGAGTTCCTCATAGGAGAATGAGAAGCCGCGCATGGTTATGAACCGTGTGAGAAGTCTGCTTATGCTGTTGAGAAATTTCCTTGCAGATTTTGTTCCATAATCTTTTATAAGCCTGTGTAGAATGCTTTCGGACTTCTCAGCTCCTATAGAGTTTTTATCTATTACTCCACATATTAACTCTCCATTCTTTATTACTACATATGCGTCGTATGGGCATTTCTCATGCAAGCAGACATCACAGTTTCTGCATATGCTAGCCTTAAGAGTGTAGCTGAAATCTTTTGGAAGAAAGAGACTAAATATCTGCTTGCCAGTCCATAGCTTTTTTGGCTTCTTTATTGCCGGCTCAGGAATCTCGCCTTCATATCCGGCTGCCATTAAAAGCTTACAGACCTCCTTCTTGGTGAGAAGAGTAGATTTTCGGGTAAGGAGATAAGCAGCGGTTACGAAGTCTCTAATAGCACCTATTATTGGACCTCCGAATCTTGGAGAAAGAATCTGATCTTGAACCTGCATGAGAATTCGAGCCTCGGTCTGAGCCTCTTCGCTCTGAGGAACATGCAGGTTCATTTCGTCTCCGTCGAAATCCGCATTATATGGTGGGCAAACGCAGAGATGAAGACGAAAAGTCTTATAGGGAAGAACTTTAACGTAATGCGCCATTATAGACATTCGGTGGAGGGATGGTTGCCTATTAAATATTACTATATCTCCATTTCGCAGATGTCTCTCGATGACGAATCCGGGCTCTAGAGACTCAGCAATCTTCTCCCTATCGAGAACAAATTCTAACCTAATCCGCTTACCGTCTGGCCTCACGAGATATAAAGCTCCAGGATATTTTTCCGGTCCGTTGATGATTAGCTTTCTCATCTCCTCGATATTCCAAGGTGTAACTTTTTCTGGAACGGAAAGCTTCTTAGCTATTTCTAAGGGAACTCCAACTTCATTAATATCGATGTTTGGATCTGGGCTTATAACTGTGCGTGCTGAGAAATCAACGCGTTTTCCAGATAGATTTGTTCTGAATCTTCCCTCTTTTCCCTTAAGTCGTTGTGATAGAGTCTTCAAAGCTCGTCCGGAACGATGTCTGGCCGGAGGGATACCGGAGGATTCATTATTGAAATACGTTGTTACATGATACTCAAGAAGCTCTGTTAAGTCTTGGATTATAAGTGTCGGAGCTCCAGCTTCCAAATTCTCTTTAAGTCTTTCATTTATTCTAATGACATCTACAAGTTTGTGGGTAAGATCATCCTCAGATCTGATTCCAGACTCTAGGGTGATCGACGGTCTAACATAGACTGGGGGGACTGGAAGAACTTGAAGTATCATCCATTCTGGACGAGCATGCTCGGGATCGTATCCTAAAATTCTTAGATCCTCATTAGGTATCCTCTCGAATCTCTCCCTTATCATGCTTGCGGTTAGCCGCTGTACACCTTTCTCTGTATGTTCATAGAAGATTGTAGGCTTAACGAATTCTATCTTGTATTGCTTCGCTCCGCAGTGAGGACATTGCATCGTTGATTTGGCTTGCTCAAGGAGATTATAGTGGAAGGAGTTCGGAACTTCACCGAGTAGCTTCTCGGCCTCCTCACTCCGAGCCTTAGCCTTTGATATACTCTTATCGTCGAGCAAGATCCTACCACAGTTTCTGCAGAACGCTTGAAGAAGATCATGGATGCTCTTAGTAAACTCGACATGTATTATTGGAACAGCTAGTTCGATGTGACCAAAATGGCCTGGACACTTTGTTGCTGTATTACCGCATGTCCCGCATCTTTGCCCCGGCTCTAGAACTCCAAGTCTATTATCCATTAGACCAGAGGGTATTACCGCTCCGTCTTCATCATATGTATCCGCGGTTTTTATTTCTGCAACTGAGAGCTTACGTATCTCTTGAGGAGAAAAGATTCCGAAGCGGATGGCATCAATAACTTTTCCATAAGATTCTTCAACAGCCATCTTTACGCCCTCTCTTTAAGAATTAATCTTGGAGAAATGCAGAGACTCATAAGCTCTTGAAGTAGAAGCTTAAAGGCGTAGGAAACTTGAACCGGGGAGATCTTGGCCTTGTCCCCGCAGATTCTACAGACATATTTTCGCTGTCTCATATCATAGTATGCGATATAACCGCAGTTCTCGCATACGTAGAGCGTGTACTTATCTGATTCTTCTAAAAGTCTATCGTGAAGCAGCATTGCGGCTCCATGTCCAATTAGGCAGTCCCGCTCCATCTCCCCGAATCTTAATCCTCCGCCCCTAGCACGTCCCTCAGTCGGTTGTCTAGTTAACATCTGAACCTGTCCTCTAGCCCTCGCATGGATCTTGTCAGAGACCATGTGATGAAGCTTCTGGTAATAAATTACTCCCATGAATACTTCAGCTTCATACTTCTCTCCTGTTATACCATTATAGAGAACTTCTCGGCCAGTATAGCTGAAACCTAAGTCGATAAGCGCCTTCTTGAGTGCGTCTCCCTTTGCACCTGCAAATGGAGTTCCATCGATTATTTTTCCTTGAGCCACGCCTACCTTCCCAGCGAGCGATTCTAAGAACTGGCCGATAGTCATTCTAGATGGAAAGGCATGTGGATTTATTATGATGTCAGGAACTATTCCGTCAACGCTGAAGGGCATATCTTCTTGAGGAACTATCATTCCTATAACTCCTTTTTGACCATGGCGAGAAGCGAATTTATCCCCTATTTCTGGAATACGTTCATCCCTCACTCTAACTTTAACAAGCTTGTTTCCCTCATTCGTTTCGGACAGAAATATGGCATCAACCGTTCCCTTCTCGGAGGGTCTCATACTAATAGAGGAATCCCTCATACTTGGACCTCTTATCTCAAACTCCTTGTACTCTTCAAGGAAACGCGGCGGGCTTACTCGGCCTATAAGGACGTCTCCCCCGGAGACCTCAGATTCAACGCCAACTATGCCGTCCTCTTCTAGGAAACGGTAATACTGTTCTCCACGGTATCCCCGAATTCCAGGCTCCGGTATCCTAATCTCATCTCTTAATCCTCCTAAATAGTGGAGACATTCAGCTTCGTAAATTCTGTAGAAAGTTGACCGTGCAAGTCCCCTTTCTATCGAGGCTTTGTTAAATATTAGAGCGTCCTCCATATTGTATCCTTCAAACGAAAGTACAGCTACAATACAGTTTTGCCCTGAGGGACGGAGGTCATAGCCTATGATCTCCATCGGCTTAGTCTGAACTATCGGTATTTGAGGATAGTGAAGTATGTGAGCACGTGAGTCAACTCTGAACGGGAAGTTTGACGCATAGATGCCGAGAGCCTGCTTCGCCATCGCCGACTCATAAGAGTTACGGGGAGATTGATTATGCTCAGCATATGGTATAAGGGAGGCACATATCCCAAAGATTGAATAAGACGTTATCTCTAAATGCGTATGCTCCGAAGTTACGTCTTTAGGATCAAGAGCTATTAATGCATTCTCCTCCTCCTCAGCATCCAAATATTCGATAATGCCGCGTTTTATGAGATCCTCCCACTTCCATTCTCCTTTCTTAACCTTCTCTATCTCTTCGGGTCCTAACTTCGGCTCACCATCCTCGACAATTATAAGTGCCCGCCTAACTCTTCCCTCATCACAGTTCACATAAACTTCATCATTACTTCCATTAATCTTAGAGAAGTATGCAACGTTTATTTCAGAGGAGATCTCCCCTCTCCTTCTAGCTTCTCTCAATTCTTTCACAAGCTTAGGTGGAAAAGAGTGATATCCAATTGGGCAACCATCGACGAAGACTTTAGCTCCGGAAATCTTCAACTCTCTACTTGCCTCTGCAAGCGGGACTACTCCTCTTTCATAAAGCATCTGTTTAACTTTTTCCGGGTCATAGCCTACTGAAATCACTGCTGAAAGAGCAAGATTTTTAACTAACCCGCAGTTTGCGCCTTCAGGAGTCTCATTCGGACATAGCCTGCCCCAATGAGTAGCATGAAGATCGCGGGCTTCAAAATTAGGTTGGCTTCGGCTGAGGGGAGATTGAAGCCTTCTGAGATGGCTAAAAGTAGATATCATGTTAGTTCTATCTAGAAGCTGCGTTATTCCTACACGTCCCCTACCCCAGTTTCCAGTCGCGAGTGAGTGTTGAATTTTATCAGTGACTATTCCAGGCCTAACCGCTATTGATATGCCAAGCATTCTTCTCCTCGCCCCCATTCTTTCAAGCTGGTATTTGATATCGCGGCAGAGATTTCTGAATGCAACTCGGAAGAGATCAGATAGAAGCGGACCAGCGAGCCTCAAGCGTTTATTCTTGAAGTGATCCTTATCATCCGGCTTCCGTCTTCCGAGCTTCAGTTCTATGGCTCGCCGAGCCATCTCTCCTAAAAAGAAG
The DNA here is from genome assembly GCA_003601695.1 of Candidatus Bathyarchaeota archaeon. Classification (GTDB taxonomy): domain Archaea; phylum Thermoproteota; class Bathyarchaeia; order Bathyarchaeales; family DTEX01; genus B63. Next base: position 8,443 of record PIYH01000001.1, read on the forward strand.
GCTTTTTCTCTCCTCGATTCCTTTGTCCTTCCAACGTGGGGAAGAAGATTCTTGTCAATTATATTTTCAGCTTTTACTAGACGATAACTTCTTATCTGACCATATGCGGCTCTGTTTCCGATAAATAAGAGAGCATCCTCAACAGTATCAATGCCTTCAGCGGCGTCAAATGACGCCTCCAGCTCGCCTTGAACATCCTCATCAAGCGAGATCGCCTCAGCTATCTCTTTATCTGACTCTAAACCGAGCGCTCTCATAAGTATGATAAATGGAATCTCTGTAGATACTCCTGGAACCGACACATTTATGCGCCCGTCAGATTTGATACGTAGCTCGATTCTTGCTCTGAACCCCACAGTTGTGGAGAAAACTTTAGCCTCATACACCGGGTTGGCTCCGCTTGTATCTATATCTGTAAGAATACGATTCGGAGCTAAATCCTCAATCGCTACAATTACTCGCTCAGAGCCGTTAATTATGAAGTATCCTCCCGGATCCAGCGGGTCCTCCCCATGCCTTATTAAATCTTCTTCTGAAAGTCCGGAAAGGAGACAGAACTTGGACTTCAGCATTACAGGCAAATCGCCGATGTAGACTAGCTCCTTCAAATCTACACGTTCTCTTCCATCTATTACCGGCGTCATCTCCACTGATAGAGGCATAGCATACGTGAGATTTCTCAATCGAGCTTCCATGGGATATATTTCGTGGCGTGTTCCGTCAACCTCAGTTGTGTAGGGACCATAGATCACATCGCTTTCAACTTCTCTAACTATAAAAACCCGGCCAAACTTTATCTTGTAGGGGCCTTCTGGAACTTCTATATCTATTTCGTTTATCTCATCAATAACTTGCTGAATCCCATGCTCTACGAATTCATTATATGAATCTAGATGCTGTCTGACAAGTCCCTTCTCTTCAAACATTGCCTTTTGTATGAAGAATGCATCTTCTGAACTAATCAATTCATATCAGCCTCTTCAAACGGCCTCCATTTAGACTTCACCACCGGAGAGATAATCGCCTCCGCCTCTCCGATGGACAAAGGATAGTTAAATATATTATCGGCATTTCCGCCATGTTTATGAGGATCCCTTCCTTTAGGCTTCACAAAGTAACGAAAGCACATATTTAAGGATTACTTTGGAGTATTCATAGATAAGCCCATAAATTATTTTGATAGCCTTTACGATGCCCCATTTTCCTTTAAATCTTCCTAGACCGAGATGCCGTTTCTCTTATCACCGTTAGCACGTCATTCAGAACGGCTGAGACCGTCTCTTCTCCAGCGCCGCGACCTATCAATGTAATCTCTCTTGCCAAGTCTGTCTCTATGTGGATAGCATTCAACGTGCTATGGACGCATAAGGGATGATTTATTGGAACGAGTTTTGGAGACACTTCTATGCGCTTATCAATCACGCTGACGAGCTTTATGGCAAATTTTGACTTTTTAGCCAGACTTATAGCCTCTTGAGTAACTCTTCTTATTCCTGTTCTTTTAACATCCTTAAACTTTACGTTTCTGTTCATTAACGCGTTTGCAAGGATTACTGCCTTACAGGCTGCATCTATTCCATCAACATCATATGATGGATCTCGCTCGGTAAGCCCTCTTTCTCGGGCTTCCTTCAAAGCCAGCTCGAAGCTTGTTCCTTCAAAGTACATTCTTGAAAGGATATAATTTGTTGTTCCGTTCAGTATTCCCATAATTCTTCGTATCGTATCTCCTTGAAGACATCTTTTAATGAGGGAGAAGATTGGTATAGCTCCAGCAACAGTACCTTCATAGAGAAGAAAACAATCATTCCTCTTAGCTAGGCTTGTAAGCTCCCTAAAGGCCACGACAAGCGGCCCCTTGTTTGATGTAACTACGTGAATTCCCTTTTTGAGAGCTGCCTTCATGAAGGAGAGACCTGGCTCTCCATCATCGACGTTTGTAGGAGTCACTTCGATCATCAGGTTTGCTTCTCCCTTCTCAATCATTTCCTCAGTTGATCTGCCTTCTCTATATTCTTCAGAGTATTCTGACAGCCTTTTCACAGAGCTGAGCCTTTTGAGATCAAGTCCATTTAAGTTGTATAGGTAGCCTTTACTGTCTGAAACTCCGATGATCTTGAATTTTGAATCCACATTTTTTATAAGATCTATCTTTTTGTGGAACGTTCTCACAAGTTTTCTGCCGATGAAGCCGAAGCCGGCAATTATAACATTCAACAACACTTCCTCCTTACGCTATATTGGAAGTATTATAAGCGAGCCTTCCGATTCCGCCATTCTCCTAAGGTTTTCCAGAGTCTCATCAAGGAGTCTCGTCGGAACTTCGATCTCAAGCTTTAAGCATGCATCTTCAGATACTGGATCTGAAACCTCAAATCCTATAATTTTCGCGTTTTTTATTCCCCTCTGAATTATATCTTTCAGGTTCGCTTTACCCACTAAAATGGCTATAATGCGAGATGTATCGACTATTTCCTCAGCTCGGATGATGGTAATCCCCATATTTCTTAAATCACTGATTGTTTTCTGCAAATTCCATTTTGAGGGGAAATCAACGACGAGGCTGACGGGAACGAATCCATCTGAGGGATTCTCACGTTCATGAATTATGGAGATTATATTTCCGCCGTACTTTGCGATTGGTTTAAGAGCTTTAAGGAGCTGACCAGGCCTATCGGCCAACGCGATAGTTAAATCGAATTTCAAGATTACCTCACACTTTAGGGAGTTCTGAAGGTTCCACCTTTATCGGCTGATTGTACAAGAAACGAGTATCTGTGCAAATATCCTTTATTTATCTTTGGCGGCTTGGGTTTCCACACTGAAAGCCTACGTCTCATTTCTTCTTTATCTATTTTTATATTAAGCGCTCTTTTGGGAACATCGATACTTATTTCATCGTCATCTTTCACCACCGCTATGGGGCCTCCAGCCGCCGCCTCAGGAGATATATGCCCTATGCATAGACCCCTAGTTGCACCTGAGAATCTTCCGTCAGTTAATAATGCAACAGACTCAACTAGCCCCATACCAGCTATGGCGGCCGTTGGAGAGAGCATCTCTCTCATTCCTGGACCTCCCTTAGGTCCCTCGTATCGAATAATGATTACATCTCCCTCATTGATTTCCTTGTTCAAGATAGCTTTCATGGCTTCTTCTTCAGAATTAAAGACTCTTGCTGGTCCTCTATGCGTGAGCATCTTAGGCGGAACAGCTGTAACTTTGAGTACAGCGCCGTTCGGTGCCAGGTTCCCTTTAAGCACTGCTATTCCACCTTGCTTGTGGACTGGATTGTCAAGTGGGCGTATAACTTCCAAGTCATAGACAGTCGCATCTTTAATATTCTCCCATACTGAGCGGCCAGTTACTGTCATGGCGTCTAGATGGAGAATGTTCTTTAGAATCTTCATCACTGCTGGAATTCCCCCTGCCGCTTCAAGCTCAGCTAAGTCATGCGGTCCGGCCGGTCTCATGTCACATATGTGTGGAGTTCTTCTTGCAATCTCGTCAAAGATCTCAAGAGGCAGAGAGACCTTGGCTTCATTCGCTATAGCAGTTAAGTGCAGAACAGCATTTGTTGACCCGCCAAGAGCCATATCCACGACTATAGCGTTCTCAAATGCCTCTCTAGTCAGAATATCTGAAGGTTTAAGATCTTCTTTAACCATATGAACTATTCTTTCTCCGCTTTTCTTTGCGATTCTAGCTTTCTGAGATGAAACTGCAAGCGACGATGCGCATCCTGGAAGTGAGAGACCTATAGATTCAGCTATGCAAGCCATGGTATTTGCGGTGTACATCCCGTTACATGACCCGCTTCCCGGAAAGGCTATGTCCTCTATCTTCTTCAGTTCTTCTTCAGACATTTTTCCAGCTGTTACTTCGCCTACCGCCTCGAAGATCGAAGTTACATCGACCTTTCTTCCCTTATATACCCCGGAGAGCATAGGGCCTCCGGTCACCACGATTGACGGAATGTTAAGTCTAGCCGCGGCCATCATCATTCCAGGAGTTATCTTGTCGCAGTTGGTTAGCAAAACTAATCCGTCAAATCTATTCGCTTCAACGACAACCTCGATTGAATCCGCTATTATCTCTCTTGAAGGCAGAGAGTAATGCATGCCTATATGTCCCATTGCTATTCCATCACAGAGAGCTATCGTGTTGAACTCGAATGGAACTCCGCCTGCTGATCGAATTCCTGCCTTAATATATTTTGCGAGCCTGTTGAGGTGCATGTGGCCGGGAACAGACTCGGCGAAGCTATTAGCGATACCTATGAAGGGTTTATCAAAATCTTCATCCGTGACGCCTAGGCATTTCCATATGCTTCTTTGGGGAGCTCTTTCGACCCCGCGTTTAACGACCTCGCTTCTCAATGTAGACCCTACAATTTCTCCTATTGTAAACTCTTAAACTTTTTGGCTTTATGGTTTATTTGAACAGTTCATCCAAGTTTAGACTATTGAATTCAAAATTCATTCTTATGAGAACCAATGATCCGAAAAGCTTTTATATAACATTATCATGCTATGATGGTTTGAGGTTGCTGAAAATGGGGTATCGCTTTATCGAATAGATTTGCAGAGAAGATCTTGATTTTTGACACTACGCTAAGAGACGGCGAGCAGATGCCTGGAATTTCTTTAACCCCCGAGAAGAAACTGAAGATAGCAAGAAAACTAGATGATCTTGGAGTAAATGTGATCGAGGCTGGATTTGCAGCGGCGTCCCCAGGTGAGATGGAGGCCATAACTCTAATATCCAAAGAGAATCTTAAAGCCGAGATCTGTAGCTTTGCAAGAGGAGTGGAGAAAGATATAGATGCTGTTGCGAAGAGTGGGGCGGACTCTGTATTTCTCGTGATTCCCTCATCAGATCTTCATATAAGGCATAAACTGAGGAAGACGAGAAATGAGATCTTAGATTTAACGTCCCGAAGCATTAGATACGCAAAGGATCTTGGACTTATCGTTGAGTTTGGGCTTGAAGACTCAACCAGGGCAGATTTAGAGTTCATTAAGGAAATGATAAACGTAGCTATATCTGCTGGAGCTGACAGAATTACACCATGCGATACGGTGGGGGTTCTAACACCTGAAAGAGCATATGAGTTCTATTCAGAACTAAAAGAAGCCTTCCCAGATGTAACTCTCGGAGTTCACAGCCATGACGACTTCGGAATGGCCGTTGCAAACTCCATAGCCGCTCTTAATGCAGGCGCGGATGAAGTTCACGTCACAGTAAATGGTCTAGGTGAGAGGGCTGGAAACGCAGCTTTAGAAGAGGTTGTAGTCTCGCTAAAGATTCTCTATAATGTTGAAACCTCTATAAAAACGGAGAAGATTTATGACGCTTCTCTTTTAATCTCGAGACTTACCAACACGTCTATTCAGCCGAATAAGGCGATAGTCGGGGAAAACGCGTTTGCGCATGAATCTGGGATACATACGCATGCTATCCTTTCAGAGCCCTCAACATATGAGCCTATATCCCCAGAGATTGTTGGAAGAAGAAGGAGACTTGCAGTTGGGAAACATGCTGGTTCACGTGGAATAAAGGCGGCTCTTGAGGAAATGAGGCTTCATCCAAACGAGGAGCAATTATCGGAGATATTCAATAGAGTAAAGGCGCTGGGGGACAAAGGAAAACTAATTACCGACGCTGACTTGTACGCTATAGCTGAATCCGTCATGAATCTTCCGGCAACTAGCGCCATTGAACTTGAAGAATTAACCGTGGTAACCGGAAATAAGGTCACGCCGACTGCTTCTGTGAAGCTGAAGCTTAATGGTGATCATTTAACCGAAGCTGCTACTGGAATAGGACCTGTAGATGCAGCTATTCAGGCTATAAGGAGAGCTGTTTCTGCGGTTGAGCCTATTCGCCTCGAAGAGTATCACGTGAATGCAATCACGGGGGGGACAGATGCTCTTGTGGAGGTAACGGTTAGGCTTAGCAGAGGAGACCACGTTGTCACAGCTATGGGTGCTCACGGCGACATAGTGATGGCGAGTGTTGAGGCGATGTTGAAGGGAATGAATCTACTGATGAGCAATCATATTATACATGCGAAAACGAGAAGCCTTCAAAAAGCTTATAAATATGTATCTAGTAAGCACTTTAGTGCTTCATCATCTAGGAGGACAGACAAGTGAGGGATAGCCGAGTACGGAGGAATCGTTTCCTCCCCAAATGAATCAGCATTCACAGAGAATTTACTAAAAGTTTCCAAGGAACGCGTTAATTCTCGTGAAATCTATTTTATCCATACTTCTGTTGAGAATGAGAGGAGGTTATAGTAAATGACCAAAATGAATGGAGCTGAGGCTCTAATAGAATCGCTAAGAAGAGAGAACGTCGACGTCATATTCGGCATACCAGGAGGAGCCATAATACCAATCCACGACGTACTCTATGACTCTAATAATATTAGACATATATTAATGAGGCACGAACAATGTGCGGCTCATGCAGCTGACGGATACGCAAGGGCAAGTGGGAAAGTCGGAGTATGCATGGCTACCTCAGGTCCTGGCGCAACAAACCTAGTTACAGGAATAGCGAATGCATATATGGATTCAACGCCGATTGTAGCCTTCACGGGTCAGGTTCCCAGACCGATGATCGGCAAGGATGCCTTTCAAGAAACAGATATAGTGAGAATAACTAAGCCAATAACTAAGTATAACTTCCAAGTCTTGAAGGCTTCGGAGATTCCTAGAATTGTTAAGGTTGCCTTCCATATAGCTTCTAGCGGAAGGCCTAGGCCTGTGCTCGTGGATATACCTAAAGATATACAGACAGAGATTGACGATATCGAGTTTGATCATAGCATCGAGATTCAAGGCTATAGGTTGAATTATAATCCGCATCCACTTCAAGTGAAGAGGGCAACTGATCTCCTAGCTAACGCTGAGAAACCAGTTATAATAGCTGGTGGAGGAGTAATTGCTTCCGGCGCATCCTCTGAACTTATTGCTCTCGCTGAGCTCCTACAGGCACCTGTTGCAATAACTCTTATGGGGAAAGGATGCATGCCTGAGAATCATCCGCTCTTTCTTGGACTTTTGGGCATGCATGGAACTATAGCTTCTAACCTCATAGTCTCCGAGGCTGATGTCTTACTCGCTGTTGGAATGCGTTTTTCAGATAGAACAACTGGAAAGGTCGAGAAGTTCTGTCCAGATGCGAAGATAATACATGTTGACATAGATGCTGCGGAGATGGGCAAGAATATTAAGCCGTACGTGCCCATAGTTGCAGACGCTAAGAGAGCTTTGAAAGCGATACGTAGAGAGATGCTCCGTAAACTTAAGAAAAGAGAGAGAACGTCGTGGATGAAGAAGATTAGAGAGCTTAAGCAACAACATGAGAAGATGAGTGAAAGAGAGGGCTTATCCCCGCCACGTTTAATGAAGGAACTCCGAAAGTTATTGCCAGTGGATGCAATAATAGCAACGGAGGTGGGGCAGAATCAGATGTGGGCTGCCCTATACTTAAAGATGTACAAGCCTAGAACTTTCATAAGCTCTGGGGGTCTTGGAACTATGGGTTTTGGATTTCCAGCCTCGCTTGGAGCGAAGGTTGCATGTCCAGACGTTCCAGTTGTGGACATAGCGGGAGACGGAAGCTTTCTCATGACTGAGCAGGATTTAGCAACTTCTGTAACCGAGAAGATTCCGGTGATCGTCATAATAATGGATAATAGGTTCTTGGGAATGGTTGCTCAGTGGCAAAGGCTATTCTACGATAGACGATACTCATCCATAGATTTGGGCAAAACACCCGATTTCGTCAAGCTAGCGGAAGCCTTTGGGGCTCAAGGAATCTATGTGGACTCGCTTTCGGAATTCAAGAATGCCGTTAAGGAAGCTCTAAGAAGTGACGTTACAACCGTAATAGATGTTCCAATCTCCTCTGAAGAGAACGTCTTCCCAATGGTTCCTCCAGGAGAAGGGATTACGAAGATAATTAAGGAGTGATGAAAAATGAAGGAAAATGGAAGCTATATAATCTCCGCGATTGTTGAACACAAGCCCAGCGTATTGTATCAGGCTTCAAACATGTTTAGGCGACGAGGCTTCAACATAGAAACGATAACTGTCGGAGAGTCTGAGCAGGCAGGTCTATCCGAGATGACGATAACTATAAAAGGTGATGAGAAGATAGTTGAGCAAGTAATTAGGCAGCTAAATAAGCTTCTCGATATAGTTAAGGTCAGCATATTGAATCCTAAATTCGCCCTGACTAAGGAGCTAGCTTTGTTCAAGATCAATACTCCGAATCCCGCAGTTAGATCAGATGTGATAAATTGTACAGAGATCTTTAAAGGGGGAAATGGTTGACGTGACGCATGTTTCATTAATTGTGGAGATGACTGGAAGCTTGGAGAAGATAACAGCATTCATTGATCTTATGGAGACTTTCGGCGTGAAGGAACTTGCAAGAACGGGCATAACTGCGCTTCCTAGAGGATGAGGTCTAACAAAAATGGAATAAAGATATAGATGGTAGGAGGTTAAGATGAAGGAGTCTGAGAGGAGATAAAAATGGTGAAGATATACTTTGATAAGGACGCATCGCTGGATCTGATCAAGGATAAAACTATAGCGGTCATTGGATATGGTAGCCAAGGACATGCGCAAGCACAGAATATGAGGGACTCCGAATTAAACGTGATAATCGGCGTTAGGCCTGAAGGGGCTTCTTGGAAGAAAGCTATGAAAGATGGATTTGAGGTTTATCCAATCTCAGAAGCCGCGGAGAGAGCTGACGTAATCTTCATGCTGATCCCAGATATGATTCAGCCATCAGTCTATAAAGAGAAGATAGCGCCTCACATGTCTGAGGGAAAGACGCTGGATTTCGCACATGGATTCAACATACACTTCAAGCAGATTGTTCCGCCCAAAAATGTCGACGTGATAATGGTCGCTCCGAAGAGCCCTGGAGTGAGGCTTAGAGAAACATACAAAGAAGGATTCGGAGTTCCCGCGTTAATCGCTGTTTATCAGGATTGGTCTGGAAGAGCTAAAGAAACAGCCTTGGCGGTCGCTAAGGCCCTAGGCTGTACTAGAGCTGGGGTGATGGAGACCACATTTAAGGATGAAACTGAAAGCGACTTAATAGGTGAGCAGACAGTTCTGGTTGGAGGACTTGTAGAGCTGATAAAAAGCGGATTCGAAGTTCTCGTTGAGAATGGATATCCTTCGGAGCTAGCATACTTTGAAGCATGCAACGAAGCAAAGCTCATTATGGATCTAATCTATGAGAAAGGTATAACAGGAATGCTTAGGGCAGTTTCAGATACTGCAAAATATGGCGGATTAACCGTTGGGCCGAAGATAATAGATAAGCATGTTAAGGAGAATATGAGAAGAGCCGCCGAATACGTTCAGAACGGAGGATTCGCCAAAGAATGGATTGAGGAGCATAGAACAGGAGAGAAGAATCTTAAGAGGCTCATGGAAGAAATTGAGAAACATCCACTTGAGAAAGTAGGCAGATTCATCAGGAAAACATCCGGAATCCAAAAGTAAACGGAAGTACTGAGTGCATGAACCTCGCTGAGAAGATCCTAGCTCGAGCTTCGGGGAGAGATGAGGTTAAGCCCGGTGAGATAGTGCAGTCTAGAGTGGATGCCGCGATGGCTAATGAGATCACAGGACCCCTAGCAATAAAAGCGTTCAGGGAGATAGGCGTACCGAAAGTATGGGATAATGAGAGGATAGTTCTAATTCAAGATCATCAAGTACCAGCAGATACCGTTAAGTCAGCTGAGCTTCATAAGATAATGAGAAGATTCGCTGAGGAACAGTCTATAAAATTTTTCTATGACATAGGACGCGGCGGAGTATGCCATCAAGTCATGGTTGAAGAGGGACATGTGCTTCCCGGAGACCTCATAGTTGGAGCTGACTCGCATACATGTACTTATGGGGCTTTAGGTGCATTCGGAACTGGTATAGGCTCAACCGAGATGGCGGCAGTATTCGCCACTGGAGAGATATGGCTCAGGGTTCCCTCATCTATAAAAGTTAACTTTTGCGGGTCTCTTAGGGAGCATGTGGCGGCGAAGGACCTAATATTGTATGTTATAAGCTTGATCGGGGCGTCTGGAGCTACATACAAGGCTATGGAGTTCACAGGATCTACGATCAGTAAATTAAGCATAGGCGAACGGATGACTCTATGTAATATGGCCGTTGAGATGGGTGCTAAGGCTGGATTGGTTAATCCAGACGAGAAAACTTTAAGATACGTTGAAAAGCTGGCGAGACGACGATTTGAACCATTAAAAAGCGATCAAGACGCGGATTATGAGAAAACTTTGAAGATAGATGTGAGCCGCATTGAACCTATGATCGCCTGTCCACATGCAGTTGACAATGTTAAGCCCGTTAAGTCTGTGGAGGATGTGAAGATCGATCAAGCATTTATAGGATCATGCACGAATGGAAGGATCGAGGACTTGCGGGCGGCGGCTGAAATACTTAGAAGAGGAAGAATCAGCAAAGGCGTCAGAATGATCATCACACCTGCTTCGAGAAGGATCTATTTGCAAGCATTAAGGGAGGGTTTAATAGAGACATTTATCGAAGCAGGCGCGCTTGTGACAAATCCGACTTGTGGAGCATGCTTCGGAGGACACATGGGACTCCTAGCTCCAGGAGAGGTTTGTATAAGTTCATCGAATAGGAATTTTATCGGGAGAATGGGCAGCCCCGAAGCTGAGATTTATCTCGCATCTCCAATTACGGTTGCGGCTTCCGCTCTAGCCGGGAGAATAGTAGACCCAATTGAGTATCTGGAGGATTAATGATGAAAATAGCGGGCAAAGCGATAGTTTTCGGAGATGACATAAACACTGATGTGATCATTCCAAGCAAATATCTGACAACGTTAGATCCTAAGGAACTCGCTAAACATGCGATGGAAGGGATGGATCCGAGCTTCGCGGATAAGGCTAAGGAAGGCATAATACTGGTTGCGGGTAAAAACTTTGGATGCGGATCAAGCAGAGAGCAGGCTCCCATAGCTCTGAAATATGCTGGTGTTAGATGCGTCCTAGCAGAGTTCTTTGCCCGAATATTTTATAGGAACGCCGTAAATATTGGATTGCCTGTTCTTGAGGCTCCCGGAGTCTCTAAGGCAGTAAATGATGGAGACTTCTTAACTGTGAATCTAGAGAAGGGAGAAATATTGAATGAGACTAAAGGTGAAGTAATGAAGGCTGTTAGGCTTCCCGAATTCATTCTTGAAATTCTAAAGGATGGGGGATTAATCAATCATTTAAAAAAGAAGATTGGAGGGAAATAAGTGAAGTATAAAGTCGCGTTGATACCTGGAGATGGCATAGGTCCAGAACTAACGGAAACAACGCTTATCGTGATGAATGCGGTTCAGAAGAAGATAGGCATAAAGCTAGAATTCGTCGAGTTAGAGGCAGGTGACTCTTGCTTGGAGAAGAGAGGAATAGCTCTTCCAGAGGAAACCGTAGATGCCATTAAGAGATCTCATGTCTGCCTTAAGGGACCTGTAGGTGAGACAGCCGCAGACGTTATCGTTAGGCTTCGAATGATGTTTGATCTCTACGCAAATATTCGACCGATAAAGTCTTACCCTGGAGTTCCATGCTTAAGGAATGATATAGACTTAGTTTTTGTGCGAGAGAATACTGAGGGGCTCTATAAGGGTTTTGAGTTCAACTTAAACGATGATGTCACAGTTGGGTTGAGGGTGATAACTAGAAGGGGATGTCAACGTATAGCGAGAAAGGCATTTGAGCTAGCCTTGAAGAGGAATAAGAAGAAAAAAGTAACGGCTATCCATAAGGCAAACGTGATGAAGAAGACATGCGGGCTTTTCGCTCAAGTCTGCAGAGAGGTTGCAAGGGAATATCCGGATGTGAGTTTTAATGAGCAGTATGTTGACGCCGCCTCCATGAGGCTCATAAAGGAACCTCAAAAGTACGATGTCATCGTAACTACAAATATGTTTGGCGATATCTTGTCAGATGAAGCAGCTCAGCTCGTCGGCGGGCTTGGCATGGCTCCGGGAGGAAATGTGGGTGATGACTTCGCCATTTTTGAACCCGTCCACGGCTCCGCGCCAACGAGGGTAGGCAAGCATACCGCCAATCCATGCTCAATGATGCTTGCCGCCAAAATGATGCTTGAGTGGCTCAGCGAAAGATACGGCGATCCGCTCTGCTTAAAAGCAGCTGAGAGCGTCGAATGGGGGATGTCTCAAGTGCTGAAAGAAGGCTTAACAATACCTGATTTTGGAGGGAACCTAAAGACTATGGAGATGGGTGAGGCGATAGCTCAGAAGATCGCCGAGATGAGATCATAAATCGTTTCATTTTGAGAATTGAAGTGTGAAATTATGGATTATATCCGCATATTTGATACAACCCTAAGAGATGGGGAACAGACGCCGGGCGTCTCATTCACTCCCGAAGAGAAGCTCGAGATAGCTCAGCAACTCGATAGGCTTGGAGTGGACACGATCGAAGTTGGTTTTCCATCAGCGTCTAAAGGGGAGAAACTAGCCTTCAGAGAAATAATCAACGCTGGGTTGAAGGCTGAGATCTGTGCTTTAGCCCGTACAATAAAGAGTGATATTGACGCGGCTTTGAAATGCGACGTTCCATACATTCACACTTTCATATCGACATCTGATGTTCACATAAAGCATGCTCTAGGAATGACTAGAGAGCAAGTTTTGGAAGCCGCTGTTAATTCGGTCGAATATATAAAAGACCATGGAGCTACATGTGAATTCTCACCTATGGATGCCACTAGAACTGAGATGGATTTTCTGAAGAGGGTGTGTAAGGCAGCTGAGGAGGCTGGAGCTGACAGAATAAATATTCCAGACACTGTTGGAATAATGACCCCGCATGGAATGGAGAAGATTATTCGGGAGCTAAAAACCGTACTGAAAACTCCTTTAAGCGTGCATTGCCACAATGATTTCGGCTTAGCCGTTGCGAACTCGCTGGCTGGAGTTGTCGGGGGAGCATGTCAGATCCACGTTACCGTAAATGGAATCGGGGAGAGAGCTGGAAACGCGGCTTTAGAGGAAGTTGTGATGGGCCTTCATATGCTCTATAATAAAAGAACAGGCATTAATACAAGCTTACTCTATATAACATCTAAGCTTATATCTCGATTAACGGGGATAATAATTCAGCCAAACAAGGCAATTGTGGGAGAGAATGCCTTCTCACATGAGTCAGGCATACATACGAGGGGAGTTACCGTTGAGCCTCTCACCTTCGAACCCTTCAGTCCAGAGATAGTCGGTAGGAGAAGGAAGCTTCAGGCCGGAAAGCTCGCTGGGAGGCATGGTATAAGAGCTGAACTTAAGGAAGCCGGCCTTCATCCGACTGAGGCTCAACTTAAAGAAATTGTTCAGCGGGTTAAGGATCTCGGGGACAAAGGCAAAACCGTCACCGACGCAGATCTGCTTGCGATAGCTAGGACTGTTATTGGAGAAGTAACCGAGGAAAAGATTGTGGAGTTAACGGATTTCGCTGTTACAACTGGCATAAGAGTGATACCAACGGCTTCAGTTAAGCTCGTAATCGATGGGAAAGAGTATATAGCTGCCGAGACTGGTGTGGGACCTATCGACGCCGCGATAAAGGCGATTCAGAAAATAACTGATAGGCTTGCAAACGTTAGATTGACTGAGTATCGTCTTGAGGCTTTAACTGGAGGATCGGATGCCGTAGCTGAAGTAGTAATAAAAGTTGAGGATGACAAGGGAAATGTCGTCTCGGCTAGAGGGGCTAGGGAGGACATAGTTATGGCTAGCGTTGAAGCGATGATAAATGGAATAAATAAGATACTTCTAAAGAAGAGAAGAGAGAAGGATCTATCCAAATCTTTCTATTAGAATCTTTACTATTCTTTTTCCTGCTTTTCCATCCCCAAACGGGTTTGGCCAGTTACATTTTCTTTTAAGCATCATCTCCGCCTTCTCAGCTATTGATTCGGGATCAACTCCAGCTAGAATGTTAGATTTCACCTCTAATGTCTCAGGACGCTCCGTATTATATCTTAAGGTTACGCATGGAACTTGAAGGATGCATGCTTCCTCCTGAACCCCTCCTGAATCAGTAAGTATGAGCCTCGCATTCTTTTCTAGAAGGAGAAAGTCCAGATAGTCTAACGGATTAATCAGCGTTAACCCTTCTGGTTTTAGGTTGAACTCTCTCATCCTCTTAGCTGCTCTTGGATGAACGGGATATATTATTGGATATCCGAGGCGTTCATGAACCGATGTTAAGCCTTTAAGTATTTTACTGAACCTTTCCTTATTGTCAACATTCTCTTGGCGGTGCACTGTTACTAGAAGGTATCTTCGCTCTTCTACTTCTAGCTCGTCCATGAGACCCCTTCTACTTTCGGCGAGTCTTAAGTTTCTATACAGAGCATCAACAATCGTGTTTCCGGTGACATATATCCAGTCATTAGGGATTCCTTCCCCTAGAAGAATTTGTCTCGCCTTCTCCGTTGGGGCGAAAAGTACATCCGAGCAGTGATCTACGAGGCGTCGGTTGATCTCCTCCGGCATGCTACGATCATAGCTTCTAAGTCCAGCTTCAACATGCCCTATTGGAATCCTTAGCTTAGCAGCCGATAAAGCTCCTGCCAGCGTGGTGTTCGTGTCTCCCTGCACGATCACGACATCGGACGATTCTTCCTTCAATATCTTCTCTATACCTATAAGCATCCTTCCAGTCTGTAAGCCATGGGATCCTGAGTTCACATCTAGATTATATCGGGCTTCCGGCAGACCGAGCTGCTCAAAGAAGACTCTATCCATGCTATATGAATAGTGCTGTCCACTATGAAGTATGAAGTACTCCAGTCCTGAACGTTCAAGCTCGAGTATTACTGGGGAGAGCTTTATGATCTCTGGACGTGTTCCTAGGATTACTGAGACCTTCATTGGAGAGCTCCCGCTGGATCCATATCATGCTACTTCTGGATTCTCCGACATTTAAAGATGACCGTTCCTCCCGAAGTGTAGGGTTCTCCCGGGTCGACACATTGTATATAAGCGTGTTCTCTATCTTCAGACTTAGTTAGCCCCAGCTCCACTGGATCTACCCCTCGATCAAGCGCGACTACATAGTGTAGAAGTGTTGATAATGCGTGGATACAAATAGCGTCTGTCTTCTCAAGTATCAGGTTTGGCCCGTCAATTAGGATCCTGTCGCCGACTTTATGCACAGGACAGCGCCCCCTTATCTCATGAACCATTATCTCAAGCATCTTATCATCTCCGAGACCATAGATATTCATTCCTTATGTTAAGAATTATTAAGTTTTGTCTGATTCTGATAATCCTATAAGGAATTTTATAAATAGGAACGTGATAAATCACTTTACTATTAAGGTGAAGGTGAGCTGGAAGCCTCTGAGGTAGCAACAGGATCAATATACCTGACGCTGCAGAATATTCTTTCAACGGTTATAGGAGCTGTTGGACTCGCGTTTCTAGCAAGAATTATTACTCAAGAGGATATGGGCGTATTAGCTATTCTATCTCTTCTGCTCGCCGTCATTCAGATAATCTCTGGCTTCGCCGTCACGCAAGCATTAGCCAAGTATGTTGCAGAGCTTAAGGGTAAGGGGGAAGATTTCTCAGCGCATTTCCTCTCCGCCTTAACCCTCAAGGCCTCATCAGCCCTAATTATCTGCCTGATTTTCTACCCTATTTCCGAAATCGTTTCTTCTACGCTTCTTAAGTCAACGTCACTTCACGTCCTCATAAAGCTAGCCCTTCTAGACGCGTTCATCTCGGCTTTTATACCTGTATTTAGTAGCTTACTGTTAGGCGTCGGATTGCTTAGAAGGATGGCCTTGTGTAATATATTCTCCTCAATCGCCCGGTGGACGGGAATAGTTACCTTTGCATATCTCGGCTATGGCTTATACGGCGCAGTTTTAGGCTGGGTGGTAGGTGACCTCTTCGGCGCGGTTATATATGCGGTTGTCTCAGTCAGCCTTGTAAGGATAGATGGCGACATGTTTAGGAAGTCAGTTCGTCTCATACATCCGCTTTTAGGGTTTTCCTGGCCTCTTCTCGTCGCTTCAATAGTTGCATTTATCTATGCACGGTATGATCAAGCCTTGGTGATAGCTTTTCTACCCCTAGGCGACGTTGGCGTTTATAATATTAGTTGTAAAGCCTTTGGGGTTATTAGTGGAATCGCGCTTGCTCTTGGGCAGTCTCTTTTTCCATATTATGGCATGACTTATGGTAAGGGGAGACATGAAGATATTAGTAATGCCATCAGGAGGGCGAGTAGATACATGATGCTGATAATGTTCCCGCTGAGTTTGGGTTTAGCATCTACAGCGAGACCCGTGATCACATTATTTGCTGGAAACCAGTATGAGCCGGGATGGTCAGTTCTCGCAATTATGTCAGTCTTCGGCTTGGTATATGGGATTCAGCCAGCATTTTCAGGGCTTCTTATAATATACGAGAGAACCAAGACTGTTATGTTCATTAATATAATGTCTGTTCTCGTCAGCCTTGTTCTCCTTCCAATCGTCGGAATTTTAGGGCTTAACGGCTTAGCATTAATAAAGGGAATTTCCCTACTGGCTACTCTTATCCTGAACGTTATTTTCGTCTCTAAGGTTGTTAGGGTTGAGGTTGACAGGGAAGTGCTTGCTAAGGCCTCAGCCTCAGCCTCAATCATGGCTACAGTTGTATTCTTCATCCAGCAGGTTTACTACAGTAAGTTTCTCCTTCCATTCTATGTTTTAGCCGGAGCGGCTACGTATTTTCTCGGAATAAGAGCCTTAAAGGTTGTAGATGACTCTGATATTCAGTTGCTCACGCAGATAATCGGAGAGAGAAGTGCTCTCCTAATTGGTAGAATTGCAGGTTGTAAAAGAGACAACCGGAAAAGACGAGTATAAACTCATATTTGACCTCGTTTTTTGAATACATAAAAATTGGGGGGTTATATGATGTGTTTTCCAGCTTATCCAGCTATCTTCCTCTGTAGGAAGACGATGGACATTATGGCTGCGACCGCCGCTATGAGCGACAGGATAACGGCGAGGTACACGGCCGTTGAGATTCCGCCTACCGCTGACTGGGCTGCTGAAGCTGCTTCTGAAGCATCCTTAGCGGCTGATTGAGCCTCTGAGACCGCCGTTGAGAGACTATCGATGTCTCCCTCAACCTTGTCTAGAGAGCTGCTTAAGTCGCTGACTAAATCCTTTAGATTCTTTACGCTGTCACTTAGGCTACTTATATCCGATGCTTGACCCTCAACGAGGTCGCTTAGGTCTGAGACGGTCTTGGATAAGTCCGCTAGGTCGCTCTTCAGTCTAGATACGTCTTCGCTCAGCGTGGAGAGCGTCGGCTTCTCAACTACCTCAAATGTGCCCTCAACGAGCACGTCCATTATGGTTGCGTTCCAGACCCACGTGCCGAGCTCAGCGTCTGATGGAAGTAGGTAGGTAGCCGTTCCAGTGTAGTAGCTTCCCTTCTTCGTCTCAAGATCTAAGTCGGTTATCTCAGTCTTGAATCCGCTTGGAGTGTACAGGTTTATCACTTGATCAAGCACTTCGAATTCGCACTCAGCGAAGAACATGACGGTGTCTCCCGGCATATACTCGGCCGCTCCGGTGTAAACTTTTACATACGGCTTGATAACTTCGAATGTTGCCTGCGCATATAAGCCGTTAGCATCCGTGGCATTTATGTAGTAAGTCCCGAGCGCAAAATCTACCGGAAGTTTAAATGTTCCTTCGAAGCTACCTGAAGCATCCGTCTTCTCCTTTTCAAAGCCATCTGCTGCTGTGATATACTCCCATAGATCATATTCCTTGGAGACTTCTCCCTCATCCGTCACATTGTAAATCTTCAATGTTAGGGCTGTACCCTCCTCCGCTGTGAAGTATCTGAGCTTGATCGATACTGAGGTATCTGTAGGCGCACTTGAAGGATCAACCGTTATCTCCGTGATTGCGGTTACATCGAATGTCTCCTCAGCCTTTATTCCAGTCTCATCCATGACCGTTATCGTGCATATGCCAGCTGGAACTGTTGGTATGTAGGCATACTTGTCTATTTCACCTGTACTAGAAGTCTTATTGTCTCCGACCAGTACCAGAAGCTTTCCGTCTATCGTAGCGTTGAATTCTGTGTCGGCGCTGAATCCGCTGGCAACTATGTGGATCTTCGTCCCGGTTGGGCCGGATTCTGGAAGTATCGTCATCGTGGTTATGTAAGATTCAAATGTTGTTGAGGCAGATAGGTCATATGAATCCGTAGCCGTAATTGTGTATGTTCCTGGAACATCTGGAGCGGTTAATGTAGCTGTGAATTCACCGTTCTCCGTGGTATTCACTTTTGCATAGGACAACATTGTTCCGAAGTCTATCGTGACAACGACATCCTTAATGGCGGTGAAGTTGTATCCCTTAACCGTTATAGTTTCTCCTGGAGAGCCTACAGCTGGAGTAACCTCTATTGCAGTTTTACCAGTCACCTCGAATGACGCGGTTGCCCAGTAATTTTCATCGCTTGCATTCACTGTATAAGTGTCTTTATCCAGTGTTGGAACAACGAATTTTCCGGTGAATATTCCGCTACTATTAGCCTGAATCGCCTCCACCGTCTTGCATGTCACGCCGCCCATTTCTATCGTTACGTTACCATTCGCGGTGAAGCCCTCACCAGTTATATCCACAACCTTTCCTGAAGGACCTTCAGTGGGGCTCAACGTTATCATCGGCTTTAATGTCACCGTTGCCTCTGCCTCGTTTCCATCCTCATCCACAGCCTTTATCGTGTAGTCTCCATAGACGACATTGCCGCTATCGATGGTTTTCGGAACCTCGAATGTGCAATTGAAGCTTCCCTTATCATCCGTCTCAACGGTTTCTGGAGAAGTTGTCAAGGTAGTTAAAACTGTGCTGTCATTAAGCATTGTAAGCGTTATTTCCTGATTGGCGGCGAAGCCCGTACCCGTAACCGTGACGGTCTTTTCTGGGAGGGTAGCGGTCGGTGAAAGAGTGATCTCAGCTGTCAATGTATAAGTCTCTATGAATAGAGTTTCGCCGGCTTCACGGTCATAAACTAGGATGCTGTATGTTCCTGCAGGCGAGTCGGGTGTCTTCACGGTGAAGCTGAATGATCTGTCAGCCTTCGCGTAGGCCTCGCCTATCTTGTTCGCAAGATTCTCCCAGTAAACCTCAACTAAGCCGCCTGGCGTGGTGGCCCAGCCGCCTACAAGTATCTCGTCTCCTTTATGACCAGACTTTGGATATATGCTGGCTACAACATCGAATGGTTCAGAGTCCCATTCACCATCATCAACATATCCATTATTATTTTTGTCCTGCCATGCAACGAAATAGTATACGGTGCCCGGCGGTAGGCTTGGCACCGTAACATCAACTTTGTATTCAGTAGTGGTACCTTCAATCGGAGACTCAACAGTGGCTAAAAGTTCACCCTGCATTCCATATCCATATCCTTCTCCAGCGACATCTGGAACCTGATCCGCCTTACACCAATAAATCTTAACTGGATATGTCGAGTTTATTACTTGAGTTGTATTACCGCTGACAGTTACACTGACCCCCATGGGTCCTTCACTTAGCGATGTTTTATAAATTAGATTGGGATCTTTTGATGCTGCTACAGGAGGCACTGGGATCGCCAGAATCGAAACTATCAGAAGAGTCGTTATCAGAGATGAAAGTATCTTCTTATTCAATAGTATTCTCTCCTCTTTTCTATTTTATTAGTAATCTTTGCCTTGGCAAACATTTATATTTTATGTAAACAATCCCTAATGTATATGAGAAAATGTGTACATTTTCTCATATACATTAATCTTTAAATCACGGAGAGTTCTTGACATTTAAACCCTTAAAGTCTAAGATTATCATCCCTTTCATATGATCACTTCTAGTTGTTTCGTATCCCATGCCATGAAAGGCTCCCTCTACATATTTTAGAAGAGCTTCTGTTCCTTCATTCGTGAGCACGGATGAGAAGCATCTCAGCTTGATCAAGTCCCCTTCATTCTTAACCTCAACTTCATTTAGATCCCATCTCGACGCTTCAAGGAACTCTTTGAAAGCTTCTACCGGATCCTCAAATTTTTCCTTCAAATATTTCCCGTGTAACTTTCCACTCTCATACCATCTCTCCTTGAGGCTTCGGCTCTTATCCTTAGAGGCAACCTTAATGAAGAAATTGAAGACATTTAGCGGAACAAATGTTCCACCTAGGATTCTATTCGCCTTTGTAACTGCAAGCAAGTCCGCCGCCTCCTTTAATCTATAGCCAAGCCTTTTCGCTAAGAGAGCAAGCTCTATAGACTCTTCAACGAAGACCCCTAAAGATTTGCCCTCGCTTCTTGCGACTTCCATAGCCTCTCTTATGAGATTCTCCGAGACGTATACGAGCCGCCTACTCTTCGACATTCAAATCCTTCCTGAGGGCTTTAATCCTTATAGACCCTGCTGAGACATCCTTATTCGACACTTTGTAGCCGAAGGTCTCCAATGCGCCTTCAAGAAAGGCCAAATATAAGATAGCGTAGGACTCTGGGATTCTGGGGCTTACTATCCGAATGTAGACCGCTTCCTCATTCTCCTCAATAATCAGTTCTGGAATATTCCATGTATAAGCCTTCAGACTTTTCTTGAATGCTTCGAAGGCATCCTCAGGTTCTATGGTCATATATCTTTTAGCAAGCCATATTCCGGCTTCGAACCATTTTTTCAAAGCTTCCTCCCGAGCATTTTTATATGCTATGTCGGCCATATCATACCATAAGGCTTCAGGTCCAAGTATGAATCCGTCTTTCTTAGCCTTTTTGGGAATCCAGCTCTCCTCAAAGAGCTTCCTAAGATTAACTCCAGCCTCCTCGGCTTGAATCGCGAGCTCAAATATTTCATTCACCATGCTGTAAAGGGTATAGCCTCGCTGCTTCGCCATCTCAATCAGTTTATTAGCTAGATCCTCCCGGGCGAAGAGGGTCTTTCTCTTAACCAAGGACAATAAGCAACCCCATTTTTAAGAAAAGCTAAGAGGCTAATTAGTGTTATCTAGCCTTTACGTATATCTATGATATAAACCTTAAATTCAGCTGTAGTAATACTCATTTATACTTTTAGGAAGTATGAAGAGATGCCCAGTATCAGGGATGCAGGCTCACCAAGTATTCCCTACATTAAGGAACTTGAGAAAGTAGCGCTAAAGATTCTTAAGGAGAATCCAGACTATAAAGAAAGGTTAAAGGAGATACTTGAGGAATATGCCAGCCGATACTCCAGGGAATATAATATTAGAACTTGAGAATATAGGTTGCCTAAGAAGGCTGCGCCTAGAGTTTAAGCCCGGGATTAACATAATTAAGGCGCCGAATGCCTCGGGAAAGACAACTATAGTCAGAAGTTTTTCAAGCATGTTCTCGGACAAAATTCCACCGTCGCACATCCTAGCATTAGATGAACTAAAAGGAAGAATACGAGTATACTATGGTGAAAAAATATATGAGAAAGTCTTCAGAAGAACCCCTTCGGGTCATGTAATAGTTCAGGGAGACATGCTTCCCTTCGCTGATCCAAGAGCATTTGATGCATGCGTCGCGCTAGCTGAGACGGGTATAGTGCATAGAATCACTGGGGGAAACGTAATATTCCGTAAATACCTCGAGAACTTATCCTATGGAAACTATTACAGCGCTCTGATCGAAGCTTCACAAGAGCTCGTAAACGAGTATGGGAGGAAACTGGCTAGTCCAAGCTTTAGAAACTTTGAGATCCTTCCTCTCTTACTGACTGAGCTAACTGATCTCCACATGAGACGAGACGAGATTAGACAGAAAATTGAGAATTCTAAAAAGAATCATGAGGATAAACTCCGGAAGATAAAGCTCAAAATAACCGAGAAGAACTCCGCATTGTCTCAAGAGAAAGTTCTTCTATCACAGTTATACAGAGACCTCTCCTTTGAGAAGGAAAGAGAAAGAAGCCTTCAAGAACTATTAAGTATGGCTGGAGAATCATCAAAGATTGTCTCCAGCATAAAGATAAGCATAGCCTCCTCTCAAGATAGACAAACAAGACTTAAGAAGGAGATCAAGACTCGCAGATGCCTACTTAAAGAACTCAGGAGAGAAGTTGAAGAGCTTAGAGAAAAACTAAGAAGAGAGGAGAAAGGTCCCCTAGAAATTAAAGGTCTCGAAGAGAAACTAGAGAAAGTTAATAAGATGATTATACTGAAGGAGGAAGAGATTCAGCGGGCTGAACGCTTTCCTCCCGATGATGCAGAATATCCGGGGAAACTCATCGTAGATGTCCGCTCCGAGATTCTGAGAAAGATAGAGTGGCTTGAAATGGTTATGGGATATTTCCAAGAGAAATATATGCGGTGCATGACGAGCGCGAGGCGTAGATTCAACGAGAACGTTACAAGAGCTTTCCATGAGCTTAATCTCGGAGGATTCGAGAATGTTTTTTTAGATCAAGATTTCTCGCTTCAGGTTATGCGTGAAGGAAATATTCGCCAGCCTATTGAGACGTTGAGCGCATCCGAGAAACTAACGATAAGTCTGGTGTTGATGCTAGCTGCAAAGGAAACTTTTCTGCCGGATTTTCCCCTCTTCATAGTTGACGAGTTAACTCTCAGTTATGATCCGGAGAGATTCTGGAGGCTTATGGAATATGTTAAAAGACGAGTTCCATATCTTATTGTTACGTCACTTTCGTCCAGCCTTTCCGATACGCCGAAGGTAATTCATAAACCATAAAGTAGGAAACTTGAAAGTGATGAGGCGAGAGGTAGTGAATGAAAACTCTTGGAAACAGTCGTTCGAGAGTATTTATCGAGAACTTGAGGTGGCAAACAGAAAGAAGAATTCGCTAGATGATCTTTTAGCTAGGAATAGAGTGTCAAAGCCGACATATGAGTACTTATTGAGAAACCTGGATGAGGAAATAAGCAAATTAGAGGCTCATCTAAAATCATTGACGAAGAGTATGAGTAAAAGAATAAATGAGTTGCAAAAGCAGATAAAACTCTTCGAAGTTTTCTTTGCTAATTTTGAGCTTCTTCATATAGGTTTTGAAGTAGATGAGGAAACATATGCTCGGCAGAGAGAGATAATGATAAAGGGGATGGTGGCATCAAAGAAAGAGATGGAAGAGATAGAGAATGCCTTAAAGAAGATAGGCGGCAAATAGAAATTCTACTTTGAAATCAAACGTCACCCATTTGATGCCTAAAACTTTATCCCAAAACGTCACATTTAATTATCAGTTTACGTTCATAAGCTGAAAATATTAGATCAGATAATGCTTAAATATTCCAGTAAAGCTCTAGAAGACTCGTCTAGGTGAAGACTTTGA
Source organism: Candidatus Bathyarchaeota archaeon (assembly GCA_003601695.1). Classification (GTDB taxonomy): domain Archaea; phylum Thermoproteota; class Bathyarchaeia; order Bathyarchaeales; family DTEX01; genus B63. The sequence continues at coordinate 31,860 of PIYH01000001.1, forward strand.
GCGGAGAAAGAGAGGATCAACGTTCAGAGAAGCTTGAGGAATGGACGCCACGGACAAGACTAGGCCGTCTTGTCTTAGAGGGTAAAATCTCCTCCATCGAAGAGATCTTCGCAGAGGGTATGAGAATACGTGAGCCTGAAATAGTTGATATGCTTCTTCCAGATCTACAGGAGGAGGTTATTCACATAGGTATCGTTCAGAAGCAGACAGACGCTGGAGAAAAAACGAGATTTAAAGCGATAGTAGTCGTGGGGAACGGAAATGGATATGTAGGCATAGGCTCTGGAAAAGCTGATCAGGTTAGGACGACCATAGAGAAAGCGGCAAGCGAGGCTAGGCTCAACGTAACCATGGTCCGTAGGGGATGCGGTAGCTGGGAATGTGGCTGTGGACAGCCACACTCTCTGCCATTTGAGACCATTGGAAAATCTGGATCGGTTGTGATAAAGATTATTCCTGGACCTAGAGGCTTAGGGCTTGTTGCAAGCGAAGTTGCGAAAGTTATACTGAGACTTGCGGGGATAAAGGATTGCTGGACTAAAAGCTATGGTCAAACAAGAACGGTGCCATCCTTCGCCTATGCTGTGTATAATGCTCTTAAGAGAACCTATGAGATAGTTACTCCCATGGATTGGGTGTGAAGATATGGAAAAAGGTCAGAAATGCTTAGCTGCCGTTCGGATCCGAGGTACAGTTAACGTTAGAAAGGAAGTTGAGAATACGCTAAGAATGCTTAATCTTCAACGCAACTGTCACGCCACACTTATAGATGATAGACCGTCCTTCCTAGGAATGCTCAGAAAAGCTCAGAATATAATAACGTGGGGTGAAGTTTCAAAGGAGACGATTAGTATTCTGCTGAAAAAAAGAGGCCGAACAGTTGGAGACAAGCCTTTAACAGATGATTATGCTAGAAAGATTGGATATAGATCATTAGATGACCTCGCAGATGCAATATATAATTTGAAGGTTACGTTGAAGGATCTTCCCAGAGTTAAACCTGTCTTCCGACTTCACCCTCCAAGGAAGGGATTTAAGAGATCTATAAAGAAGAGTTATAGAGCTGGAGGAGAAGCTGGATATAGAGGAGGAGACATCAACGATCTCATACGTAGAATGGTGTGAAAGCCTAAGGTGATACAAAATGCCTCACAAGCTTAGAAAGATTAGAAAGAAACGTGGATCCAGAACTCAAGGATACGGGAGGGTTGGGCAACATAGGAAGAGCGGAAGCAAGGGGAGAAGAAAGGTGGGAAGACACAAGCATGGATGGAGCTACGTTCTCAGGTATGAGCCGGACTATTTTAAAAAGAAGAGGCTGAAGTCGCGAATAAACAAGTCGAATATAAGAATCATTAACCTAAAGGAGCTTGAGGAACTCGCCTTCCAGAGGGTTGCAGGAAAGGCGAAGGAGATCCTCGATCTGGAGAAGATGGGTTACGATAAGCTTCTCGGAACAGGGAAATTATCACTACCAGTAATAGTTAAGGTTTCAGCATGCTCCCAAAGGGCCCGCGAAAGAATAGAGGCCGCCGGGGGGAAAGTTTTAACAAGTCATTCTTAAATAGGATTTCACTAAAACCTTTATTTGGCTGAGGAAAGGGGGAGACATTTGGCTGGTAGATTTCTCAGATTATTCGAACCTGTCATAAAAATTTTGCCAGAGGTTAGAAGCCCAACTAAGAAGGTTAGCTTTAATGAGAGGCTCTTCTGGACCGGCGCCGCTCTAGCGATCTACTTAATCATGAGTGAGGTTCCACTTTATGGGCTGGGCGCAGGAGGTATGGAAGAACTAGCTTATTATCGTGTAATCTTCGCTTCAAGCCGTGGAACACTTATGGAGCTTGGAATAGGCCCAATAGTTACCGCAGGGCTCATACTGCAGATGCTAGCCAGCGCAAAACTTATTGAAGTCGACTTCTCAAATCCTGAAGATCGATCGCTATTCACTGGGGTTAGCAAGTTCTTCTCGGTGCTTCTAACGGCTTTCCAAGCGTCAGCTTACATAATAAGCGGCTTATTCGGTAGACTAGGATTCATCCAGTCAATAGTAATATTTCTTCAGCTACTCTTAGCCGGGCTGATAGTGATGCTCCTCGACGAGATGATTCAGAAGGGGTGGGGAATCGGAAGTGGGATAAGCCTCTTCATTCTGGCGGGTGTAGCGCGGCAGATAATGCTCTGTTGCTTCCATGTGTACATAGTCGGTGAAGATGAATTTGCGAGACCATATGGAATAATATCTGCTCTTATACAAGCCGCTGTTTCCGGAGGAAACTTCAGCTACCTAATACTCAGCGAGTATGGATACCCGAGCATTATAGGACTCTTAACAACTATTGGGGTCTTTCTGTTCGTAATATACGCACAAGGAATAAGAGTTGAACTTCCAATATCCCATGCGAACTATAGAGGATTTAGAGGAAGATATCCGATCAGCCTACTTTATGTCTCAAACCTGCCAGTAATATTCGCATCAGCTCTCTTCGGCAACATATACATGTGGTCGCAGCTTCTCTGGAACAACTATAAGAATAGTTCGTGGGCGCCTTACATTAGTCTCCTAGGAAATTTTGCTGAAGAGAAAGGAAGAATAGTTCCAGTCGGAGGACTAGCTTACTACGTAATCTCTCCAACACGCGGATTTATTGATGTCATCACAAATCCTATACGATACTCGATCTACGCGATCGTATTCGTGGCTTTCTGCATAGTATTCTCTGCGATGTGGCTGGAGGTCGGCGGTTTAGATCCAAAAACAATCGCTAAGCAACTTGTTGACTCGGGAATGCAGATACCCGGCTTCAGAAGGTCTGAGAAACCAATAGAGATAGTTCTAAAGCGATACATACCGGCAGTAACTATACTTGGTGGGTTAATAGTCGGCTTACTCGCGGTTGTTGCAGACTTCTTTGGGGCATTCGGAACTGGAACTGGCATTCTACTTTCAGTAGGCATAGTATACCAATATTATCAACAACTAATGAGAGAAAGAATAGAGGAGATGTATCCCAGCATTAGAAGATTCATAGGGAGATGAATGAAATGACGGATTCGGTTTTCCTATACTCTATAGCCGTATTCGCAGCTTCATTCGTAATAGCTATGATTTCAATGATAATAAACCAGAGACTCCTAAATCAAGAGCAAGTTTTGGAGTGGCGAAGAGAGATAAACTTATGGAATGAAGAGAAGAAGAGAAGTGAGAAGCTCGGCGATAAAAAGCTTCTTGCAAAGCTGAAACGCAGGGAAAAAAGGATATTGCAGATACAGTCTAGGATGCTCAAGAAGCAAATGATTATCCTATTCTTAAATATGGCTCTATTTTGGGGAATATGGCAGATCCTAGTTTTCTATCTTGGAAATAAGCCAGTAGCATACCTTCCATTTTGCATACCATTCATCTCCGGAACCTCCCAATACACTCTGAATCTATTCTATTGGTACATTGTGTGTTCCTTAATGTCAACTATAATAGCCTCTCGCATATTACGTGTACCGCTTACATCAAGCCTACCTGAAAAGTAGCCGGGAGAAAAATAGAGGATGACATTGAATAATGAAGAAAAAAAGAAAAAGCTAATCCTATGTATTTGTGGAATGGCTGGTTCCGGGAAGAGTACGCTGGCTAAAAGAATAGCTCAGCATTACGGATTGAAATATTCTTCTGGTGGAGATGCATTAAAGGCAGTGGCATTGGAGATGGGATATTCTGTAAGTGGAAAAGGATGGTGGGAGACGAAGGAAGGGTTGCGGTTCTTAGAAGAAAGATCTAGAAATCTGGAAATAGATCGCAGAATGGATCAAAAGCAGCTGGAGTGGGCTGAGAAGGGGGGAATAGTCTTCGATAGCTGGGCTATTCCATGGCTTCTTAAAGGCGGATTTAAAGTGTGGCTTGAAGCCTCGGAGATTGTAAGAGCTAAACGCGTAGCGGAGAGAGATAATTTAACCGTTAAAGAAGCTTTAAGGTTTCTGAGGGAGAAGGAGGCCATGACGAAAAGGATCTATAAAAGACTTTATGGATTCTCTTTGGGAAAAGACTTCTCACCCTTTCACCTGATAATAGATGTAAATTTTCTTAGCAAAGATGAAGTTTTCGAAGCGCTACGCCTCGTAATAGATAGATTTGTTCTACGCTGAGAATTCTAACCTAATTTTTTATATTTAATGTCGAATGAGCATATAAGGAAAAGAGGTTTAAGCAGAGATCATTGAAAGGCAACATTCCCCGGGAAGGGATAAGGTTTGGGAAAAGCTGCATACAAGGTCAAGGATGGAAAAATGATTAAAATTCAGCTAGCATTAGAAAACAAGAAAATAAAGGATTTGAAGATAACTGGAGACTTCTTTTTGCATCCCGAAGAAACAATTGAAGAGATCGAGAAAAATTTAAGAGGACATTTCTTAAGTATGGAGGAGCTAGTCCACGTCATAAAGGAGACTTTGACAAGTAAAAGAGCAGTTTTGCTTGGAGCAAGCTTCGAGGATCTTGCAAGATGCATCATAATGGCGGGTGAAAGAAATGATTGAGGAATGGAGACTTTTAGATACGGGCTTAAATGACGCTTTCTATAACATGGCTCTTGACGAAGCTATACTCATTGCTAGATCGAAAAACATCGTTCCAAACACTATAAGATTTTATAGGTGGAGACCGCCAGCTGTCTCAATCGGGTATTTTCAGAGCATGGAAGATGAAGTTGACATCAAAACATGCGATAAACTGGGTATAGACTATGTGAGAAGAAGAACGGGAGGAGGAGCCGTGTACCATGATACTGAGGGTGAGCTAACATACAGTATAATCGTTAATGAAAAACATAGACTGATTTCAAGGAATATTCAAGAGACTTATCGAATCTTATGTTCAGGACTCGTTCTCGGGCTACGTCAACTTAATATACCAGCTGAATTTAAACCAATAAATGATATTGTGGTTTATGGGAAAAAGATATCTGGTAACGCTCAGACGCGTAGAATAAATATAGTCTTACAACACGGTACAATTCTTAGAAAGGTTAATCCAAGATTGATGTTTAGAGTCTTGAAAGTGCCGAGTGAGAAGATAAGAGATAAGCTGATAAAGTCCATTGAAGAAAGAGTTACGTCAATCAGCGATATCCTAAAGAGAGATGTGAGCTTTGATGAGATTAAGAAGGCTCTCATAAAAGGATTCGAAAATTCTTTCGAAATAAAACTTACATCTGGAAGATTAACCGATTTTGAGGAGGAGATGACTTATAAACTGAAACGCGAGAAATACGTCATGAAGGAATGGAATTTCAGAAGATAAACGCTTGAGCAGAGAATATATTATTTTTAATCTTTGTCACCGATATCCATTAGCAATCAGATACACAAGAGATAAAATTTGTCATATTTAATCATAAATATAGATCACTATGACTAGAAAGAGAACAACCATAGAGATATACTTGGATGTATTAAGAACCGTTAAAAATGGGGTGAATAAACCGACAAATATAATGTATAGATGCAATCTTGCATGGAGACCATTCAGACATGTCTTAGATTCTCTAGTTGAGAACGAACTTTTAGAGATAAGATGGAAGGGAAGGAGGAGAACATATCACCTAACCGAGAAGGGATACAAGGTTTTAAGACGCTTTGAAGATACACAGTCTCTCCTCTTAACATTGATGAAGCAGCGATAAAGAGTCGTAATGAACAGCTTATGCAATTATGTTCTCTCAGATCAAAGGGAAAATAGAGATTCTAGCAACCAATCTGCAAAATCACCAAGGAATAATGCGGCAATGAAACCGGCGGTGATGAAGATTAGAAATGGGAGACCCGGCGTCGCCCAAACTTCACCAGAACCCTCAATTATCCGAATATCCCCTTCGATCTTGGGAGAAACTTTTAAGTGCCGTGTGATACCGCCGCTTCTTTCAACATGATACTCTAATGGGAGATAATGAGCGTTCTTAATTTTTTCCGGTCTAACTTTAATTCCGGTCATAAAGACAATTATCTTTCTCCAGGAGGGCTCATGCTTGAACCCTCTGAACATATCTCCTCTATCATGAATATATCTTATTAAATTATAGCCAGTGATGAATAATACAAGCAATGAGGAGGAGAAGATCGCATTAACCAGAACAGCTAATGGAAAGATTATGATCTTGGTGCTTAGGCATATGGGAGAGAAAGTGGGATGGTATGGAAGCGTTATTGATAGGCATATAAGAGCCTTTGCATCTGCCCCTCCAAAAAACCCCGCGTAGAAGAGAAGAAACGAGACCGCTGTTATGACCCCTACGGATAGAAGCCAATACGAGAACACATGAGTCTCTCCAAGTGTGTATTCGATATAATACTGAGTAAATGTTAAGGCGAGACCTATAGGTGCAAACAGAATCCACACGCCGTTCGGAACCTCTCTAAACTTGTAGTCGTACCAGGAGGAGATCAGAAAAAAGAAGAGACTAACTAACACGCGGAGAACCTCGATAATATAAATAAGCTCATTCATCAAGGATTCAATCCTCAGAGATTTATTGATTCCTAATCATGACCTAAAAATAAAAAATATTTCTTGTTTATGAACGATCAGCACATTCCTCATCATTTGCAATCTAGCTATCCTTAACTGATTACTGATTTAGAAGAGACCTAAGGTTTTTCGCTACTGATGCGTGGAGAATACTTATCCAGTATAGATCTGGAATATCTTAGTAACCTATACTGGAAGGATAGGGTACGACTTCATAACTCATTTATCAATGGACATCTCTGAACTTCTTTCAAAGGTGAATAGAATGAGCAGAAACATAGCAAGGGAGAAGAAGGGACTAAGCCCAGTAATCGCCACGGTCATCCTAATATCAGTCACAATAGTCGTCGCAGTCTCAGTAGCATACTGGATGGGATCAATCGCAAGCGGATACACAACATTCGAACAGATAGAGCTACCAACCTCATATGCAAGATGGGATGGTAACAAGACATTCACTAACGGGGGATGGAACATAACTATTGAGCTTAAGAATACAGGATCAGCAGATGCTACGATAGATAATATATTCCTTAATGGGATTCCGCTTAGCGGATATAGCTCGAGCAGTATCAGACTCTATGAAGACGGACGGCAAGTCCCTAATCTTTCGAGTATTAGCATCTCAGTTACGAAAGGAGGCTCAAAGACACTGCTTATCCAAGTTGAGAAGTATAACGCGACAGATAATTC
>PIYH01000028.1 GCA_003601695.1 Candidatus Bathyarchaeota archaeon
CGGTAAGTAATACGCTTTAGTCAATAAGTCCCATAAAAAAGCCAACCTTCATTATCAATAAATGCTTAGCTAGAGAGGTATAAATCGGATATGAGGCGGGAACCGGAGATCTGACTATATTTAGAGACATTAAATGATTTAATAATCTTTCATCACAACAAGAAATATATAAAGAACTCATCTCAAAAACTCTCCAGTATATGATGATGCTTGCTAGTTGTATGAAGCCTAGGAAGGTTGATGTTAGTCTTTCCCACTTCAGGGCTAGTCTCCTAAAATCTCCTGTTAGCCATGCGAAGAGCCTCTCCACGCGGCTCCTCATACGCTTATAGGCCTCCTTATCGAGCCCATCCATGACAGATATGCTTTGACACATTTTCCATTAAGCAATAATATAGCCTCTTCCTCATCCTTCAGCGGCCCATTCATAAAAGTATTAATGCAACAAAGAACAAAACCTAGTTGATGAGCTCTGACAGAGTAGCTACCACGCTTATAGGGCTAGCTTTAATGCCTTGCTTCCCGTTGTGTCCATCCACTGCAGCTTTAGCTATCCCTTTTCTAGTCTACGGCTTGTTTCCTAGGAAAGGTGTAAGAATTAGGTCTAGAGCTGTCAAAGTCGTGGGCAAAGCGGTTGGATGTTTGGCACTTGCGTTATCTTTCCTCCTCTTAGCTGCTTTACTGAGGGTTGGCGCCCCCTCATGGATTGTGCTTTTATTTTTAGTGATTTTTTCAATACCCAGCGCCGCTCTAACACTATATGGATTTGAGATTGGTGTGGTGCCCTGCTTTAGCGTTAAAGTGGCAGCATACATGCGCGTATTGATTGTTTCTCTTATACCCTTAGCGTTGGGCTTAGGCATAATCGTGGCTTACGCAGACCTAATGCTCTCAGGCACGGAACTTCTAAGCGAGGTGCATAAGGTTAGGATGGGGGCAACTAAAATTATGCTAGCCGGCTGGATCCTAGCATGCGTGTCTTTCTCGATTGGATCTTTTCTTTTTGTACTTGGCGCTATAGCTCTAGTTAACTTTAAGCGGGTGATCGAAAGAATCGAGAGTTCTCCGCGACCAGCATGGATTCCGAAACGCTCTAAAACCAGCCAAGTTTTTGTGCTAGCTATTTCAGCTCTCATCATAGGTGTAGGACCCTTTATCTTTTTAGAGAGCGGAGTATTCCTAGCTGGAGCGGTAACTTCTCTTCTCGGAGCTTATCTCACGTTGCTGGTTGTAGATCAACCCGCTCTCAAAGTTGCATATGAAGAGTTAAAGGCAGTCCTGAGGCTGGGGCATAGTGAAAATTGATAGAGAGCACCTATTTTGATCGTGATTTTAGACTAGTCTTTTTAGCTGACTATTTAGTCGGTTCTTCTAGGATCCTTAGGCTTGCCAGAAAAGTTTGGAAAGGTTGGAGGAGAAAGAAGCAAGGGGTGGCGTATATTTGAATAATCGTCTCGTCAAGGCTTTTGAACCCAATAACGTTACTTTAGCGCTGAAGTCATTGATTAAGTAAATATTTTTGGTTAAGAGGCTAGCTTGAGCCGCCTATCCAAAACATTCACCTTCATCGCTAATTATCTTCTCGTCTATCTCGAATTTGGGCGTGGAGCCGCCTCCTAAAAGGGGATGCGGCGCCTTGAATTTTCGGCTACTCTCAGGCTTCGGGAGAATCGCTAATGGAAAAATGTCTAGGTTCAGGTCCTCGGCTTCTCTGCGCTGAGGAATTCGAGAACCCTCCTTTTCGCATCCTCGTTCAAGTCGTCGAAGCATATCTCCTAACAATATTTGGGGATAACAAACCATGCAAAATACAATTCATAATACTAATCAAATATGGCAAAGCCTCCAACTTCTGCCCATAAAAAATCTTCTCCTGCAAAAATCAAAAAATGAATTTTTCACAGCTTGATACCAAAATTTTTGGCTGCTTCATCCACAAAGGAGCGAAGCGACAATAACCGCTTATGCGCGCAAAGCATTCCAAATAAGCCTTCCACAACCGAAACACTAAAAATCAAGGAGCACTTTTGTAACTACTGATATAACGAGAAAGACATAAATAGTTTTGAGACGAGTTCAAAGAAAAAGAAGATGTTTGTAAATCTGACCTAGGAGGCTTGATGATGGGGAGGCTCCTAGGAGTCATAGTTAGTTATAGGAGAGGACCGAAGACTCAGAAACCTAGGGAATGCCTCTTAAAGTTTCCATACATTAGATCCTCAAGTGAAGCTTCAACGCTAATTGGGCGGAAGGTTGCATGGCCTCCGAAAGAGAGGAAATGTATAGGTAAGATAGTCTCTACTCACGGAAATAAGGGGCTTGTTAGGGCTAGATTTAGAAAGGGAGTTCCGGGGGAAGCATTAGGGAGCTTTGTAGAGTTAGTCGGATAAGTATGGATTACGATATCTTCTGAGAATTATAAGTCTAATTCAGCATCCCCTATATCTATTAGTAGTTTCAAGGTGAAAGCAGGTTTTCAGTGGGCTCCTTTGAAAAGGCTCCTCGCTTTCTTCAAGCACAACTCATAATCGTATATTTTCTCTCCAGCTTCTCTAGCTTCCCTAAGAATCTTCATTTCTAATTTGCACTTGAGTCTTCCAATAGTTACGGGGCCTATTCCAAATATGCCTGGATGGATCTCCCTCACATCATCTTCTGGCTTTATGCCTTCTATTCCAAGAGGCGGAACAACGTTCACGTCAACCATGATCTTCTCGCTCCCTATCTCTTCAAGAATGCTCCGATCTATCACTTGGATTCCAGGAGCCGCCGCGCAGAATACAACATCAGCCTCTCTCAGAAGATGTATTCTCTCTTTTTGCCCCGGCGCATAAACTCCGCGAATATCAACATCGTATCTTTTAAGCAGAAGCCTTACTACCCCCTTGATGTATTTCTTACCATTCAGCCTATTCGGATTCGTGCTTGCAATGACAACTTCACATCCAAGTTTTCCCAAGAGAACAGTAGCGATTTTGCCGACAGGCCCTGTTCCGAAGATAATGCACCTTTTATTTTCTAGCTTTCCCATCTTAGTAGTCAAGAGAGCCTGTTCAGTCTTTGCTATCATAGCTGCAGCTGTAGTGTAGGCTCCTCTCGGATCTATTATAATAGATGAGACTAGCTGAGGGCTCTTAATATTCTTGATAGCTTCTAAGACTGCCTCAGCCTTCCCTAAGTCTTTTCCTCCAATAAAGAAGGATGTAAATCTTGATCCTTTTGGCCCTCTGGAGAAGAGTGCATCTTGAACGAGTCTTTCCGCATCTTTCGGAGTTACGTTCTCATATAGCATTACTGCATCATATCCGGCATCATATGCCAAGCATACATCGAAGGAACTCATTTTGCTTTCAGTATCAAAGATGAATAGTATTGATTTTTTCGATGCGCTGCGAATTATTCCTTCGCTGGTTTCCCCATCTTCTAACGGCTTAACTTTTGAGCTCTCCAATTTTACTTCATCTTTCGGATGAGCAGAGAGTATAATATGTTTTTCCCTCTCTCTAAAAATTTCTGTAGCGATACATTTTTATATATAGATGCTCTTTTAACTAGAATTGCAAAAGATGAAGCCTTTTATAATAATTAAGGATCCCAAGGTTGCAAAGCTCTTTGCTAATGAAACGAGAAGTGAAATACTTCATAATCTGAGACATCGGGAGATGACGGCTTGTCAGCTTGCAAAGATACTCGGCAAGAATGTTTCTTCAATATCACATCATCTTTCCCTACTTGAGAAAGCAGGACTTGTGAGGCGAACTAGGACTCTTGTTAAGGGGAACATCATTGAGAAGTATTATCAAGCTTCAGCTCAGAAGTTTATCATCTCCTATACACTAAGTGAGGGGTTGGCTCCCGAATCTGAGGATATTCTAAAGTGGAAAAGAGAAATCTGTAGAGGCGTCGTTGATAAGGCGAGTCTATTCGGCTTTGATGTTCCTGAAGAGAAGAAGAGTAAGGTGCAACGCTTAGTTGAGAAATACGCTTCTTTAAAGCATGCTACACTAGAGAGAGTGATCTCAAGACAGAAGGAGTCATCCGAGATCATTAAGCCAGAGATGAGACTTCTAATATCACTTCTAACGGATGCCTTATTATCTCGAAATGATGAGTACCTCCAAGTAATCTGGGAGATTTGTAATGAGATAGGAGTGAAGTAGGAGGGAACGGATAAGGCTATGGCGTTCATAAGCAAGCTTACTAGGTATGTAATCAGAAGGTGGCATTTGTTCATATTTATGATAATTTGTACGCTACTCACTACTTCCATAAATATCTATATTCCGCGTCTTGGAGGACAAGTTATAAAAAATATACTTGAGGCTGGCGACTTCAACGCACTAGTTTGGCTTGTGATACAGATCATCGGCTTTACGGGAGTACTCGGCATATTATCATTCCTATCCCGATATATGAATGGATACTTCTCACAAAAAATCGTTTATGAGATTAGAAATGACGCTTTTAGATCTATACAGAGGCAATCGCTTGCATTCTTCAATAAAACTGATACTGGACAGCTCATATCGAGAGCTACGACTGACACTGAGAGAGTAGGCCGGTTCCTCGGTTTCCAGTTTAGAATGCTCATTGAAACCTCGTTTCTCCTCGTAGGCGTAATAGCCTCGATGGTGATGATAGATTTAGAGCTAACATGCATTTCGCTAGCGCTACTCTCCCTGATCCTCGTAAGCTTCTCGCTTTTTGGAAAGAAGATTAGACCCGTCATAAGTGAGTCGCGAGGACACTTCGCTAATCTAACCTCGGTGCTTTGGGAAAGCATATCTGGAATAAGGATCGTCCGAGCCTTCGCAATGGAGGACCACGAGAGGGAAAAGTTCCAGAAGCCTAACAATGCTTATTACAGATCTATGATAAAAGCCGCTGGTTTAAGGGCTACGTTTATCCCGATAACTGGTTTGATAGGCGGATTAATGATGGTAGTAATCACTTGGATAGGCGGATTAAGGATTATAGAAGGTAGAATGGGCGTGGATACACTTTACGTCTTCAGCAATTATGCTACTATGCTGATGAGGCCTATGCGCTTGATAGGTATGATATGGACAGGTTATCAACGAATGGCAGCTGCTGGCGAGAGAGTCTTTCAGATAATAGAGGCTGAGCCGGAGGTTAAGGATAAACCGAATGCGGTTGAGCTAAAGGAATTGAAGGGACACATAAAATTTGAGAATGTCTATTTTGGATACGACAAGGAGAAGCCTATTCTGAAAAATATTAATTTAGAAATTAAGCCTGGAGAGACTGTTGCTCTCTTAGGTCCAACAGGCTCGGGTAAGAGCACGATAATCCGTTTATTAATGCGATTTTACGACGTTACGTCGGGGAGAATACTCATCGACGAGTATGATATAAGGGATATAAAGATAAGGTCGCTGAGGAAACACATAGGTATAGTTTCACAAGAGATATTCCTCTTTAACAAGTCGGTTAAGGAGAACATATCATTTGGAAAGCCGAATGCCTCCATTAAGGATATAATTAAAGCGGCGAAGATTGCGCAGGCTCATGAATTTATAGTAAAGCTGCCTAATGGATACGACACTATCATCGGAGAGAGAGGCATAGACCTCTCAGGCGGTCAGAGACAGAGAATAGCGATAGCTAGGGCTCTGCTACTAGATCCTAAGATCCTAGTCTTAGATGACTCAACCTCAAGCGTTGATGTGGATACAGAGTATGAGATTCAGAAGGCATTAAGCGCGCTGCTCAAGAATAGAACGACGATAATGATAACTCAACGTATCTCAACTATTCGAAACGCTGACAAGATAATAGTCATGGATAATGGCGAGATAATTGAGGAGGGCGATCATGAGACTCTGATGGCGAAGAAAGGAGTATATTACAGACTCTATCAGACACTCTATGAAGCACAGAAGGAGGCTCTGGAAGCTGTTGAGGCTCAAAAGAGACTCGAAGAGGAGAAGCTTATTTTGACACGTAATGGAGGCGAATAGACATGGGATGGCGCTTCCATCATCGCCCACCATTAGAAAAGACTGCTGAGAGAAGAATGCCTACCAGAGTGATCTTTACGAGACTGCTTAAGTACCTAAGTCCATATAAGGGCTGGATTGCGGCTGTGATTCTATCAGTAATAATTACATCAATAACCGATATTGCGAGTCCATACATTCTCGGTCGCGAGATAGTTTCCCGATACATACTGCGAGGAGACTTGGAGGGGCTAAAGACAATAATAGTTGTCTTCATTGGAATTCAAGCTACTAACTGGATTGCAAATACCATACGCATGTATGGTTTGGGGAAGATAGGGCAATCTCTACTCTTTAGGATCAGGGAAAAAGTCTTTGCGCATCTGCAGGAGCTGTCATTCAGCTTCTTCGATCGCTCAGACACGGGTGATCTGATTTCCAGGGTGACAAATGATACGGATGCGATAGGTGAAGCCTTTACTTCGGGTCTTATCCAAGTAGCAAGCGACATTCTGATTCTCTTCATGACCGTAGCAGTCATGTTCAGCATCAATGTTCAGTTAAGCCTCGTCTCGATGATAATTGTGCCCATGATAGTTGCGATCGCCATCATCTTTCATTCGAAGTTTAGGGTTGCCTACCAGATGCAGAGAACTAGAATCTCAAATGTCACATCGAAACTCCAAGAAACTATCTCCGGCATAAGGGAGATACAATCCTTCACCAGAGAGAAGGATGCGATGAAAGAATTTAAGAACGTAAACCTCGAAAACTTCCAAGCGAATCTTAGGGCGACTAAGGTTTGGGGAACATTCTTTCCAACTATACAGCTGATGCAATCTATAGGCATGGGCATAGTGGTACTCTACGGCGGATGGCTCTCCCTTAATGGAGCCCTTGGACCCATCGAGGATGCTATTGGAACCTTAATAACGTTTATGTTTTATGTTGGAATGTTCTTTGGCCCCATCTTCGACTTAACGAACTTCTATAATACAATCCAGTCGGCCTTAGCAGCCGCGGAGAGAATCTTTGAGATACTCGATGTGGAACCAGAGATAAAAGACAGTAAAGATGCAGTTGAGATCCCGAAGATAAGGGGAGAGATAAAATTTGAAAACGTAACGTTTGGATATGATCCGAAACGACCCGTTTTGCATAACATCAGCTTCCACATTAAACCTAAGGAAACCGTTGCTCTTGTAGGCCCGACGGGAGCCGGAAAAAGCACGATCATCAAATTACTATGCAGGTTCTACGACCCGCAGAAGGGACAAATATTGATAGATGGATATAACATAAAGAAGATCAAAAGAAATTCTTTCCGCAAGCAACTGGGCATAGTCTTGCAGGAGACATTCTTGTTCTCAGGAACAATCATGGATAATATAAGATATGGAAGGCTTGATGCAAGTGATGAGATGGTTATGGCGGCGGCGAAACTCGTCGGTGCTCATGAATTTATAGAGAGGCTTCCAGACGGATATAATACTAAGATTGGAGAGGGAGGAGCAGGCCTTTCAGTCGGACAGAAACAGCTAATCTCATTCGCAAGAGCTCTACTTAGGAATCCAGCTATATTGATCTTGGATGAAGCTACATCTAGCATAGATCCATACACAGATCTACTCATAAGAAAAGCGATGAAACTTCTTCTTAAAGATAGAACGTCAATAATAATTGCTCATAGGCTGTCAACTGTTCGGGATGCCGACAGAATATTCGTCATAGATGATGGAAGAATAATTGAGGAAGGAACACATGAAGATCTCTTAAGGAAAGGTGGTCTTTACAGCCGATTATATGAGATGCAGTTTAGGGAGCCGACTGCAGAGACCATCACTTTCTCCCATGGAAAGCAGAAGTAACGGTTTCTTAAGTACTAGCAGCCCACGTATTTCATCTATGCCTATCTTTTCCCCATCTATTCTAGATCGCGGAGTCTTCTACGTGCAGCTTCTACCCCTGAACTTTCAGTCTCATATCCTAGATCCTTCAGCACATTTTCAAGAGCATTTACCGTTATTATGGTCTCCCTCTCAGAGATTATCCCCATACATCCGATTCTTAAGGTTTCATCTCGTATCCTCCCCGCTCCTCCAGATATCACAACGTCATAGTCTTTATTCATACGGCTTCTTAGAGTGACACCATCAATTTTCTCAGGCTTTCTGAATGTTATAACGGTCTGTGATCTGACAGGTTCTTCGGGGAAAATTTTAAGCCCTAAAGCCTCAATCGCTTCATAGAAGGCCTCACTACAAATCCTGTGGCGGCTAAACCTTCTTTTTAATCCTTCTTCACGAATCATCTTTAGCGCCTCATCTAGGGCGTAGAAGAGGGGGATGGCTGGAGTGAATGGAGTCTCGCTTCTTTCCCCAAATCTACGCATAGTCTTAATGTCGAAATAGAATGGTCTCTGAACCGTTTCGATGGTCTCCCAAGCCTTCTCGCTTATTGAGAATAATGCTAGCCCCGGAGGGCATGCGAGACATTTTTGACTAGCGGATACGCAGATGTCTATATTCCACTTGTCTACGGGAAGATCATCTCCTCCAAGTATCGAGACGGCGTCAACTATTAGGAGCATATCATTCTCATCGGCAATTCTACCGATCTCGGGTAGGTCTCGCACAGTAACTCCTGTTGATGTCTCATTATAGACTATCGCTATAGCCTTCACATCCTCTTCGCTCTCTACAACTTCTTTTATTTCATCTGCTTTTGGAGCGGCTCCCCAACGAGTCTGGGTAATAATTGGTCTCCCTCCTCTTCGAACTATAGCCTCCTTAAGCCTCTCGCTAAAGAGACCGAAGACCGGTACTATAATCTTATCTCCCGGGTTGACAACGTTTCCCACTACGCATTCGACGCCTCCCGTTCCCGATGCCGTTAGGACGTATATATCTCCCTCCGTCTGGAAGAGGTATCTCATGTTCTCAGCTATTGACTCATAGAGTCTTCTGAACTCTGAGCTACGATGGCTTATCATCGGTTTGGTCATAGCTCTCATCACTCGTTCCGGAACGTTCGTTGGACCAGGAACCATTATGAGTTTCTCATTCATTTTTAACCCTTCTAAGCCGCTGAGATATTCTGATTAAGGGTTGCATTATGGTCATAAATGACATAAAAAATACGTTCACGTATATAAATGTACACGTATACTCTTTTTCCCTCGGAGAGGGCAATCACTTAGGATGCCTTTCAGGAACCTAAGAATTTCTTAAAGAATTGAAAAGCTAAACGTCCGGAGAATCCATGCACTCCCGGAAAGATCTCTATCCAAAGGTTTTCAGGATGCCCGCTTACTTTATAAGCTCTACTAATAGTCTCATGAGCCTTCATTGCAGAGTGGATCCAGAAACACGTATCTGAAGCTCCGCTCTCTATTAGAAGTGGTTTAGGAGCTATGGCCGCTATAACATCTGGAACATCAGCATATTTGTAAAGGAATGGGACGATCTGTGAACCGCAGAAGTTAGGCCTTGAGATTGCATAATGCTTAGTGGTTGTGGCATAGCATATGATGTCTGCGGCTTTTATTCGATCGTCAAGTAGCGCTAAGTAGGTTGTCATAGTTCCTCCGAATGATAAACCCATACATCCGATTCTTTCAGGATCAACTTCCTTCCTTGTTAGGAGGAAATCTATGACGCGCATCCCATCGAAGATGTTTGAGCCCAAAAGCGTTCGTCCTAAAATCAGATGCTGTATAAAGTGAACGTTGCATATGTCTCTTTCAGGGTATGGATTTTGATATGCTATACGTTCACCGAAGCTTCTCCAGTCTGGAGCAACCGTTACGAAGCCAGCTTTGGCCATCTGCTCTCCATAATTATAGTTACGCCTGGCTATCTCGGCTTTTCTCTCCGGATCATTGAAGTGAACTCCCGCTACCGGATCCTTTCCGTAGGGACCATGCCCATGAGCGCAGAGTATGGCCGGTTTCTTTCCTTTCGCATCCTTCGGTATCAACAGGTAGAGCGGGACGTAGCAGTCCTCCTCAGACTGTATCAGCCACTTCTCCCTAATGAACCTATCAGTCTCTTCGGCAGAGAGAAGCTGTGGATTTAGCGGAGCGGGCTTAGGAAACTCTCCTAAGAGCTCTCTAATTTTACTCTTAAGATTTCTTTTCCACTCTTCAAATTCATCCTTATCTCTAGCCTTGAAGGCCAGCGAAGGTTTTATTCGATTATAAAGCTTTGTTAAGAAGATGTCTGTAACTTGTGGTGCATCAACTATATCAACCAAACCATTCGCACTCCTAGAAAAATCCCTTAAATAGGGGTTTCCTCCAGAAAATAAAAGTTTTTCGGCGTGCGATTCTTAAATCGATACCTCAATATTATTAATGGGATCCTCTATGCGGAAGCCAATAATCACTTTACTTTCAGACTTCGGACTTAAGGATCCATACGTTGCAGAGATGAAAGCCGTCATACTCTCAATCTGCAGAGAAGCTTTAATAATAGACATAAGTCATGAAGTTGAAAAATTCAATGTTAGAATGGGAGCCTTCCTTCTGGCGCAAGCAGCCCCATACTTTCCTAAGGGAACGATTCACGTTGCCGTTGTCGACCCAGGCGTTGGAACCTCACGGAGAGCAATAATCACCGAGACGAAACGAAGCCTCTATGTTGGTCCAGATAATGGATTGCTTATGCTAGCCGCTGAGAACGATGGAATCCGTCATATCTATGAGATCAGCAATCCGAAATATATGCTAAGAAGAGCCTCAAGAACATTTCATGGAAGAGACATATTCAGCCCTGCGGCTGCCTACTTAGCTACTGGAGTAGCCCCGTACATATTTGGCCCAGAGATACATGATCCAGTTAAGCCGAGCTTCTCATCCCCGAGAGTTCATGATGGAGTAATCTTCGGCGAGATTATTCATGTAGATGGATTCGGCAACTTAATAACGAATATCTCCGAAGAACTACTTGAGTCGGCGGGGATCTCAGAGGGAGTCAGTCTTTCCGTGCAGCTGGGAGAGAAACATCTGAAAATAGGGCTTGCTTCTTCCTACGGGGATGTTGAAGTAAACACTCCGCTGGCGATAATCGGCGGAACGGGCTTTCTAGAGATATCAGTCAATCGCGGGAATGCTTCAGGGATACTAGGAGCAAGAGTCGGCTTTCCAGTTAGGGTGAAGAAAATAGTAGATGGATGAAAAAGAATTTATGCGCCTGTCACAATTTTTGAATCTGCCACGAAGTTATTGGAGAGAATCAAAACTTGCATAGCCGAGACTCTGAGGAATCCTTGAAACCCAATCCAATACTCTACGGAGTTGCGGCTTCCACATACTTTTCGGACAGTCTACTCCTGAGCTTTCTCTCTCCATACGTAGTTGTCCTCGGAGCATCATTTGACCAGATGGGAGTGATCAGATCGGCGAGAAACCTATTCCAGAACGCTCTTCAGGTCGGATGGGCTGAAGTCTCAGAGAGATTCAGCAGAAAGATGCTAGTTGCTATGGGATATATCTCGAGCTGCTGCTTCATATTCTCGTTTCTCCTAATCAGGGATCCATCTGAGATTCTGATCTTGATAGTTGCCCAAGCGATCTTCTGGTCGGCGGCAGCTCCAGCATGGAGCTCCCTCCTAGCTGACTATACGACCCTTAAAAATCGAGGGAGAATTCTTGGCAAGATTGGATCTGTGAGCTATCTGAGCAGAGTTATAGCGGCCTTAATCGTTGCTTTAGCCACATATACAGAGAAGGAAATGACAGCTTCCTCATTCCTCGTTCCGTTTGTCTTATCAGCGGTGACGGCGCTAATCGGCGGTATCTTAATAATCTTCGTGAGAGAGGCAAGATGGGGGAGGACGACTGTTCACAGGGAATCCATGATATTCGCACCGATGATGGATGAAAGATTCAGGATCTTCCTTGTGATCAATGGACTTTACTGGTTCACCATGGCATATGCTTGGCCGCTCTTCCCCTACGTAACTGTAGACATAGTTCATGCGACTGTTTGGCAGATAGCCGTGATCTCAGCGGTTTCAGGTCTCTTCACAAGCGTTTTGCAGCCAAAGGCAGGAGCCCTTGTAGACAAGTTTGGGAGAAAAAGAATCTTAGCTATGAGCCGAATCTCATTTTTCTTATATCCACTACTCTATGCCATGGCCAGAAGCTGGATTCATCTCCTCCTAATTAATATGGCATTCTCATTCTCAATGTCAGCTGCGATGGTGAGCTCCTTAGCATACATGATGGATTCGGCTCCCCTAGGCATGAGAGCAAACTATGCGGCTGCAAGCAACCTAGTTATGGGTATTTCAACATTCTTAGGCTCTATGACTGGAGGAATAATAACAGGGCATCTATCAGCCTTCATAAGTTTTGAACAAGCATTATTCTATGGACTTGTAACCTCAGCGATTCTCCGCTTCCTCTCAAGTCTAGGCTTCCTATTCATAAAAGAAACAGTAAGGGAAGAAAGGATCCCGTAAAAAGAATGATAAATGCATGATCAACACTATTCCGATCAACTCCCTCCATGCAGGTTGCTTCCTCAAGCTGATGTACATACGCGCGATATCATGCTTAGAAAGATTTAAACCACTTCGCTAGACTTACTCTCTTTATGTTAAAATTCATCTTTCAGCATGTTCTCATCAAATACCATTATCTCCATACTACCCGACCATAATCAACAAACTCAGCTAAAATCCTGCATTAACCCATACATACATTCCCTATACGCTCAACTTCTCTGAGGTGCTAGATAGTTTATAAACTGCTGATATCGCAATTAAACCCCGATTTCTTCGTGATAAACTATAATCAAACGTAGAAGTAAGATGTGGATAAACGGGATACTCTCCTGTCTCCCTTACAAGCTTTAAGTCCTCTCCCTCGCTATGTGCTTAATCATCATGACGAGAAGCCGATAGGCGCCCTGAGCACAATTAATTTATGTAAATTATAGTGAGCGTCTTAGATATCAGTTATCGAAAAGCATTATGTGATATCTCGATATTTTCCTCGCTATGGTTTCTATTGTTTCGCTATGGCTTGTTAGAATCCACAATAGGGCTCCTATGCGCTGTGCATCAAAAATTTAAATAACTTTATCACGTTTTAAATCTGAAAGAAATGTTGAAGGGGTCGTCGGCTAGCTTGGTCTAGGCTCCGAGACTTGGGCTCTCGGGACCCCGGTTCAAATCCGGGCGACCCCACCACTCCATATTTTTATTATTGGAAGGATCTGAAAATGGCATCTCTAAGTTTCTGAAAGATTCAGACGGAGGGGCTTAGATGCCTCGAAACTACTGGTGAGGACTCTTGGGTTTCGGAAGAGGTCTATTGAAGTTTGCCACACGAAACTATCTAGTCTTGACTTTCACAACGTTAATTTGGAATCTCGGATTCAGCACGACAAGTACGTACTTCTCTCTATATGTACTTGAGCTTGGAGGCACAGAGACTACTATAGGTTTAATTCAAGCATTGGGAAGCGGTGGATATATATTCTCCATAATAGTGGGCGGGTACGTAGTTGATCTGTATGGAAGAAAGAAGCTGTTAGGGGTGATGAGTATTGCTTCCGGTATGAGCTGCATGCTCTTGGCAGCGGCGCCGAATTGGCAGCTCCTAGCAATAGCCGCGGTGATTATGAATCTTTGCTGGGCTGGGGATCCAGCTTTCTGGGCTATGCTGGCTGATTCTATAAGTGAGAGATATAGGGGCAGAGCGTTTGCCTTCTTCAGCTTCGTGAATTCTCTGCCATGGGTGGTAATGCCCTATCTTGGAGGAGTTCTCGTTGATCTGAAGGGAGTGATTGTTGCAGTACGCTGGATGCTTCTTACATCTGCTCTTTTAGGAGCGGTGGCTGGCATTGCTCAGCTCCTCCTCTTAGAGGAAACTCTTCCCGTATCTAAAGGTGTGAAAGGTAATGCTCATTCCGGAGATGTAAAGTATATAATTATGAAGGCTTTCAGGGAACACTATGAATTATGGATTTCGATGCCTCGCCCTCTGCTGGCTTTAGCATTAACATATATGATTTGGTCCTTCGAGTTTGGCCTCGTTGAACCCTACTGGATAGTCTATGCGGAGGAGGAGATAGGCCTCACATCGACTCAATGGGGGATCATTACGGCGGCTGGAAACGTTGTGAGTCTCATATTTAAGTTTCTAGTAGTTGGGAGTATTCTGGATAGGTTTCAGAGAAGAATGGTATTGCTGGCGGTCCTAGCATTTGACTCATTTAACTACCTTCTCTTCATTTTCTGCAGAAGCTTTTCCCATACTCTCCTTCTATGGATATATGCCTCCATAGTTTGGTCATTTTATGAAGCGACGTATTCTTCTATGGAGGCGGATCTAATTCCGAAGGAAAGGAGGGGTCGAATGTATGCCGCCTTAGATATTGCTTGGTCTGCTTTTAGCATACCAGCGTCGATTATTGGGGGATTCGTTTATGAGAAAGTAAGTCCTAAGCTCTCGTTTATACTTGCATCTATGATCGTACTTCTATGCTTAGCGGTAAC
>PIYH01000029.1 GCA_003601695.1 Candidatus Bathyarchaeota archaeon
GGCATATTCGTAATATATCTCCATTCGGTCACTCTGTATATATTCAGCATCCCACTCACACCCGAGCCATTTAAGATCCTCTCTTATTAAATCATAAAACTCAAGAGATGTCCTCTTTATTCTAGGATCAGTATCCTCAAACCTCAAGATGAAGCGGCCATCATACATCCTTGCATATTCATAGCTTAGAATTATTGCCCTAGCTGAGCCTATGTGTAAGACACAGTCAGGATTAGGAGCGAACCGCGTGACTACCTGTTATTTGTCTACATTCGGAAGAGGAGGAAGCTTCTTTTCCTCTTCAATCTTCTTTTTTTCTTCTAAAAGTATCTCTGGCCACATATTTCGTGCAATGCTTATTTGTTGCTCTAGCGTGAGGCTATTGACCTCCTCAACTATCTCTTTAGTTAAGTGGAACAGATCCCTTGCCTTTTCTCGAAGGCTGGGATTCTCACCTATAAGTCTACTCATAACGGCTTTCGCTTGAGCCTTTCCTTCATGTTTAATTGCATTTTCTAAAGCTATCCTTTTAATCTTCTCTTTGACCTCTTCTTTCTCCAAGAATCTTCCCAGCTTATTTCTGTGATCTAAATTTTTCGCTTAACTAAGTATTTCACGAGGCTTCTCAGTTTTTCTTTTGCCTCTGAGGGAGGAAGCACCTTATCGACTTCAGCCCAGCTATTCTTCACCATATCAGCTGCAACTCTTTTCGCGTAATCGATCGATCCATACTTTTTAATTATGCTTATTGCCATGTTTTTTTCGGCTTCATCACTGCTGTGTGCCTCAAGTATCTCTATGAGCTTTTTTCTATCCGATGCGCTTGCTTTCTTTATTGTATGTATCACCATAAGGGTTAGTTTTCCTTCAGTTATATCCTTGCCTAATCCTCCCTTTCCCTTAGCGAATTCTTCACTAACAAGATCAAGTATATCATCTTGAATCTGGAAGGCTATTCCCAGAGATTCAGCGAATTTCCCCATAGTCTCTACTACGCTGTCGTCTGCTCCCGCAATGACACATGCCATCTTCGCAGCCATCCTAGCCAACGTCCCAGTTTTGTAGGCGCACATCTGAAAATATTCCTTCTCGGATACTTCATAAGGTGAAACTAGGCCCTTGTGCCAAGCGATGTCTATAGCTTGACCTAAGCTTAAGTTCACCATTTCTTGGATGTAGATTTCATAGAGCTTATTCATCTTTTCCGGAGGCATCTTATTCTTTTTGAAAATCAAAGCGATCATGGGTAAGAAGAACATGAAGTTTGAGAGATTCACCGCTACATCGAGACCGAAGATACGATATGTACATGGTTTCCCTCGTCTTAAATCTGACTGGTCTTCTACATCGTCAGCTATCAATGTTCCATTATGAATGATCTCGGGAATAACTGCGAAGTCAAGTACATCTTCAGAGTTAACGCCTAGGGATTCGCAGATTAAGAGAAAAAGAGATGGTCTCCAACGTTTTCCTCCTCTGTCAAGAAAGTCCCAGAAAGGATCTGCTATAGCCTTGTTTAAAGCTTCGAGGTCAAGTTTGTATCTGGGCGGAAAGATTCTAAATATTAAGGAATTATCATCGATCTTTCTGGGCATATACTTTTCGATATATTGATCTATTATTCGTGCCCTTTCTCTGAGAAAATCTACTATTTCCTCATCTGCCCTCGTCTCACATTCAGCCTCCTCTTCTCGCATATGATTCTATATCAAATCCTCTAATCCTAAGCCATTCAGCCGTTCTACCCAACACAACGAGAGGAGCATTTTTAAGATCCTCTATGGAAGAGGCTCCCACAAGAAACATAGATGTTGCAAGCTGATGAATAAACATCTCAAGTTTCTTTTTAACCTCCTCAGCTCCTTTCGTAGCTGGTTCTAGTATTGGAAGAGCGAATCCAGCGAGATCCGCTCCCAATCCTATAGCTTTAGCAATGTCAAGTCCCGATCTTATTCCTCCAGAGGCAATAACTGGAATATTAACAGACTGGACAACCTCAACTATGCTCACAGCGGTTGGTATTCCCCAATCCCAAAACTCCTCTCCAGTCTTTTCGGTTAAGTGATTTCCCCTCTTACGTGCTCTATAAAACTCTACGGCTGCCCAGCTTGTCCCTCCAGCACCCGCAACATCGATTCCTGCGATTCCTGCTTTCTCAAGTCTTCTCGCATCCTCAGCAGAGACCCCGGACCCCGCCTCCTTAACTATCATGGGAACACTAAGCCCCTCCACTATCCGGCTTATCTTTTCTAATGCTCCATGATAGAATGTTTCGCCTTCTGGCTGAATTGCTTCTTGAAGTGGATTTAAATGTATAATTAACGCATCAGCCTCAATCATATCTATGATTCTCTCTAAATCCTTAACTTTATAGTCTCGTATGATTTGCGGGGCTCCTATGTTCGCCGCTATAAAAGCGTTCGGAGCCTTTTTTCTAACAATAGCATACGTCCTTTCTACGCTTGGATTCTCTAAGGCTACTCTTTGACTTCCAACTCCCATACCCAAGCCTAGTTCCTCAACTGCCTCCGCTATTGAAGCATTTATCTTCAATGCTTCCTCGGTTCCTCCAGTTATGCTTGAAATCATGACTGGAGCTGAGAATCTATAGCCGAAGACCTCTGTGGCTAAGTCTATGTCATCCATGCTTATCTCCGGCAAGGCTCTATGTATGAAGAATACATCCTCGAAGCCCGTCGTTATATTTTTAGCCTCGACATTCTTGCTTAAGCAGATACGGATGTGATCAATTTTTCTCTCTTTAATGGGTTCCCTTTCACCGCCTAATTCTCGTCCCAACTACCTTTTCTCCTATAAGAGCTTTGTAAATATTATTTGGCGATAACGCATTTACTATAAGAACGTCGATTCCATACTCAACAGCGACTTTGAGTTCCAGTATTTTTCCCATCATCCCTCCAGTTACATCTGGAGCTCGGCTTCCACCAACTCTCTCCATTATCTTTTCAATATCCTTTAATGACAACTCAGATAATAATCGAGCCGACGGATCTCTTTTAGGATCCGAATCATACACTCCATCTACATCTAATCCCATTATAATCCTTTCAGCATCCAGTTTAACCGCGAGGTAAGCAGCTATCTGATCTCCTGAGAGAATAGTGAATCCCAACTCATCATCAAATACTACATCCCCATAAAGTACTGGTACAAGATCAATTTCAAGAGCCTTCACCAGAGCCTTCAAATCAAACATGCGTATCCGGCCTTTTTCGGTGATTACAAAGGAGGACGGGGCGAATCTGAATGCTGGAATTCCGCATTCTAAAAGGCTTCTGATTATTAGGCTACTCAGATCTACCATCGCCTCATGAGTTTCCGAGAATCCGAATCTCTGAGAATACTTCTTGAATCCGCCCATTATATTATATTTCTTTGCTAATGGATGACCATAGCTTCCACCTCCATGAATTATTATAAGCGGCTTAGAGTCGGCCTTGCGAATCTCCTTCGCTAAACGTTTGATAGCCTTAGTATTTGGAGTTAAGGGCTTACTCTTCTCCGTAACCACGGATCCGCCAAGCTTCAAGATCGTTAATTTACTTCTCAATAATGATGCCCTCATCAGTTTTTTCTGTAACTAGAACCTCTCCTCCCGCCTCCTTAATGGCGTAAGCAACATCTATGATCTTCTCGGGATGAGCAAGAGCAATCATGCATCCCCCGCCGCCGGCGCCAGTGAGCTTCGCCCCCAATGCGCCAGCCTTCCTCGCCGCATAGATGAGCTCTTCAAGTTCCCTGCATGAAACTCCTAATGCGCGGAGCAGTTCATGATTGATATTCATGAGTTCCCCTAGAGTTTCCAAGTCCCCTTCACGAAGAGCCCTTATGCTTCTCTTAACGATCTCTCCGCCCGCCCTTATGATTTTTCCCACGATTAGCGGGTATCTTCTCCGTAACTCGTTTACCTTTGCGACGAGTTTACCAGTTGACCTCTCTTTTCCAGTATTCCCAATTACTAGAGGAAGATCGACGTTAATTTTTAATCTACGTATTGGTTTTGATCGACAGTACCATAAGATTCCTCCATATGTCGAAACTGCTGGATCCACTCCTGAAGGAGTTTCATGAACAATCTTTTCAGCATCAAATGCTACTTTAAAGATAGCGTCCTTCGATACTTTAGGATTAAATATAGAAAAGATAGCTGATGCTGATGCTACCGAGACCGCTGCAGATGAGCCTAGACCGGCACCTATAGGTATTGAGGATTCAATGTTGATGTTTACGCCGAATCCCGGATTGTATTTTCTAATAGCTTCCTTCACAATGGCGCATATGGGTTTAAGTTTTTCTCTCGCCCTCTCTCCTCCCCTCTGAGGATGAAATTCATCATTTACAAAGAATCCGGAGACACCTATATTCTTAGACTCTATGAATATTTTTTGATCATTCCTCATCTCAACTGTTACCGTCGCCCTTTTATTTATCGCCAGCACTATTGCCGGTTCTCCATGAACTACGAAGTGCTCTCCTAAGAGGATAACCTTCGCGGGAGCTGATGCCTTTATCCTCTTCAATGAGCAATCTCCATAATGAATGTTTAATGTTTCTTTCAGTTTAAACTAAAAGTCAATAAGACAGATTGAGGCTATATAAATTATCGTTCCATTGAATTAGTTAAAGGGGAATCTCATAAAATTCTTTAGGTCTTCTCGGTTATTTTAACTTCAAAATCCTCGATTGAGAAATTTATATCCCCGTCTGGAGGAATCTCACCTCTCTCACGTAGTACTTGTCTAGCGAGAAGCCAGTAGATGACGGCTAAGGCTTTTCTTCCCTTATTATTTGTCGGTATAACTAAGTCTATGTTGCTGAAGTTATTATCCGTACTACAGAGCGCAACTACAGGTATGCCTAGTCTGGAGGCCTCCTCTACAGCTTGTGAATCGGCTCTAGGATCAGAAACCACTATCACATCGGGTTCTATGCGGTTAGGATACAGCGGATTTGTCAGCATTCCCGGAATAAAACGTCCAATGATCGAAATGCAACCGACGGTTTTACAGAATTTATTAACAGGCTCACGTGCATAAAGCCTTGCGGCAACAACAGCTATCTTTGAAGGTTCAAATCGCGCAAGAAACTTCGCGGCGATCCTTATACGTTCATCGGTTTTGTTTAGGTCTAAAACAAAAAGTCCGTCTGGCCTCACCCTATAGATGAAGGGCTCCATATCTTTAGTTTTTATCTTCGTCCCTATGTGGATTCCTGCAGATAATAGTTCATCTTGGGGAAGTAAAAGTTCCTTTTCCTCAGTCTGGCTTTCTTCACTGATTTTTTCTTCTTCCTCATCATCTTTCTCCGGCATCTCTTCCCCTCGCTAAACCTTTAATCTAGCCATTCGAGCTCTTTCACCGAGCTCCTCTTCAATGCGGATAAGCTCATTAAGCTTCGCTATTCTTTCTCCCCCAACTACTCCGGTCTTTATGATCGGGGCGCCGAATCCCACGGCTAAATGCGCAATGTGATATGCTTCTGTTTCTCCCGATCTATGCGAGACCACGGGTACATATCCATTTTCTTGTGCGAGCTTAGTTGTTTTCCAAGTATCAGTTAATGTTCCTATCTGATTCATTTTTATGATGATCGCGTTTCCGGCACGCATCGATATGCCCTTCTGCAGCCTCTTAGAGTTCGTGACGAATAGGTCATCTCCGCATATAAGGCATCCTCGTGCCTTAGATGTCAACTCCTTAAATCCTTCAAAATCATCTTCATGTAAGGGGTCCTCAACATACACTAGATTATACTTTTCAATTATGTCTAAAATATACTCGATCTGTTCTTCAGTGTCACGTTTAACTCCATCTCTCTCGTATACATATACCTTCTTCTCAGGATCCCAGAGTGAAGAAGCCGCGACATCTACTCCCGCTCGGCATTCGAAGCCGAATTCCTCGGAGACTTCTCTGCATGCGGTTGTTAATGCTTCCAAGGCTTGATCATTTGAGATATTGGGGGCCCACGCTCCTTCATCGCCTTTTCCACCAGTGAATGTCCGATCCATCCTGCCTAATATCTCCTTGAGTTTTCCATGGATATCTGCATTGGCTTTGGCAGCATCTAGGAATGAACCGGCACCTAAGGGAAGTACTAAAAACTCTTGGATATCTGTCGCGTTTCCGAAGGCGTGCTTCCCGCCTCCAATCACATTGCCCAGCGGATATGGAAGAGAAGAATTCATTATTCCTCCTAAGTATTGACATAGTGATAGTCCATAGGAATCTGCAGCTGCGTCAGCAACCGCCAAAGATACCGCATAGGCAGTATTTCCTCCTATATTTCGAAAGTTTTCCGTATCATCTATCTCATGGAGAATAGAGTCTATCTCTTCTTGGTCGTCTGCATAAAGCCCGATTATCTCCGGAGCAATAGATTCTTCTACTTTCTTTACGGCCTCTTCCACTCCTCCATCAGGAAAAGGCGCAGCCTCAGCTCTTCCCGTACTCGCGCCGCTTGGAGCAGACGCCCTTCCGAATCCGTCAATCGTATACACATCAACCTCTATTGTAAGGTTTCCTCTGCTATTCAGAATCTGCCTTGCTTTCACATCCTCAATTACAGTTGACATACTTTTATCTCCTATCCTCGTTTTCATATTCCCTTTTCCCATAAAACTTTATGAGATCATCTATTATCTCAACGTGTGAGAGAAACATACGACGGCAACAGTAACGTTTTATACCTAGATCATCTAGTACCTTGCCCGCGGGCTCGCCGTTTCTCACTCTCCTAATATATTCCTCCCATTTATCTCCGATGAGCTTACCACACGTAAAGCATCTTACGGGTATTATCATATGATCGCCTCCATTCTTAAACTATTACCTGTAGCTCTTCTGGAATCTTGCTCTTGCACCTGGACCTCCAAATTTCTTCGGTTCCTTCCGTCGGGGATCGCCGGCAAGCATGGTTCTATCATACTCCATAAATATTCTTCTGGAATGGGAACTTCTCGTCCAACGAACTAGGCCTCTAGCTACAGCCATTCTGCACGCTTCAGCCTGCCCCATGAATCCTCCTCCCCTCACCTTTATCTTTATATCTAGATTTTTCCAAACATCGCCCGCAAGTAGGAGAGGTTCACGTATCTTTTCTCGAGCCATCTCAGGCTCGTAGATCTCAAGAGGAATATTATTTATTCTTATTCTTCCTTTTCCCTCTTTAATGACAGCTCTCGCTATTGCCGTCTTGCGTTTTCCACTTATAACTAATACTTTCTTTGTGGGCATCTCATCACCATTTTCTTATCCTTTCCAGCCTATGTTACGTGCAAGCTCATATATCCTTATGCATGGGCCTCTTAAATTTCTACCGTCAGCTTCAGGGATCTTCTCCATCTCTTTTCCTTCATAATTTTTTGGAATACCTATGTAAACTCTTAATCGCTTTAGCGCTTCCTTTCCACGCGGCTTTTTTCTCGGAAGCATCCCCCTAATTACTCTTTTCACGATTCTATCGGGTCTTCTAGGGTGAAGGGGACCTTTTCGGTAATGTCCAACTTGAAGAGAATCATGTTTCTCTCTTAGTATGCTTAGCCTTTTTCCGGAAATTATTGCCTTTTCAGCGTTTACAATTATTACTTTCTCTCCATTTAAAAGCCTCTTAGCTACGTGGCTCGCCATCCTACCGAGTATTAATCCATCAGCATTGATTATAGTCTCTTCAGTTCCCTTATTGATCATCCGCTTCACCCAATTATTTTGACATTCGAACCCTTAGGATTCATCTCAACAAGCTCTGGAATAGTTAAACATTTCCCTTTCGCTTTTTCAATTTTAGATCGAGCGCTATCTGAAAATGCGAAGGCTGCAACCTTAACAGGATGGTCTATTAAGCCGGCTCCTAAAACTTTTCCGGGAACTACAATCTCATCATTCTCCCTCGTGTAGCGGCTTATTCTGCTTACGTTAACTACTATTCGTCTGCGTTTCGACTTTGAAAGCATCTCAGCTACCCTTCGCCATATAGAAGCGTTATTCTCTCTGGACTTCTTTCTGAGGAAGCGAATCATCTTCAGGAGATCCGGATTAGTTATTTTCATCTTTTTTGGACACATTTAGATTCACCGATATCTCTTCTAAAAATTCCAGACATTTTTTGTCATAGAGCTTTAAAGCTTCGCTTATTATACGCTCAACAGGCAGAGCGCCCGTTGACTCTACGTAGAATATGAACGATTCCTTATTTCCATTAACCTCTATTGCAGGCGGGTCTCTAGGGCATACATTTACGCAGTCTCTACATATTATGCATTCAAGCATATTTTTAATCTCGACTTTTCCACTGCTTGACTTGCCTAAAACTTTCCTAGGACATACATTTACGCAGTCTCCGCATCCGTCGCATCTTTCATAATCTATACTTACTTCAGGCATGTACCTATACGTGCAGGCTGAAACGGGCTGCCATTTTGCGTGATCCTTCCCTTTCCCTAGCCTTGCATAGGCCTCAAGCCTAATTCTCTGTCCAGGAGCTAGCTTTACTATTGGAATCTTGCCGCTTACAGGGACAACTTTGGGATCCTCAGAAACGAGATCCTTCGAGTAAACAACTCTCTCTTCCGATTCCGCCTTAACGTCAAGTATCAAGACAACTCGGCATAGAGGACATCCTAATTCACTCTTGCATTCGCACTCTTCTGGCAGATTGTACGAATCAAGATCCGTCTTGAGAGGAATCAATCCAAGTCTGAGCGCCAGTATCTCATCATGAAGAATAGAGTCATTCTCGATTATCATAACGTCATCAATTGCCATGCATGGAACCTCTGAGAGGATGATTCTTCGAAGAGTATTCGCTAAAGGCGTTGTTATCCCATCAATTATGAAACGTATCGAATCTCCGTTTTTCTCAAGTATTTGCACTTTCATCGTATTGTCCTCTTATTTAAAACTGATGCTTCTCCACATGTCTTTCCTGATACGTACATACGTTCTATCTTCAACCTCTCCCCCAGCAAATCCATGAGGCTTCCCCTTTTTCTTATACGCGTCTTCCTCTCCGACCGCCCTTACGCCGAGTTCCATCGTGAGGAAGAGGCGTAACCTCCTCGATTCGTCCGATCATCTTAAATCCCGCCCTAGCTAGAGCTCTGATTGCCGCTTGAGCACCCGGTCCAGGTGTTCTCGCCTTGGAGCCTCCTGGAGCACGAACCTTTATGTGTATCGCTGTTATTCCTTTATCCTTAGCTATTGAGGCAACATATGCTGCGGCTCTCATAGCAGCATAGGGTGATGATTCAAGCCTGTCAGCCTTCACAAACATTCCCCCAGAGGCTCTAGCTATGGTTTCCGCTCCCGAAAGATCCGTCATGTGAACTATCGTGTTATTGTATGAGCTATAAATGTGAACAACACCCCACTTCTCGTTTTTGCCGCTCAATCTATACGCCTCCCTTCGTTTCTACCTCAATTGCCACTCTGATCGGATGTTCAGGATTACTAAGGGAACTTGTAGGCGCATATTCAATTTTATCTTCCTCATCCTTCAGCACTAGGTACCCGGGAGAGAAAACCTTACGCCCATCTATAGCGATGTGACCGTGAACAATTAGCTGGCGTGCTTGATGGATAGTTTTCGCTAAGCCTTTCTTAAAGACTAAAGTTTGTAGTCTTCTTTCAAGGATTGATTCAACTGTAAGGTCTAGCACATCATCAAGGACAGCGTTATCTGAGAGTATTCCCATCCGTTTCAGTTTGTTTAGAAGCTGTGCTTCAAGAATCTTCCGCTTTGATGAGGACATGCCAAATAATGATCTTGCAATGCCTCGGAATTTTGAGAGCATGGTTTTGCAACGCCAAAGCTCCCGCTTATTTCTAAGCCCATACTCACCCAATAGCCTTATTTCACTTTCTAAAACATCAGAGCGCCATGGAAATCTCGGAGTTTCATACTTCTTCTTAGGCTTCTTTGGGTCACCCATCCTATCTGCGCCTCTTCTTCACTCCTATAGTTCTTCCTTTTCTGCCAGTTGTTCTAGTCCTTTGCCCCCTTACCTTGAGTCCATAAGAGTGACGGTATCCCCTCCAAGACCTCATGGCTTTTTCTCTTTCAATATCTTCCTTCACTTTAAGATCGAGATCGGAAGTTATTAGGTGAATATCCTCGCCGCTCGCTAAATCTTTCCTTCTGTTAAGAAGCCATTTAGGAATATCAAAACTTGTAATATTCATGATTATATCCTCGAGTCTTCGAATCTCAGATTCTGAAAGGAAACCTAAGCGTTTATCTTGAGGAATATTAGCCCTCTTCACTATAGCATCCGCTAACCGAACGTTTATGCCTTTTATCTTCGTTAGTGCATATACTACCTTTCTCGATCCTTCTAGGTCGCTTCCAGCTAGACGTACGATATGTTTATACTCTGTGGACATGATCTGCCCTCTATTTTTATACTCTAATACGAAATAGAACATTTATATTTAAAGTGTACGCTTTTCCCTAAATCGAATCGTTAAGATAACTGATCATTTTATGAAGAAAAATATTCTGTCTTAAATTCTAAAAGCACAAAGTTTTTGAGAATCTTTGCATCAACCAATAATTCTCTCTATCATTTTGGTCTTGAATCTTCTGGGCTTCAGGGAATTCTTCACGATTATCCATGCATCTTCCGGATTCTTTCCCTCACCGCATAAGAAGATATCGAGGGCGGCGTACTTGTATTCTGGCCATGTATGAATTGATATATGCGTCTCGGCTAAAATGAGAATTACGCTTCTGCCGACTGGAGAGAATCTGTGAACTATTTTCTGCAATATCTTTGCTCCTGCATGTTTTGCCGCTGCCTCCAGAACTCCGCATAAATATTCTTCATCATTCAAGTTTCCTTCGCAATTATACATATCCACAAGTAGCTCTTTTATTTTCGGCATTTTTCTTCCTCAAACCGTATCGATCTTCTAGACTAGTATTTTTATTCACTAAAGAATAATCTTTTCCTTTCAATTAATTTGAACCCTTCCTTTCTCCTACACTCTGGGCATCCATACGTCTTCAATTCTTCTATTGTCTTGAATTCTCCACCCACGCCAACTCGAATTATGCGGCCGCATCTGCATCTATACATCCTCACAGTTGGAGAAACTTCACCAGTATATATTTTCCCATCGAATCTGCCATGTATCGACGGACATGTTTTATCTGTGGTTTCAAGCTTCGCCAGAAACGTGGTGTTTGCAAATATTTCAGCTCCCTCATATACATTGAATCTGGGGATCATCTCTCTTATAAATAAGCCCATCTCGCTAATTGCTGCTTGCAGATTCAACATATCCTCTGGAGGCTTATGTGCAAATGATAAGTATATGCTTGCGCATCTCCTCTTTTTTAAGGCATCTATTCCCCTTGAAACAAAGAGTTTCATCCCTGTGATTGTATACGGTGGATCTGTGAATGCTACATCAAATTTATTTATCAATTCCCTGGGGAGAGGATCCCTGAGGTCATGGTGAATGCATTCTATACTTATTCTTTCATATTCAGAAATTTTATCTATTAAATTCAGCAGTCTTTCATCAACATCGACTACCGTTATTCTTTTCGAAGCCTTTAGAAGTCCAGTTGCAATTGATGTTAAGTCATCATCGCCGAGGAATATTATTTTTCTACCCTCAGCATCCCCCTCCTCAAGCATGAAAAGTGCTCTTAGAATGGATGTTTCCGGAGTGCAGAATGCTTGATCAAGCCATGTGTATGGCTTGGGTCTCAGATTAGCATACTTTTTCATCTTTTCTAAAATTTCTTGAAATTCATCTTTAATGATTACTTTTCTTCCAAGGCATAAGGGGCATATGAGGCTTTTCTTAATTCTGAAACCCAAAACATTCTCAGCATATTTCTTTCCGTCTTCAGTAAGCATGGCTCCTCCTTTCCTTGAGACTAATCCGATCTTTTCAAGCTCTGCTCTTACGGCCGCTACCACCGGGACTGGCAACCTTGTGATATAAGATAATTCCTTTGTGCCGATCTGTTCGTTCCTATAAATCTCGCGAAGAATTCTTCTCACACCCTCTTTTCCCTCAGATATTCTCGCTTTCTGTGAGACTTTCTCTATGATGTCTTTATTAAGAGACGTTCTTGTCTTCCCTCCACAGTTTCTATTTTCTTTTCTGCGGATATATTGTTTATTGGCTAGTGCTTTTGACTCGAACGTAACATTTATATAATTGTAATTCATTTACGTAAATGAATTACAAAAAGGTGATTTAGAAGATGCAGGAGAAAGATCCATGGAAATTATATAGAGAAGCGATAAAAGAGTGGCAGAAAAACTTTATAGAAGTACTGGG
>PIYH01000030.1 GCA_003601695.1 Candidatus Bathyarchaeota archaeon
AGCTAGGCTAGGCAGGGGGTGTGAGAGGGTTTATCATGAACTACAAGGTTCACTTAGCATGTGATGGCGAGGCTGAGATGCCGCTGGCTTTCAGGGCTGCACCTGTAAATGAGCATGACAGCAAGCGGTTCATACTCTTCATGGAGGGAATAAAGGTCAAGCGTGTTGTTGGAAGGTCCAGAGCAGACCTAAAGAGGTTCACGCGGATCAGGCTTACGACACGACACGCTTACGACACGCATATACTGGAGAGTTTTGAGATGAGTTCATAGATTCTTCTAATTTTAGGAGGTACAACTATTGACAAATTTAGATTCGTCTTTGAGCATTAATGCTGTTAAGAGAGCCATACTCATGAATATAGCTAAGAGATAAAATACTGTGTGAATATTGTAGTTGTCCCAGAGAAATCCTCCGATTAAAGGACCTATAGTCGTTCCTGAACGAACCGATGTGAGCCTTATCCCCACGGCTAATCCTCTCTTCTCACGCGGGAATATCTCAGCTATGTACATGTTCGAAGACGGCCAAGTTGCACTCCATAACCCGTAGATTCCCATATAGATAAAGAGGCTAAGCAAGTAATCATTAGTAACAGTGAAGAGCACGTACAAGATAGGAATTGGAAGAACGCTGAAGACCATGGTTTTCTTTCGCCCAATTTTGTCTGATAGAAATCCGCTTGAAGGCTGGGATATCAGGTTAGCCAGCCCCATTCCAGCCGAGAAGAATATTCCAACCTCCGTCTCCGTCTTTCCAAACTGCTCAGTTAGATAAAATGGAAAGATCGTTGAAAGTGCTCCAATTGACATATTCGCTATTATATGCAGAATTATGAAAAATGCTAAAGGTGAAGCTACCTGTCTGATTGAGAATTTAACTTTTTCTATATCAGCCTCATAGAATCTTTTAGTGCTTTCAGGAAGAAATAGACTTATGAGCATGTATAGAGCTGCAAGGGTGCATATAAAATAAAAGAAGAAGTTCCATCCATAATTGTCAACTACTAATCCTCCTATAAGTGGACCTATCAACCCTCCTATCGGCCACGCAGTATTCATCAACCCGAAGACTTCCCCGGCTGATTCCCTATTTGAAAGGTCAATTATCATAGCCGCCCTAGACGATACAAACAAGGATACAGAAATGATATTTAGACTTGCATAAATTATAGTTTCAAACCATCTTTGGGCCGACATAAATAGCAAAGGAGTGATTAACTGAGCTACGCCGCTTAACACTATTACTTTTCGCCGTCCGTATTTATCGGAAAGATATCCGCCTAGGATCATCGTAAAAGTTGCTGAAGCATTACTAATAAACAGGACAATTCCCACCTCAAAGACCGAAGCACCCAAGCTTCTAATGAAGAGCGGGATAAATACATATGTCGAATAAAAAATGGTAGATATGAAGATATTTGCCGCGAATAGAAGAGCTAAGCCCCTCTTATCATAGATCATCCAAATCTCATCCACACTTTAGAAAACCCATAATTCATCACGTCCTAATATAAATTTTTGAAGATTATTCATTCTCCAAAGTATATTGGGAGAGAGCCGAATCTGGTCTAAATGTATTGAGACTAAAAAGGATCTTCAAAGAAAGAACATATCAAAGGGGAGAGAGGAATAAGTAATCAGCAATCTAAGCTTGGAAGAAATATTTAGTTAACCTCAGCACCAGTTCGTACATCACCCTTTCAGAGAGGCGCATGCTCCTCATCGGTTAACTAAAGGCTTTAAGCCTCGGAGAAGATTAAAGCAAAGATAGATTTAAGGATTGCCTCTCCAGAATAATGAAATAAAAATTCTGAGGCCCCTTCTTTGAAGCACCGCAGACATGAAATCCCGAGATATTCAAAGAAGATAAAATTCGGAGACTTAACGCTCCATATATCTAATAACGTTTACGAACCAGCAGAAGATACATTTCTGATTGCTAAAAATCTTAAGGCTGAAGGTTTAGTTCTCGATATGGGAACTGGATGTGGAATACTCTCAATCCTTGCGGCTTGCAAAGCTAAGCATGTCATCGCTGTAGATATAAACCCGTATGCAGCTAAATGTGCAAAGCTAAATGTCGAAATAAATGAAGTGTCGAGTAAAGTTGATATCATCGTAGGAGATCTCTTTACGCCGTTGATTGAGAGACCTATCTTCGACATGATACTCTTTAACGCGCCCTATCTTCCCACTGAAGATTCTGAGCCTAAAAGTCCCATTGAATATGCATGGTCGGGCGGAAGAGGCGGAAGAGAGGTTATTGACTCTTTTATTCGGCAGGCGCCTAAATACTTGAAGGTTGGTGGAAAGATACTTATTGTTCAATCATCCCTCTCAAATGTGGAGAAAACGATTAGAGAATTCAGTAAGCAGGGGTTTCAGGTGAGAATAATCGATAGGCAGAATCTTTTCTTCGAAACCATCGTTCTCATCGAAGTCTTTAAGGATATGTTATCGGAAGATATATCTGTATCTAACAGAAAAGAAAAATTTGCATGAATAGTTTAGTTCACTAAGTCTCCATGTAGGTCTCACAAGTTATAGTGGGAGTTTTAGTCTTGAAAAGAAGGTTAGGAGCAAAGATCCTTAGAGCAGTCGCATCACCTCTTAGACTTAATATTCTCAGAATGCTATACGATAGAGGCTCGCTCTCATACACGGAGATAATGAATAACCTAAAGTTAAGCCCAAGTAGAGATGCAGGTAGATTTGCATATCACCTAAAAACCCTAACAAGTATGAATCTAATAGCATCTGACCCAAACTCTAGGAAATACTACATCACAGAGCTCGGTAGAAGTCTAGTTGAATTCGCCGATGATATTGAAAACAGCATATATGGAGAACAGATGCTTGTGAGAACCTCACGCTTGGCAATTGAAAGATTTGACCGAAATAAAATTGCTGAATCCCTCGTCAGAGAAGCAAGTGTTCCAGCTGATCTTGCTCAGAAAATCGCAAGGGAAGCTGAAAGAAGACTCCTTAAGCTCGGAACAAAGTACCTAACAGCACCTCTGATTCGAGAATTCGTTAATGCAATACTGATTGAGAAAGGGTTGGAGGAGTATCGCCATAAAATGACACGCCTCGGCTTTCCAGTATATGATGTCACTCTCATAATGAAGGAGTTAAGCAGAAAATCAGCTGATGTCGAAGACGTTCAAATTATAGCTGGCAGGAGAGTCATGGGTGAGTACACCCTCCTTAATGTCCTGCCTAGAAAAGTAGCGGACGCCCACATCTCCGGAGAGATTCATATAACCAATCTTGGATCGTGGATTCTGAAGCCCAGCATATTTATGCATGACGCTAGGTTCTTCATTCAGTATGGTCTCCTACCCGGGTCTCCCTTAAAAATAAACGTGACAGAAAGACCTAAAAGTCTAAGATCTGCCTTCTCCCTGCTTATTAATGTCCTCCAATTAGCGGCTTCTGAAATATCCCTGGAGCAAGTCTTTGATTTCTTAAATGTCTTCTTAGCTCCCTTTGCTAAGGATATGTCTCCTGAAGACATCAAAGAGGAGATCTCTCTTTTTCTAGCATCAATCAACTTAACTGTGCCGACGGAGGCATCATTCGGGCTTGAGATAGGCATTCCCCAATTCTTAGCTGAGCATAAAGCCTTCGGATATGGAGGGCGAGAAGTAGGCATCTACGGAGACTTCATAGATGAAAGCTTACTGTTGGCCTCAGCATTCCTGGAAGGCTTAAGGGAGAGTCTGGAGAAAAAGCCTCTGCTAAATCCAGCGGTCATAATTAAAATTAGAAATGGAATCCACGGCGAGTGTGAAGAGATACTGAGATTGGCACATGAACTTGCTATTAATGGACTTCCATACTTCGCGAATC
Source organism: Candidatus Bathyarchaeota archaeon (assembly GCA_003601695.1). Lineage (GTDB taxonomy): Archaea > Thermoproteota > Bathyarchaeia > Bathyarchaeales > DTEX01 > B63. Next base: position 3,855 of record PIYH01000030.1, read on the forward strand.
TTCTCCCCAAATATCAAAGATACGCATCCTACGCGGCTATGGGAGTTAGATTCATCGGTGACTGGAAAAGGGACTGGGAGATAGATACGATAAGAACTGGATGCATGGATGAAGTTATAGTTAATATTCCGAGGGCGGCTTACGAGTCTGATAAAGATGAAGATAAATTCTTTGAGAAGATTCAAGAATTTGTAGAAAAAGGTCTTGAGGCTTTGAGGATTAAGTATCATACAATTGAGAGCAGAGCTAACGAAGGACTTCTTCCCTTCCTCTTACAGAGGAAGGAGGGAGACTACTACTTCAGAATAGATAATTCTCTCTCGATCCTAAGTTTTGTGGGGTTGAACGAAGCTCTTCAGTTCATGATTGGAGAAACAATTCAAGAGAGCTCCCACGCGCTTAGCTTCGCAGATAGAGTGATCTCCTTCCTAACTGACAATATTGAAAGATATGGCAGAAAAGCCGGTATGAGATTTAAGCTAGGGTTGCCATACGATTTCGAAGCTGCAACTAGGCTTGCTCAGCTAGACATCGAGAAATATGGGCTTGGAACGGTTCTCACACAGGGCGAAAGGGAAAGACCCTACTACACGAACCTTAACATAGTTCCTCATTATGCCGAAATTCCCCTCGAAGAATACTTAAAGATCGAATCTCACATGCAGAAGATTATTCCTGGAAGTCACTTAGCGAAGATCTCGCTCAGTAACCTTGAGGCATCACCGGAAGAACTCTTCTCAATAACAAGAAGTATAATCGACCACTATAACATAGGATTCTACACGTACGATCAGCCCCTAACGTACTGCAGTAACTGCCAAAGAACATGGCGAGGAAAACTACTGAAATGTCCCCTCTGTAAATCGGTAAATACCCTAATACAGTTCGAGAGGGAAACATCCCGATACAGGCTCGAAACAGTTTAAAACAAAAAGTTTATCATATATTAAACGCTGATTTATTTAGGGGCTGGTGAGCTGACGGACGGCCGTCGGGCCGTAAGACCTGAGGAAACCTCGCCCACCGCACAGACCGCAACGCCGCAAGGCGTAGGGCGAGAGCCCTGGCTCCAGAACAGAAACGGAACGTCCACCCGGATCTGTGACGTTGAGGCGTGCTAAGTCGCCGAGTAGAACGGGTGGAAACGGTGAAACGGTTGTCCTGCGGGGTGAAAGGGCGAATAGACGTCAATGAGTCTCTGTGTGAGACGCGGGTAGCCCGTATAGTCAAATGCCGTCTAAACAGAAGGCGGGTTACGATCAGCACACCAGCCCCATAAAGAGTGAGTTGGATCATCCATTAGATTGATAAAACGATTGCCGTTGCCTTCTTTTAGCTCAAGTAATGTTTAGCATAGAAATTATGTCCGATTTTGACGGATATCGCATGATAAGAGCATTCTATCTTACGTTATGATACTGATTCATACTTGAACGCATGCTTCTTCTTGGACTTGTTCTTCTTTATGGTTTCATAAAGAGGTTAAAGACTAGATTTGGCGAAGATACCGGGGGGATTGTGGGTCTACTTAACGCTTTTTAAGAATTCTCTAAACGCTTTTTTAACTGCCTTTGAGAAGTTAAAATCTTCTATGCTGGAGTATTCTATTCCGATCTTCATGGACAATATCCGTAGTATTCTCTCCTCGAATATATTTGCTGTCCAAGAACCGAATACCTCCTCCAGTTTTTCAGCGAAGAGCTCTGGCTTCTCTCCCATCTCGCTTCTCTTAACCTGTGAATTCAGCTCCATAAAACGGAGAACTATCTCACCGAAATCTAAGCCTTCAAGTATAGCTTGTATCAAGATTCTATTAAATTCTCTCTTGGCTTTTATTATCTTTTCATTGGTTGATCGCATTATTTTTTCAGCTCTCTTAAAGTATAGGTATGAGCTTTATTTCGGAGAAACCTTCCTTTTCTGTTAAATTAATATTCAGTAATGGTGTCTCAGGTTTGATTCCGTGCAAGAAGAGGGCGCCGTCGATCTGCTTCACTTTCAAGTGTATATGTGAGAGGGCTCCTAGCTGACTTGCTATGAAGGCTGTAGGCCTAATTATGTTTATTCTGACGTCCTTATTGTTTCTTATTCTGGCTACGTCTTCGCCGAGAGTTTTCAACGCGTCTTTTTCGCCGTATATGTACTCGATGGAGTCATATCCGACGACGGATAGCACGGATTTACCCGTCTTTTTTCTGAGCTCTGAACAGATACTCCAAAATCTCTCTAGGTCTTCTAGGATTGAAGCTCCTCTTAGAGATATGATATTCGGGTCTTTACTCCTTTCTTTGCCTGTAAATGCATAGTCAATCACTTTAAAGTTACTCTGCGATTCTTTTTCTTCAACGTATGGCAATATGCTGCTTCTTATCGTCTCACCAGTTAATCCTTGAGGTGGAAGGACCACTACGCCGTGTCCTTGATTCAAAAAATTGCATATGGTTGGACGGGTCAATTTTTCAAGTGGGTAGACGACATCACCTTCAATCTCAAGAAGGTCATAGTTACCCTTACGGAACATCCCTTTCAAGATATGGTCGAGGTCACGAATGCCCATTGAGAAACTTTCTTTGCTGTGAGGTATAATTCTATATCTTCCTTCAGGCTCGCTGATGCCCGTAACTGTAATCGGTGGAAAAACTTGAAATCCTCCTTCAAGGGTGAAGGCAAGCTTAGGATACGCAACCCTTGTTCCCCGAAGCTTTAATATAGATAGTTCTCTCAAAAGAGATTTCTCGTATTCTTTTCTCTCTAGATTAAGCACCCCATCAGCTACGAATTCTTCCATGCCTAGGCCTATCCTTTCCTCTCCGAATGGAACCTCAACAATCATAAGAGTTGTGCATCCCGCCTTCCGAACAATCCTGCCTAAAACCGTGTGAACAAGTATCCTCGCGTCATGCGGTCTCTCGAATGCCTGAGCAATAGCTGAAAACAAATCTATCACAAGCCGTTTAGCCTTAATTCTGCTGATCTCTTCTAAAATCATATTCAGAATAGATGAAACTCCCGTTTCTCTCACTGTGAGAAAGTCGAGATAACGGAATCTTCCCTCCTTTTCTAGACGTTCAAAGTCAAATCCAAACAATCTCATGTTTTCATAGAATGTCTCACGATCCTCAGAAAAATTTACATAAACCCCATTCTCACCGTATTCGACAGCTCCTCGATAAAGAAAACGAGCTGAAAAGACCGTTTTACCTGTGCCAGGATTCCCCGTAATCAGAATCAAGCTACCCCTAGGAAACCCTCCGCCAAGAACATCATCTAACCCATCTACTCCAGTAGGAATACGTTTCTTCATGTCAACACCTAAGCTTCGTTTAGGATTTTTAAAAAAAAAGATTCTATTTTAAGATTATGTTTAAAAGAGGGATCGAAGAGCATTAACCGTAGTTGTTTGCATCATTGTTTTGATAGTAGCGACTGGCATCTACTTTTTACCTCTCAAGCCCAAGCCTGAAGTATTCCAACCAGCAGCGATTGCCAAGGATGATATCCAGCCATTGTTTAAACTTGACCTTTAATGGAGGCGAGCGACCTATTCATCGAGGAGGCTGTAATGTTTATATCATAATCTTTATTCTTATAGATGTGAAGATCCATATATATCTCAAATGGATGGTGATTAAGAACTTGATGAACCCGCTTCATGAGCTGGTTGAGCTGCCTCCAGAGACACGCGTCTCCATGGGAATAGGGCATACTCCGAAGGAGATAGAGTCTCAGCCGAAGGTCTGGATGAAAAATTTTGAGCTCCTAAAAAAACGGAAGGACGAGATAAGATCCTTCATTGAGTCAAGGATTCTGCGGAAGAAGCATATCAGAGTTATCCTTTCAGGAGCTGGGACATCAGGATTCATAGGCTTATCTGTTGAGGGTCTCTTTAGAAAACGTTGGTGTAAAGACGTTGAAGTCTGGCCGACGACAGATATAGTAACCAGCTGGGACTCGATCTTCCTTAAAGATGTGGAGACAATCCTGATATCGTTCGCCAGATCCGGGAATAGCCCGGAAAGCGTCGGCACCATTCTCCTAGCGAATAAGTTTCTAGATAGAGTCAGCCATATAGTCATAACGTGTAACAGACATGGAAAGCTCGCAAAGATGTTTAATGAAGACGAGAACGTTCTGCTTCTCGTAACTCCTGAAGAAGCTAATGATAAAGGCTTAGCTATGACCTCTTCATTCACAACTATGACCTCAACCGCTCAATTTCTTGCATACATTGAAGACGCGAATAGGTATGAACGGATCATAAAAAGTCTGTCAGAAGCTGCTGAGATTATCATAGAGAAATATTCCAGCCTCCTTAAGGAGATTTCAAACCTAAACTTTGAAAGAGCATTCTTTCTAGGAAGCGGAGCGCTATATGGTTGCGCAGTTGAGTCAAGCTTAAAGCTTCAAGAGATGACGAGCGGAAATGTAATCTGTAAATCTGACACATTTATGGGCTTCAGACACGGACCTGAAGTAGCGGTTAACGATAAATCATTGGTCGTCTTTTATATATCGACCGATCCATTCATCCGCAAATACGAGCTAGACTTGATGGAGGATATTCACGCCAAGAACCTCGGATTGGTGAAGATAGCCGTCTGTGATAAGTCAACTAAAGAAATTGCCAATAATGTCGATCATGTAATAGAATTCAATCCTGAAGGAGGCTTCAAGATTCCTGATTCCTGCAGACCGATGCTTGATGTGATAGTCGCGCAGACACTTGCCTTATTCAAGTCCCTAAACCTAGGATTGAAACCAGATAATCCAAGCGAGAGCGGAGTGATAACACGAGTTGTTAGAGGAGTGAGAATCTACGATTATGAGAAATTCAAGAGAAACGGAATCTTCAAAATAGCAGCTGAATGAAGATCTTTATAGGTTACTACTGGCTTCTCTAACCAGCCTGAACCTTCTTTATTAAAATCCAAATAAGCTATCTCCCTTTATTCTTCTTAGACTTAATTTAATTTTCAATTCAACTTTCATGAATAACTGCGAAGCCAGCAAGTACAGATGCTATAATTTAACTGGAGGAATAGCGGTTATCTTCACATCATCTATATTTTGCAATGTACTTTAGCGTCTCCATAATGGAGCGATTCCCTAAAAAATAGCAAAGAATATAATCGTTATTGTCAGTTTTGATTTAAATGGCCGAGCGGATAAGAATGGCCAATGATAGAATAGTTGAGATTAATAGTTTAGTTAAGCGATTTGGGGAATTAACAGCTCTAGATGAAGTATCCTTTAATGTTAATAAGGGAGAGATATTCGGTTTAATAGGGCCTAATGCCGCTGGAAAGACCACGACGCTTAGAATTCTAGCAACTCTCCTTCTGCCCACAAGCGGCCGCGTCAGGATTCTCGGATATGATGTCGTAGAAGAAGCGTCGAAAGTGAGGAGGCTGATCTCCTATCTAGCTGAGGATGCGGGGACATATAGGAATCTAACGGGATACGAGTATCTATCGATCGTTGCCAGAATATACTTCAGATCTAAGAGGGATATTGAGGAGGCTGTTGAGGAGGCTGTGAGGATCTCGGGACTCGGAGATAGAATAATGGATAAGATGAAGACTTATAGCAAGGGGATGAAGAGGAGAATTCAAGTTGCAAGGGCATTGATGACTAGGCCTAAAATCGCCATTCTAGATGAGCCTACGGCTGGGCTGGATGTATTTCACGCTCAGCACGTTAGGGATCTAATTAAGAGGCATATCTCAAATGGCGGATCTATTATACTATCAAGCCATAATATGCTTGAGGTTGAGCACTTATGCACGAGACTCGCATTCATCCATAAGGGAAGAATAATCACTGAAGGCGAGCCTGAGGAGATAAAGGCCATATATGGAGCTTCAAATCTTGAAGAGGCATTTTTGGAGGTTCTTAAGAGATGAGAGGACTTAGGCCTCTAGTCGAGAAGGAAGTTAAGGATCTCCTTAGAGATCCAAGGATATACATAGGTCTAATAATTCCCATCATAATGTTCCCGATCATAGGATTCGCCATATCGATGACTACAAGTCAAGCTATGGAGGCTGCAAGGGAAAAAATAACAGTCACTATTATCGATGAGGATAGGACAGAGGCAAGTGAAAGATTCATCTCGCTACTGAGCGATTCAGGCTTGAATGTTACAGTTTCAGCCAAGAGCCTCGATGAAGCTATTAAGTCAGCTGATAAGTTAGGCTCCAAAGCTCTACTTGTAATTCATAGAGGATTCGAGGAGAGTCTGAAGCGTTTTGGGAGAGTGAACATAGAGATTTACTCAGTCATAAGGAGTATGGGCTTCAAGTCCATGGGAGTTCAGGCCGCAGTTAGCAATGTACTAAAAAGAACATCTGAGGTTCTGAGTTCAACTCTGATATCTAGAGTAGCCCCGGATGTAGATCCCGAAGTCTTAAGAAACCCCTTAAATGTTACCGAGTATTCCGTGGTGAAGGGTAAGATCATACATGCTCCTTCAGGATCAATCTTCGGGCAGCTGATGATAGGCCATGGAGTTTTGGTTCCAATGATACTCTTTGTTCTATCAATGACCGTTACTCAGATAGCCGCAACCGCCACGGCTGTTGAGAATGAAGAGAAGACTTTGGAGACGTTGCTGACTTTCCCAGTTAGTCGATACGATATACTCTTGGCGAAGCTTTTAGGCTCATCCGTGGTGGCCGCTCTCGGAGGAGTCATATTTGCAGCTGGCTTTGTCCTATATTTCCAAACATGCTTTAGCAGTATAGGCTTAGAATTTGGGGTCGGAGGTTTACTTACGGAGCTCCCTCCCCCGCCTTCACTTTCATATGCGATTCTCATTGTAAGCCTGATATTGGCGATATTATTTGTAACCTCGCTTGGCGTCGTCATGGGAGCATTGAGTAGTGACGTGAGGATCGCAAGTTCGCTTTTAAGCGTGATAATCATACCGGTATTACTCCCATCGTTACTTATAGTCTACGGTAGCGTTGACTCTCTTCCGTTAGCTCTCCAGATCCTAGTCTATGCCATGCCTACCTCATACCCGATGATAATGGCTAAGGAGATAATACTTACACCCATGCCAATGCAGGTTATCTATGGAATACCATACTCGGCAGCTTTGACGCTTATAGTATTATACGCCGCCAGCAAGATATTAACACCTGAGAAGCTCTTAACGCTACAATACAAGATAAAGCTCAGAAGAATAAAGAAGGAACGTAGATGGGAACTCGAGTAAGGTTAGAGGCATAGAACATGTATCCCAAGCAGATATTTGTCTATGAACAATACGGAAAAGAAAACTAATGACATTTACACCTGAAAGTTTCTAAGGACGTGATGAAATAACCGATTTCTTTAAAATATCAGAAAAAATATCAGAATACTTCTTCTCTGTGCATGTCAAAGGAACAATCAAGACAATCTAAGTTATATTTTCAAGCTCTAAGCCTTCCACTTCTTTGCCCAAAAACCTCACACTATACATATAATCTTAAAGTTATGCTTTATATCCTACTATCTTTCAGGCATAATCTCTAGCCAGAGGAATAAATAATGCGACGAAGCAGAAGACCAGAACTATTACGATCGCTGTTACGTTAGGATATCGCCAGTAGACTTTCAGTTAGAGTTAATGATCTAACCAGTCTCAAATCCACCTCCAAATCTATAGAGATACAGATTTGACGCTATTGTCAGGTACCCCCAACCGCGAGGAAGATTATGGAGATTAGAATTCTGAGAGCTGGATGCCCAATCATCAGGTTGGTTAATCCGAGAATCCCGTCGATGAAGAATCCAAGCAACACGCGGAGTATCGGGATGATCATCATAAATATGAAGAATGCAGAGATAAAAAAATAAGGCTTTTTTCATCCGTCCCTTCATGGTCAAAATGATCCTAAGATTAGCGTGTAACATAAAAATTGCTTCGTATAGCTAGTCATTAAATCAACTAAGGCTTCTCTGAAACGTTCTGAAACAGTTTTCCCATGATATTCCTTATTTAAAAGTTCTTAATGAAAGATGATTGGCTTAAGCATTGAAGGAAACATTCGAATGGCGGGATCAACAGGATGAATGAGCTCGTAATAACAGAGGATCTATGGAAGATCTATCGTGTGGGAAGCGTTGACTACCCGGCTCTAAAAGGCGTTAACATGGAGATTTACGATGGAGAGTTCGTCGCTCTTGTCGGCCCATCCGGATCTGGAAAGTCTACATTACTTCAC
>PIYH01000031.1 GCA_003601695.1 Candidatus Bathyarchaeota archaeon
AGGATCCACTATTAAAGAAATGCAAAGAAAAAGAGAGAGTCTCCCCTCTTTTGCAACATAAACCCCCTCAGGCATATTTCTCCTAATACGCCACATACACTACATATTAGCAACTTTTTAAACGCAATCTCCATCCAAGATCAATCATTAGCTCACATATCATTCTCAAAAATTTTTCAGAAAACCAAAGTCAGATCCAATAAACATTCAGCCACAATCACACAAGTATATATACTAATTTTTCGCCAGCAAAACGATGGTTCCAAGATCGATTATAGCGGAGATCAAAATCACCTCCAGATCGATCTACAATCCATGATTCTCCTCTGAATTCTCTAAAGAATTCCAAGATAAGCCATAAGTAGCGTAGAGGTATATTGTAGCCAGATATCCGTTATCCAAGCCATAGAGATTCTGAGAAATGTAATCCTAAAGCATATGTGGATCTGATAATTTACTGGAAAGGAGAGCCGAGACGCCGAAGCCGGAAACATAAAAGCGTCATAGTTAAAAAATTTTGTTTGCGATCAGCGCGAGAAGATCGCAACGGCCCAAAGATATCGAAGCATGGATGAAGGTACACCCCGATAATGAGATCAGACATCAAGAAATGAGCCTTGAAACAGGCTTCTTTTCAAAGAATCAATTCAAAAGGCTGGTGGACCGGGGGGGATTTGAACCCCCGACCTCCGCCGTGCGAGGGCGGCATTCATTCCAGACTGAACTACCGGCCCATAGCCGTTAATATTTATTTCTCAAGTAATCTTTCTAATGCTTGAACGATCTTTTCCTTTTCTCGTACTGTATCTCTTTGAATAGCTCTATAAATTTGTTTATGAGCAGCTTGTACCTTTTCGTGTGTTGGTTTAGCAGCCACTCTGCGAAGCCATGTCTCGCTAATTGCAGTGCTTCTTTCGCATTTTCGGCATGTATATGTATTGTGTTTCCCGCAACTTCCTCGGCAGCCTAATACTGGCACAGGTCTACCTTGCGGCGATGAGCAGAGAGGACACGCCGGAGAAGAGGCGGCGGTTATTCTACATCTACGTCGACGAGGCATACAGGACATTCTACAGCCGTTGAGGAAGTACAAGGTTTCCATGACCCTCGTCTCCCTCTGAACATCTGCTTGAAGGTTAACAGTTAGGCTCATAAGCATAATCCAACTAGCAATTATAGATTGAGAAATGTCTCATGTAGAGTTCGATCCTGAATGGTTTAGGAGGCATTTGCTCTCCGATATTCTTCCGAACTGGCTGAGAGGCTCAGTTACATCCGAAGGGCTCTTCCTTCCACGTCTGGATCGAAGATGGAATAGGCTCAGCGGAGATTTTGGAACCTTAGTCTCGCAGTCTAGGCTGCTATACAATTTCTCCGTCGGATACGAGTTTACTGGAGATGAGGCATACTTGGAGGCTGTGAGTTCAGGAGTGGATTTCCTTCTGTCAAACTTCAGGGATGAGAGACTTAAGGGCTGGTATTGGTCATGCAGATTGGATGGCAGAGTGCTTGACCCCCATAAGGACTGTTATGGACATGCCTTCGTCATATTTGGTCTTTCCCATGCATATAGAATCTTGGGGGATGAAAGGCTTATAGAGGAGGCTCTTGAGACTTGGAGGCTCATGAAGGATAGGTTCATGGATGAGCACGGCGGATTCTGGCGGAGGCTTAGCAGGGACTACAAGAGGATTGAGTATGTAAAGTCTCAGAATCCCATGATGCATACATTTGAGGCTTTATTGGCTTTAAGTGAGATTGAGGGATTAGAGCATATAAGAGATGAGGCTGCTGAAGTCGCGGATTTCGTTACTGAAAAGCTTAGAAGGAAAGATGGAGTTCTCCCCGAAGTATTCACGGCGGATTGGAGGGAGCTCCCAGCCGATAAGAGAGGAAGAATAGATCTTGGCCATGCATTTGAGTGGGCATATCTCCTATCGAAGGCCTCGGATACGGGATTAAGCACTAAATACCTCGAATATGCATATGAGTTCCTAGGTTATGGATTTAGAATGGGATATGATAGAGTGGATGGTGGGATATTCTCTCCTGCAACTCCCGATGGAAGGGTTATTAGGAGGAAGGGATGGTGGGAGCAGTGTGAGGCTATTAGGGCGATGATGCACTTTGCAATCAGGAGGGGCAGAGGGGATCTATTTAAACCCCTAAATGAGACATTGAGGTTCGTCAGGCAGAACTATGTGGATCCTGAGTTTGGAGGCTGGTATAAGTCTATCGAGGGCGAGGATAGCGTAAGGGATGAAAGTAAGGGAGACGAGTGGAAGGTCGATTACCATATTGTCGGAATGTGCATGGAGGCCATTAACCTAAGCGAATCGTTTTGATCGCTTCTTTTGCGCCGCGAAAAATCGTATATAAAGGCATGTGGAGATTTAACCCAAAACCATTTCTTTATAAAAGAGAAGACAAGAATTTTCGCACTAATTGTTCATTTATCCTATTATTAAGCAGTTTATTTTTAATTTCCTCTTCCTTTTGATTTTCAAGGGTAAATTCAATCCATCTTATTTCACTAAACTCTCTCAAGTTCATTTTTCCAATATTTGTTTAAGCGTAGGCTATCTTTAGTTTTTCTTTATAAGGCATAGAAAGAATTTTAATTATTGTCCAGCTGAATAACTCTTCTAGAGGCGGCGGAGAGCCACGGGAAGACCTTGAAGGCATATGGAGACGGAGCATACGACACAGGAGGGATCTACGAGCTTTCTGAATATAAGGGCGTTGAGGCTATTATAAAGCCTAGGAAGAACAGCCGCATAGACACACCTTCAGAGGCTAGGGGGAGGGCTGTAAGGTTGTATAGGCTTCTAGACCATGAAAGATGGGTTAGGCTCAAACAATACGGGAGAAGATGAAGCGTCGAGACGGCATTCAACATTCAAACGTGCATTCGGAGAGTTCTGCATGGTAAAGACCCTCAAAAGCATAAGGAAGAAACTCATGACGAAGGCATCCATCTACAACATGCTCATAAACCTATAAGCAAGAGAACCAGCTGCTCAAGGCTTGCCTGTGCCAGCCGGCAAACCCTTCACCCTCCAAAATAAAAGGGGAGGACTTCATAAATGGTACTATTGACCAAAAAGCCGTAAATACCAGATTGAACTACCGGCCCTTTTTGAAGTGCTCAGATTAATTTCATCAAAGAACTTAAATTAATGTTTTGTTTATGTATCCTTTTAACAGCAGAGATTCTCCGCTACATTCTTTAGGCCTAACGAAACGAAAAATATATATCCGTCTTTCTTTCTTTCTGAAAAATGTCGGGCGGTAGCTCAGCTTGGCAGAGCTTCCGAATCAGCCTTGAATAGGGCTGATGGAGATGCTGTAGACGCCGCCCGAAACGCGGGCGCGTCGTTTCAGCCTGCTAAGCGTACAGAAACCGGAGTGTCGCAGGAGAGCTGCGGGTGAACCGTCAGCTCTGCGAGTTCAAATTAGGCTGGCGGATGCTGCCTCCTAGGAGACTCCTGCCCGCCCGACCATAAGATATTTTAATTTTGTTGCGGTTTGTAGCAACATGTAGATCTATGTTTTATAGAGAGAAAAGAAGATGTCTGGCGATCTAGAACAGCGAATTCGAGAACTATATGACCGAATTGATCGACTTAAGGCTGAAAGAGATGAGACGAAGAGAAACGCTTGGAGATGGGCTGAGAAACGAAATGGCATCCGAGAGGAGATAAGGAGGATAAGACTGAAAGTTCGAGATCTAAAGCGAAAGAGGAACATGATTAATGATGAGGTAAAGCAGCTGAAGATTCTAATGAAGGCCGATAGGAAAAGGAGAAGGGAGATTATTGAGAAGATTAGGAGGCTTAGAGAGGAAAGAAAAAGAGTAAGCATAAATAAACCTCGTCGAAGCAGATCCCATCTTGATAGAGAGATAGAGAAGATTGAATGGAAGATTCAAACCGAGCCTCTTCCCCTCAATGTTGAGAAAGAACTTATCAGTCGCGTTAAGGTTTTAGAATCTCAGCTTGAAGTGTATCGTAGGATCGAAAAATTGAACGCCAAGATTGCGGAGATAAGGGGAAAGATGTATGAGATAGGGAGGAGGATTTCAAATTACAGGTCTAGAATCTCGAAGAAAGCAGCGGAGAGCCAAGAGTTTCATCTAAAGATGCTTAAAGAAATAGAGAGAATAAAGGAGCTTGAGGAGGAAGCGAAAGAAAATCATCAGAGATATCTGGAGTATAAAGAGAAAACTAAAGCATTAAGCTTAGAGATCAAGAAGCTCCTAGATGAGGCTAAGACCATCAGAGAAAAGATAGAAGAGACGGAGAAGAAAGAGAGAGAACGGAAGGAGAAGATTCTCCAAAGGCAACTTGTAGAGAACGCCTTAAAGAAGATTAAGCGCGGAGAGAAGATCACATTCGACGAGTTCAAGATCCTGCTTGAGAAGGACGAGATTTAGTAACGAAAATGGATTCTGGATCTGAAAGACTTATTTGTGAAGGGATCAATATATATGAGGGGGAATTCGGGAGAAGAGTAATGTCCAGAGAGGGAAAGCAAACATCCGAATCTATACTTATTTTATGCGTCGACAGGGATGACGATATAGGGCGAAAAACTGGAGTTAAGACTCCTATAATTGGAAAGGAAGATAACATGAAATCAGCTCTGAAGCTTATACTCGCTGACCCTGAGGAAGCCGACGCAAACGCAATGTTCGAAGCTATAAGGCTGTATAATGTACTGAACAAGAACAAGAAGAGCGAAGAAAAGTATGAAATAGCCACCATAGCTGGGTCGGAAATCGGCGGAGTAACAGCTGACAGAAAACTTGTAGCCGAGCTCGGGGAAGTCTTGAAAAAATTTCCCGCAGATGGATTAATCCTCGTAACGGATGGATTCTCAGATGAAGACATAATGCCTCTCATCAAGACGAGAATTCCCGTCACATCTGTGAGAAGAGTCGTCATCAAGCATAGTGAATCGATAGAGGAGACAGCCGCGCTTTTCTCCAGATACTGGAGAATGATCATAGAAGATCCGAGATACTCGAAGATTGCGCTGGGGCTGCCGGGAATACTACTTATCTCCTTAGGAATCTTAATCTTGCTCAAAACATTCATAAAATTCGATATATACACATGGATAGCTATCGTCGGGTTAATAATCCTCGGGAGCTATCTCTTAGGTAAGGGTTACAGAATAGATCGAAAAATCTCAGCTATAGCCCCACATCTGTATCATTACTCCATTCCAGGAATGGTTGAAAGCTTCTCCTTAACTTTCGGATTCATTCTTATAGGCATAGGCTTTTACCAAGCTGGGTCATTCATAGTCTCCAAGTATGGATTAGGCTTCCACTTCCCGATGGATGCTGAAAAGTTGATGGCTCTTTTACCCTTGATAATAGGATGGTTCATAAATAAGATTATAACTCTGGCAATCGTGGGGATATGTACAATCTTCTTAGGGAAGTCAATAGCCTATCTGCTGGAGCGTGACACAAGATTCTGGAGGATGATAGTCTTAATCGTTGTTTCAGCTTGGTCATGGACTATTCTGAATGAGATTTCTCGAATAATCTTAGATCCCTCATTACCTCCAGACGGTCTAGTAATGTCTGTTATAATAGGAATAGCAGTCATCGCTGTTTCAGGATCAGCAACACTGCTCTTAAGCAGGAAATATCGCGACTTCTTTAAAGGAAAAAAGAAGCGGAAGGCCGAAGATGCTGAAGCAGAAGGCTCCTCCTAAGGCTAAGATTGCGATAATAGGAGGAACAGGCTTAGAATCTCTTCTCAGATCCTATAGTAGAGTATGCGTAGAGACTCCTTACGGATCTTCCATTATCTCTCTCGGAAATGTTGAAGAAAAAGTTGTAGCGTTTATTCCACGCCATGGATATAAACATAAGCTCCTACCGCATAGGATAAATTACAGAGCAAATATTTATAGTCTCTATACTATTGGTGTAAAAAAGATAATTGCAACGAATGCTGTAGGCGCCGTGAATCCGAGATTTCAGATAGGAGACATAGCTGTTCCGCATGACTTGATAGATTTCACAAAGCAGAGGACGCTTACATTCTTTGATGATCCAGAATCTGCACATGTAGACTTCACAGAACCCTACTGTAACGAACTACGTGAAATCCTGATTAGAGCGGCTAACGACGTTGAAGAAAAAGTACATAGATACGCGGTTTATGCATGTATGGAAGGACCTAGATATGAAACTGCAGCTGAGGTTCATATGCTCAGGACGCTTGGATGCGACATTGTAGGTATGACCAGCATGCCTGAGGCAATCTTGGCTAGGGAGCTCGGAATATGTTACGCATCATTATGCTACGTCTCTAATATGGCAGCAGGTCTAGGCGGGAGGATCTCACATCAAGAAGTCTCAAAGATAGCATCTTCGATAAAGCCGCGATTAGATAAAATATTAATGCAGACAGTCTCATATTTGACATGAAAATGCATGCCTTAATTTATGCGATAGATCTAGAAGTGAGGTAAGGATGCTTAGAACTCTTCTATCGATACTCGGCGTGTATCAGATATATGAGAAATGGCTTCTGCAACAGGTGAAGAATAAGCCGAAGCCCAAACATATAGGTGTGATCCTAGATGGAAACAGAAGATGGGCCACAGATCACTCCTTAGATCCAAAGCTAGGCCACCATTACGGAGCAGATAAAACTGAGGAGGTACTCAGATGGTGTCTAGATCTAGGAATTGAAAGCATCACTTTATACGTCTTCTCAACTGAGAACTTTAAAAGATCCAGAGAGGAAGTTGAGGATTTAATGAATCTCTTTGAAGAAAGACTTCGAAAGCTTAAGGAGGACAAGAGTATTCACAAACATAAAGTTAGAATAAAAGCTATTGGAAGGATACACCTCTTACCTGAGAGACTTCAGAAACTCATAAAAGAGATCGAGGAGACGACAAAGAAATATGACAGTCATTTCCTTAATCTTGCAATAGCGTATGGAGGTAGAGCCGAGATAATCGATGCTACGAAGAAGATAGCCAAGAAAATACTGAGCGGTGAATTATCAATCGAGGATATAAACGAGAAAACCTTCGAGAAAAACCTTTACACATCGCATCTTCCAAAGCAGGATCCCGACCTTATAATAAGGACTTCCGGGGAGGAGAGACTGAGCGGTTTCCTTCTCTATCAGTCAGCCTACAGCGAACTCTTCTTCATCGATGTTTACTGGCCGGAATTTAGACACATAGACCTTTTAAGGGCTATTAGAACCTATCAGAGACGAAAGAGAAAATTCGGAAAATAACAGAGTAGCCCTTAAGCTCTCTTTTTTGCACTCACAATAGAGATTACATCTCTATCTTTTAGTACGTAGTCTTCACCTCGGCGCACTTTGCTTCTACAGTCAATAGCACATATGAAGCTCTCTCCGAGCTCTGTGTGGATCATGTATGCCAGCTCCTTAGCCGTAGTTCCCTCTGGCACAAGCCTCGCATCCGGAAGAATTCTTCCCTCATGGTCTGAGAGCTTCTCCGGATCCTCCACAGTGTACACAACTATCATCTTGAGAAGCTTGAAAAACGCGGCGTTTATGGCTTCCTGTACACCTGTGGATCCATACGGCTTCAAGACTCTCTCACGGATCATCTTTAAGGCTCGCTTCTGCCTCTCGGTTATCTTTTCGGGCTTTAAAATGGAGAAGTCACTGTCTCCAGGTATGTAACGTATTAAACCCTTCTCGGCGGCTCTCCTTAACGCGAGCTCAGCTTCGGCGCTACAGGGAACAACCATGTATCCCGAGCTCTTCAATCTTTCTAAGTTATCCTCAGATGCTGGAACGTCGATCTTATTCGCGGCTATCAGCATAGGCTTCGAGATCCTACGCAAGGCATCTATGAATCCGTAGAAGTCATCATCGCTCCATCTTGAAGGCTCACCTGCATTTAGATCCTCCATCCTTAAGGCTTCGATTATCTCCTTTCTCTTTATAGAGAGCCCACTCAGCCTATTCTCTAAAAGCGAAGGTAGATCTGATCTGCGGGACTCCACCGTCCTAATGAGCCTCTGCCAATCCCTTCTCACGATCTGAGCCATCCACATAGTTAACTCTCTTTCTAGGAACTTAACATCCTCTAATGGATCATGCATTCCAGGCTTGAGAATTCCACCTTCAAGATCCGTTGATCCGGAAGCGTCAACGATATGAATGAGAGAGCTGGCTTTCCTTATCTCGTCCAGAAACTGGTTTCCAAGTCCCCTGCCTTTCCAAGCGTCTGGAACGAGGCCCGCTGTATCCACAAGCTCGACTGGGATGAATCTCACTCCATCAATGCATATGGAGTTCACCGGATTATCTTTGACATTGAATTCTTTGCATACGCATTTCGTTCTCAGATAAGCAATCCCAACATTAGGCTTTATCGTCGTGAATGGATAGCTCGCTATCTCAACGGATACGAGAGTCGCAGCGCTAAAGAATGTTGATTTCCCAACATTAGGCTTTCCAACTATCCCTACAGAGAATGGTATCGCCCGTCACCCTTTAGTATCTATAGGTATATTCATTAAATACACTATTTAGCTTTACATGAACTTAATAAATGAAATCTCCCAATTTGGAGATTGGGACACTTATTTATTGATTATGCTTTTAGGTTCTCTACGCATTATCTCCCTCGCCACTATGATGCCACTTACACTCGCTTGGATTAACCCGCGGGTTATGCCAGCTCCGTCACCTATGGTGAAGAGATTTCTAATCTTTGTCTCGAGGTTCTCATTCAGCTCGAGCCTTGAAGAGTAAAATTTAACCTCAACGCCATATAGGAGAGTATGCTTACTGTATATTCCGGGGGTAACTTTATCTAAGGCTTTAAGCATCTCACGGATATCTGTCAAGTAGCGGTAGGGGAGAACGAAGCTCAAGTCTCCCGGCGTGGCTGTCTTCAAGGTTGGATTCACAACGCTCCTCTTAATCCTATCTTCCGTAGACCTCCTACCCAAAATAAGGTCGCCGAGCCTTTGAATTATAACTGTTCCGCTTAGGAGATTAGCAAGTCTTGCAATATATTTTCCATATGCTATAGGCTCTCTGAATGGATACGTGAACGATGTACTGACGAGAACAGCAAAATTGGTGTTCTCGGTCTTCCTATTGGCGTAGCTTTGCCCATTAACGCTTATCACCCCATTATAGGATTCGGTTATCACTTCGCCGTAAGGAGCTACACAGAAGGTTCTAACCCTATCATCGAATGCTTGGGAATAGTATATTAGCTTTGGTTCATATAGTACACTTGTTAGGCTTTCCATCACGGATGCCAGAGTTTCAACTCTGACTCCAACATCAACTGGATTATTCCGAGTCTTCAGACCTAAAGCCTCCGCTTGGCTCTTCAGCCACTCCGCCCCAACCCTTCCAGGAGCAACAATAACGTATTTGCCGAGAAATTTTTCTCCATCTACTGTCTTTACGCCCTTCACCACTCCATCCTTAACTATGAGACTCTTAACTTCAGTGTTTGTTCTGATCTCAACATGCTTATCAAGATCTTGCCTTATCTTCTTTAATGCCTTTCTACAGTTATCTGTGCCTAGATGGCGGATCTTCTGTCTTATGAGTTTTAAGCCAGCTAGGGAGGCTTGCTTCTCTATTCTCTCAACCTCGTCGATGTCGTATCCGTAGACAACAGACGAGTCTGCGTATCGACTGTATATCTTATCCACATATTCCAAGAGGCTCAAGAGGCTCTCCTTACCTACGTATTCATCAAGCCATCCGCCAACGGAGGGTGAGAGGGTTAGTTTCCCATCGCTGAAAGCTCCAGCTCCACCCCAACCAGAGAGGAGATGACATGGATTACAGTTGATGCAGCCGAGGCCTCTACTTGCGGGGCATCTGCGCTTATCAATATCTGAGCCTTTCTCCAGCATAATTATGTCTAAATCGCTCTTATCTGATAGTTCTAGGGCTGAGAATATTCCAGCAGGACCAGCTCCAACGATTACAACATCATATTTCAAAAGCGTCCCTTCCCGAGAGAATACGGATTTCAAAACTACTTATATTTCTTTTCTCTGAACGCTTCATTTCCTTTCACGATTAAAGAATCTTCTCCATCCTCTCGCATGCTTCTTTGATCATCTCCAGAGGCTGAGTTGCGGAGAAGCGCACGTATCCCTCACCGTATTCTCCGAATCCTATCCCTGGAGTTGCGATGACACCTACTTCTAGGAGTCTCTGGACAAACTTTATGGAGTTTCCTCCGCATTTTGCCCATACATAGAAGGTTGCCAGCGGCTCCCTGCATTCTAATCCAATATGCCTAAGCCTATTCGTTAGCTCCTTAATCCTTTCGCTGTATGTTGCCACCGTCTTCTTCACTGGAGGGGGAGGCTCTCCATTAATATAGCTTCTTAGAGCCCGCGCCGCAACCTTTTGTATATATTTAGGTGGACCTGAATCAACCTGTACTTTAATCTTCAGAAGTCCATCTATGATCTCTTTATTTCCAACGGCGAATCCTATTCTATCCCCCGTCATACTAAAAGTCTTTGAGCATGAATGAAACTCAACCGCTACTTCTTTTCCTCCATCAACCTCAAGTATGCTTGGAGCCTTATAGCCATTAAAGGTTATCTCGGAGTAAGCATTATCATAGCAGATTATGATGTTATTCTCTAAGGCGAAGTCTACTATTTGTTTTAGGCTCCTCCTATCCATAACGCTTCCAGTAGGGTTATTCGGATAATTAAGGAAAATCATCTTTACATTCTTCAAATCCATCTCTATTAAAGATTTAATATCCGGCTTGAAATCGTTCTCTTCAAGCAGAGGCATAGTCACTGGGATTCCCTCGCTAAGAATAACTGCTCCGTTGACATAGACTGGATAGGCTGGGTTTGGAACAAGAACCTTATCTCTTGGATTTACGAAGGCCCGAGCTATATTAGCTAAGCCCTCCTTTGAGCCGATTAATGCGATGACTTCTCTCCGCGGATCAAGATCAACTCTGAATCTTCCCTTGTACCATTCGGCAACTGCTTCTTTAAATTCTGGCTCTCCTTGACTAAACGAGTAGTTATGATTATTTGGATTTGAGGCCTCCTCAGCCAGTGCCTCAAGAATGAACCTCGGCGGAGGAATGTCCGGATCACCTATGCTGAGAGAGATTAAATCGATGCCTTGCCTTTTCTTCTCGTTTATGGTTTTTTCTAGCTCCGCAAATATGTAGGGTGGAAGCTTCTTCACTCTTTCTGCAAGTTTTATTTGCATCTATTCATCACATCTCCTTCCATATCTTAGTCCATATATGATTTGAGCCTTACGATGCCTATTCCTTTCCAAGATACGGCGGATATGAAAGATTTATGGATGAGAATGACATAGTCTAAAAAGTGATGGAGGCTGGAAGATGAGCAAGGAAGAGAAGCAAGAGAGAATATATGTGATTCAGAGGCATCAAGCCACGCATCTACATTGGGATCTACGTTTAGAGATGGATGGTGTGCTAAAGAGCTGGGCTGTTCCTAAGGAGCCTCCGGAAGAAAGGGGAGTTAGGAGACTCGCAATTATGGTGGAGGATCATCCGATTGAATATGCGAATTTTGAAGGGGTGATTCCAGAAGGACAGTATGGAGCAGGCATAGTCGAGATATGGGATAAGGGAACGTATAGGCTGATCGATCGGAAGCCGAATAAGATCGTTTTCGAGATAAATGGAAAGAGACTTAAGGGAAAATATTGTTTGCTGAGGTTTAAAGGGGAGAAAAACTGGTTATTCTTTAAGGCGAAGTAGTGAAAGCTATGAAGAAGAGAAGAGGCACGCTCCTCGACGCGATCTCGGACATCTTTGTCGGAAAGACACCCATATTTAAGCCTCCTCTTGGAGTTGAGAAGATAGAGAAGATCGACTCGGACATTGTGAGAATTCAGTTCGTAGACGACATAGACTGTGATCTCCTATGTAAGGAAGCGATAAAGGAAGGATACACAGTCAAGAGAGGATGGTTTACTCCTCGGATAATATGGGATGGAACGATAATAGGGTGGGAGGCGAATCTGACATGACTGGACAACGCAGCGTCTTTATATATTTAATTCCTCCGAATGAGAAGGAGATGAGTACTTATCGAAGAATTGTTGCGATACAGCATGAAGTTTTGGATCAACGGACAAATAGAATAAATTCTGAAAAGTTTTTATGGTACAATCTCCGCGTCATAAAGCTACTTGAGAATTATAGAAAGACTAAGTATGAGAGGCTTCAAGAAAGACTTGAGTATCGCTAGTTTCTCCATTTATTACCAAATGGTAATATTTAAATATTACCACTTGGTAATAAAATTATGGCGAGGCACTTGGGACTGAAGCTTCAACTGGTCAAAGATGAACAAGTCATCTTCGAGATCCCATTATCATATGAGAACTGGGCTTGGGGAAGATTCAGAGATGATCTGAGAATAATCGAAGAGGAACTTCAGAGATTCTCGGAGATTTTCGAGGTCCTTTCAAATGAGACACGGATAAGAATGATGAAGCGTTTCCTGACTGAGGGGGACACCTCCTTAAGATTTGCCGATCTGATGCAGGATCTAAACTTAAACCCAAAGATCGTCTGGGAGAATCTGGGAAAACTGAGCCGTTGCGGCTTCCTAGAGAAAACCGGAAGAGGGAGATACAGATGCTCCGAGTATGGGCAGAGGGCATTCATGCTCATGGGCCTCGCCATAAAGCTCCTGATGGAAATGATGGATGAAGAATGAGTAAAAAATATGAATGGGAGGTGACTGGGCTTGTCAGATGAATTTTGGGACAGATGGTTTAGAAGGAGATTTTCGCCCTTCAGAAGCATCTTCGAAGATATCGAGGATATGTTCAGGGAAATGGAGAGATTTATGTCCAGAGAGTTCAAGGAGTTTTCAAGAGAAACACCAGAAAATCTAATCCGCGAGAAGACCCTGCCAGACGGTACAAAGATACGAGAGTGGGGACCCTTCATATATGGGTACACATTCACAATAGGTCCTGACGGTAAACCCAAGGTCAGAGAATTCGGAAACGTTAAACCAGAGATGAGATTTGGATATCCTAAAATCAGCATAAGAGAAGAGAGGGAGCCGCTAGTAGATGTGATGGAGACAGACAAAGAAGTCAAAGTCATCGCAGAGCTACCCGGCGTCGAGAAAAAGGACATAAAACTTTATGGAACAGAAAATACTTTAACCATCTCCGTCGACACTGCTGAGCGGAAATACTACAAGAAAGTTGAGTTGCCTTCAGCAGTCGATGCTAAAAGCGCGAAGGCCTCCTATAAGAATGGAGTGCTAGAGGTTAGGCTGAAGAAGAAAAGAGAACCTGAAGGAGAACCGATACTTCTCTAAACAACCAATTTTTTTATTTAATGGCTGAAGCATAGAATAAGAATCTAGATTATAGATGTGGCATATTTGCTATGGAAGAATCCGAAATAATATACGCTACAAAAATGATCTAATTAGATAATTTAATTTTGGTATTTATCCTAGATGAAGGTTAGCTCTGAGTTAAGAGGAGGATTGCTCGGGCTAGATCTCCGCCAGTCTGCTCTAGAGCCGCCCTCGCCTGGTCTAGACTCACATTTGCCTGCTGGGCGACTAGCTGCACATCTTCTTCTGGAATGCTTATTGCTTTCTCTCTCTTCTTCTCCGATACTTCTCCTCCAATCACTTGAAAAATTCTTTGTCCCTGAACCTCCAGAACAGATACTTCTGGATTTTGCACTATTATCTCTTTATCCTTGGTTTTTATGATGACCTCTTCGGCTTCGAGTGGCGTCATGCTTAAACCCATGCGTTGCATCATTCTCCGCGCTGCTCTTGGGCTTATTCTTCTCAGAACAGTCACCTCCGATTATTTTTTGTTCTTTTTCCTTTTTTAGTCTTCCCAATTTTTCCCCTACGAACCTTCACTGCCACTCCCCACGTGAACTCAAGCATCTCCGCTCCCGAAAGTATAGCTTTTCCAACAGCAATCACTTCGCCACGTGAGTTGAGCACTAAGACCTCCTCCATCGGACGGATCCCTCTGTCTACGTCAACTACATGTTTGGCGAAGACGTTTTTTCCCTTCTCGACGAAGACAGCGGCATCATCTCGAACTTTAACCCATCGGGATATAGCTTTGCCATTTTCGACAAGCCTCTCAGCTCCTTCAATTGTCAGGTTTAGAAATCCAGAAGTAGGATTCAATGTTGCTATTAACACTCCGCCATCCCATATCTGTCTGATCCTTCCTGTCTTCTTAGAGATTTTGAAGATTACATTTTCTGGAAAAAGTCTTTCACCGGCGCTTCTACCGAATTGATAATCCGCGATCTTCCTAACCATTCGAAGCAGCATCTTCTCATCAGCAGACGTGACGCAACTCATCTAAACGTCACGCTTAAGTTGATTCGTGGATGAATATAATATCAATGGTGTATCTACATGCGATGTGAGATCTGCGGCCGCGAAATCGTCGGTAAACCGCACTACGTCATAATTGAGGGAGCAAAGCTGATAGCGTGTAGTGAATGTGCAAAGCTGGGCTCTGGAGAGTGGAGTCCAAGACCATCCGTTAGCGGTTCATCTATAAAGGCGATTATTCCCCGGAGATCTAGGAGAAAAAAGCCCGTGAAGAACATCGATATGCATGAAGATATAACGGTGATAGAGAATTTCGGCTTTCTCGTGAGAAACGCGAGGCAGAGGATGAAGCTAAGTCAAGAAGACCTTGGAAGAAAGATCGGAGAGAAAACCTCAGTGATAAAAAAGATTGAGGCGGAGAAGATTATTCCCCATGAGCGGCTTGCTAGAAAACTTGAGCATGCCTTAGGAATAAAGCTACTCGTTCCGATCGTTGAGCCAGAGGTTCCTCCCTCCCTACGTCCCGTCCATAGGGAAGCCACGTTGGGCGAGATTGCGCAATTGAAGGAATCAAAGAGGAGGAAAAGTAGACGAAGGCTATAATAGTCGATAGGCGGGATCCATTTGAGAAGTCTCGACTTGAAGAGCTGAAGAGCCTAGCTGAGGCAGCTGGATATGAAGTTGTTGGTTTTCTTGAGCAAGTCACGCATCCGCATTCACGTTACTATATAGGCGAGGGGAAGGCGCATGAACTTGCAGAGATGGCTTCTGAACTAGGGGTTGAGAGGATAATCTTCGGCGAGGAATTAAAGGTAACTCAGATCTATAATCTTGCAAAGCTAACGGGTCTAGAGATTATCGATAGATTCCAGCTAATCTTAGAGATCTTTCAGAGGCGAGCCTCAACTAGGGAGGCAAAGCTTCAAATAGAGCTGGCTCGGTGGCGTTACGAGCTGGCACATGCGAAAGAAAAGGTTAGACTTGCGAAGATGGGGGAGCAACCGGGCTTCATGGGGCTAGGCAAATATGAAATTGATGTGTATCGGGAAGCGGTGAAGAGACAAGTCTTGAGTATCCAAGAGAAGCTTAAACGCGTAAGGAAGACGAGAGAACTTCATCGACAGAGAAGGAGAAAGATAGGTTTCCCCACAGTCTCGCTAGCTGGCTACACAAACTCCGGAAAGAGCACGCTCTTCAGAGCTCTTACTGGCGAGAATGTACCTATAGATCAGAGCTTATTCACAACGCTTTCAACAACTACACGTGTCACAAATCTCTTCGGAGAACCAATTTTAGTCACGGATACCGTTGGGTTCATAGATAGGCTTCCAATAACGCTTGTAGAAGCTTTCCGTTCAACTCTTGAGGAAACTATCTTTGCAGATTTAATCCTTTTAGTGGTCGATGTAAGCGAGTCCTCTGATGATATTGAGAGAAAGATGAAATGTTGCTTGGATACTTTACAGGAGATAGGAGTCTTAGGTGTTCCAATCCTTACAGTTCTAAACAAGATTGACCTACTTTCAGATAAAGAACTGAAGACGAAGATCAGAAGATTAAAAAAATATTCCTCGAATCTTACTCCAATTTCCGCTCTATACGGAAGAAACCTTAGCGTACTTAAGGTTAAGATAGCGGATCTCCTCATAAAACATATCAGATCCAGCATCATTATGCCGATAAATGAGGAATCCCTCTCATTTCTTTCATGGATATACGATCATGCAAACGTGTTTAAGGTAGCATATGGAAAAAGGCATCTTAAAGTCTTATTCTCAGCTAGACCAGTAGTCGCCGAGAAGATAAGACATGGAGTAGAGAATTTAGGCGGAGCCTTCAAGTATGAAGCGAGAAGTCTACATCCTCAGATTAAATCATAGACCACAACGGGACAAAAGAGTGACCACTCACCTCTTTCTAGCAGCTAGAGCTCTAGGCGCATCTGGAGGCTTCTATTCAGGAGAGAAAGATGAGAAAGTTGAGAGGAGCATAGAGAAGGTATGTAGATCATGGGGTGGAGAATTCAGAATCTCCTATGTTTCAAGATGGAGAAAAAAGATGCATGAATGGAAGAAGAGAGGCGGAGAAATAGTCCACCTTACAATGTATGGTCTCCCAATCGCAGAAGTAATCGATAGAATTAGGAGATCTAGGAAAAGTCTCCTTGTAGTAGTTGGGGGAGCTAAGGTTCCAAGAAAAGTTTATGAACTTGCAGATTGGAATGTCGCTGTGACCTCTCAGCCTCACTCAGAAATAAGCGCCCTAGCACTTTTTCTTCACGAATTATTCGAAGGAAAGGAACTCGCACTAAAATTTAAGGATGCGAAGATCATGATTGTTCCGCAGAAAAGAGGAAAGAAAGTCTTGAAGCTTGAATCTCAAAGTAAAGATCTTACGAACAATTTAAGTTGCTAGATATACATAATATATTTATATTAGAAAGAAGCGGGTGATTTAATGGACGTACTGAACCGCTCAGTCCTTTTTAAGATCGCTGAGGTGCTCGGCGGGGAAGAAGCCGTCAAGATAGTTGAGATACTTGAGAAAGTTGATGAAACCGCAGATGAGGAAATAGTGGCAAAGACAGGCATACCGCTGAACACCGTTCGCAAGATTCTATATAAGCTATATAACCATTCCCTAGTGGGTCTTAGAAGGACAAGAGACGAAAGAACCGGATGGTTCATCTTTCATTGGAGACTTCAACCAGATCAGATTGAAGGCTTCCTGATAAACC
Organism: Candidatus Bathyarchaeota archaeon; assembly: GCA_003601695.1. Taxonomy (GTDB): domain Archaea; phylum Thermoproteota; class Bathyarchaeia; order Bathyarchaeales; family DTEX01; genus B63. The sequence continues at coordinate 17,097 of PIYH01000031.1, forward strand.
AGAAGAAGAAAATTCTTAAAAGACTTGAGGAAAGGCTTAGATACGAGAAATCCCACGAGTTTTATCATTGCGGAGTTCCAGGGCACAGACGTATTTCCTTCGAGGAAGCAACAGAATATGTCTTCAGATGTCCAGAATGCAACAGACCCCTAATGCATTACGACAATAGCAAAATAATTAAGTTTCTATCAAAGAAAATTGAGCAGTTAAGGGCTGAACTTCGGTGACTGAGAAACTTCCATCAGTCGAGGAAGCAATAAGAATTTTAAAGCAGAGTGGATGCTCACCAGAAGTGATAAGGCATTGCATAGCGGTCTCTAACTTGGCGGTTAGAATAGCAGAGATATGCCGGAGAAAAGGCTTGAAAGTCGACCTCAACCTTGTCCGAATCGGCGCCTTACTACACGATGTAGGAAGATCCAAGACGCATAGTATTCACCATCCGATCGTAGGCGCTGAGATTGCTAGATCCCTAAACCTTCCCGAGTCAATTATAAGGATAATAAAGAGACATATTGGAGGAGGCATA
>PIYH01000032.1 GCA_003601695.1 Candidatus Bathyarchaeota archaeon
TGACTACAGCGACCCTTAAAGGTCCTAAAGCCCTTCAAGTTGTCTTCATAACACTTTCAGTACTCTTCTTCATTCTTGCCCTTGGAGAATTAACTGGAATCCCGGAAATAACGATCATCGGCGGTTATGGGGGAATCTTCTGCGGTTCATTAGCGATTTACCTGGCCATAGCTGATATACTTAACGAAACCTATGCAAAGACTGTTCTGCCAGTCTGAGAGCAACTATTCTCCTGCAAATTTTTCTGAAGTTAATCAAGCCTTTTTTCTATGGCATCTCTAACACCTTATTTATGTCTGGTTATCTCCTAATTCTCTTTTTCACGGTCTCAGCTATCCAAAGAATGATCAATCATCTATTCTATAGGGATAAAAGAAAAATCAGGCTGGAATTAACTGAGAAAAGAGGCGTTATTGCCGCTTTATTTCGAAAAAATAGCAATTAATCTTAAAACGGTTTGAAAAATATGAATTGCCATATCGAAAGCTTTTTAAATAACGTTCTTTCATGAAAGATTTTAAGATCGAAGATGCTTGTTGGTGAAGTTAGTGTCAGATGAGGAGTGGCATATAGAAAGAGAGGAATTTTTTATTGGCGGGCAGGGAATAACAAAAAGTAAGCACCACTGGTATTTAACAGTTACCCATTGGCAGCTCGCGAAAGATTTTCCTCTTAAGATTTGGCGTGAAGGATACATCTATAAGATCGACTGCGTCACTAACAAGATAGTTTCCCACAAGAAGATTCCTTTCCAAGAATCCAGATATGATCATGTTGGAGATGTAGACTACTTCAATGGTCTCATTTATCTATCCCTTGAAGATGTGATATACTCCCGGCCAAGGATCCTGATATGCAACGAGGATCTATCTACATACGACTATGCTGACCTAGTTGACCAAACGCACATGCCTTGGTGCGTAATTAACCCGGAGAGCGGCTTGTTACTCTCTTCCGAGTTCGACTTCGTAAAGTATATTAATTTCTATGAAATCAAGCCAGACCACTCTGCTAAGCTAGTTGATAAGCTTGGGCTTTCTAGAACTTTACGTAAGGTGCAGGGAGGTTGCATACATGAAGACAGCTTATATGTATCCTGTGATGATGACGTGAAAGGGATTTATAGGATAGACTTGAAATCCGGCAATGTCTACGTGATGCTTGAGACAAGAATACCCTATGAGATGGAGGGAATTTGTGCAGATTTTCTCGAGAATCCAATCTTCCATTTCATAGATCATGAAGGCCATCTTTATCACGCTCAAAAAGTGAGGAGGCCACTTTACGCGATGGCGAATGCCACGCGTTAATCTTTCCTCCTTCCATTTTTAACGCTTTCTATCTCAGAGACTTTTCATCCTTTCTTGGAGAAAAATAATTTTTCAATGGAGAAAACGAGGTTAGAGTAGACTAGTGAAAAATTAAAAACTATTCCGAAAGAATTGTAAAGAATTTTGATAGGATTTCAATGGGTTTAATAAACCATTTTTGATCATGAATTGTTATGAACTTCATTTTTCTACCACTCTAAAATGAGATTTTCAGCACAGAAAGGATTGCATAACTCTCCAATATCTCTTTTTAATTTTTTATCGCATGCTTAAGTTTATTTTCCTATAACTACTATAGGTTGAAGCCCAAGCATCTCAGCCACACGAGTCAAAGTTGATATCCAATCTCCATAAACCATGACGCTATGGTGACTTGAGATTTTCTGAACGTAATCTCTAACATTAGGCATCTTCACCCAAGCTGAGAAGCGGCAGTGAACTGAGTCTTCAACCTTTTCGACATCAGCCAAAATATAAAGGCTGAACCATAAGGGGGACGTAACGAACTCATCTTAACATCCAACAATAATCATTCCTCCGATATCCAAAATGGATACTCTAGGTTTTTCCTCAGGATCTATTAACTTTTCAGAAGAGTGTAAGAAGCTCAAGCCCTTCTAGGCTTTATCACTTCATATAATATTACTAGGGAATAGGTTAGTAGAATAGTTGCAGCTACATCTATTGGGACTCTAATGTAGTATATCGCTGATTCCTCCAATATACCTAGTAGTATAAGCATGCTAACGAGTCTTCCAGAAGCAAATATTGTGAAACCTGCAATAAGCACCTTAAGCGACTTTATTGTGTCTCTCCTTCTGAGGAATAATCTAGCTATGGAATAATCTGTTCTCCGCATTGATGAAGAGTATACTTTGAATGTTAAGTAGGACGCTATAGTTGAAGCGAAGATTCCGACAAGCACTGGATTCAAATATTCCATGGCACCTTTACTCCTCAAGCGTGAGCTTTAAGTTCCTTAGAGATAATAAAAGCAGAATTAGAGCTAGTATGCTTACCAGCCCAACTGATATTCTCAAGGCTTCATGATTTGTTATCCACCATAAATACAATAGTGCAGCCATCATCATGCATGAAAGGGAGAAGAAAAAAAGGTTCTTAAGGAATTTCAGAAAGACTTCGCTTCTAAGGAAGATTCTTGAAGAAGAAATGTTGACGTTTCTCATCTTAGAAACAATCTTCGCAGAATAAAACAGGATTTGTAAGCCTAAAATTAAGTAGACGATTTCTCTGAAAGCCATAAAATAGTCTGTCGTCCTTACTCCTCCTCTATATTCTTTTATATTGAAAAGGATATTTAAAAACAAAATAAAATATTAATGGATGATCCACCCTGGTTTTTAGATTTCTAAATGTATCCAGTTCCTTTGTCGAGAATATACATCTCTCTTATTCACATTTATGATGTTCCTTCTACATCATTTTAAGCGCATGCTGATGGTTTATTTCTTATAACTAATCAGACTTTGCATATCCTCAAATGAAGCCTTTACATCCATCTCTGCGATCTTTCTAACCTTTTGAGGCTGAATCCAATAACACGAGGCTTTTCTGCCAAGTACTAATTTAAGTTAACTAGTTATGGTTATGAGGATCCACATTAGAAGATATGTATTTCCCCAAGCTAGTAGCGCCTCTTTACGAGAAGAATTAAGACTGCTAAGAGGAATATTACCAACAAGCCTATGAGAAAACCTTTAAGATACTCATACGCTCCGGCCTCTTCTCTAGGAATCTCCACAGCTTTGAAGGTTACATATCCTATTAAAGTATTTCCGCAGGTTTTCAAGCTAATTCTTGTATCATTCACGTAGACATTGAAACCTTTAGGTACACATATTCTAGCTCTATTATCCCATATCCGCGAAGTATTCAGAAATATATTTTCATCTTCTATAGCCGCTGAGAGAATTCTACATGAGGTTACGTGAATAATGTGAGGGATCCGCGGCTCTCCATACCTTATCTTGAACTCGTAAACTCCATGGCTCAGCTCCGGAAGAATGACACAATCATCAGAGAAGAGAGGATAAGCTCTATTCATAAACTCTACGTAGCCTATATGATCCCCATCGACTCTCAGGCACATGCATGAAGTATATTGAAGATATTTCTGAGGCACATCTGATACGTCTACGTGAACATTGACTCCTCCAAGCGTGTAGGAAACTTTAAGCCTTATGCTTCTCCAAGCTTCGAATCTACGGATGAACTCCCCAGCCGTCATAGGAGAAACGTCGAACCTCCCAGCATACTCGTATCTTAAAACTTCAAGGAAAACCTTCAATCTCGTCTCGTTAATTAAGCTGTAGTCATGCCATAAGAGAATGTAAGGCGCCGAATGCCCTAGGGCATAGAATCTGTTAAAGTTTTCCTTCTCAATCTTTAGAGCCTCTTTAGGGCTACTCTTAGAATAGTCAAAGTAGTAGAAGTCAGATTTTGTGCTTCTCCAGAATGTGAATATCGAGCCTTCTCCGAGGGGCTGTACACCAACCATGCGGAGGAATGGATCAGCAAATGTTTGGATGAGATATTTATAGCCTGCCTCCTTCACGAGGGAGTAATGCTCTATTGGGAACATTCCATCTGGAATTTGGAAACCCTTAACCTCAGTTAGGTTTTCAGCGATATCCCTGTAGCTCTGCCTGAGCTCAGATAGGATCTTCTCCTCGCTCGTTACTTTCGCCCATATCGGGTGATGCACTGTGTGGCTTGTAAACTCCACGCCTGCGTCGATTGAGGCTTCAAATAATTCCTTTAGAAACATCCAGTCAATATGACTCTTAAATTCGCTGTAGTTTCCCGTTATAAGCGCCCAAGAAAAGGGAAAGCAGGTCTCCTCCGACTCCTTTAGAAGCAAGCGTAGAGCCCTTCCAGTAGCAATCCTGTCAGCAGACCAATCTGCATCCACATTAAGCATCCATATTACTCTCCCGCATGCTAAGTTCAAACCTATGGGAGTATGTTCCCCGAAGACCCCCCACTGAATCGACCTGAGTAAAAAGTTCGTTTTCTGGAAGAGGCTGTTTGAGGCTTGAAGAGTAAGGAGTACAACTCGCCCATAACCATACTTCGAAGCAGCAGCTAATACATCTCCAACGTTAGACCGTAAAAGAATGGATGCGTTAGAGGCTGGATCCAGAATTAGATAGTCGTAGTTTTTATCTTCAATCTCTATTTTCTCAGCGAAGTCCCTCGTTATCATGTGGCTCCCAGCTCTAACATAAAAAGATCTTCCAGTTCTGAAGGATACATGTAGCGAACCGAAGATTTCACTGTAAAATTTTATCCATTCATCGGAGTAGACGAGGGAGCCTTCCCTCTCAGCAACGGGAATTCCAAAGCTGATAAGGGCTCCTCCAGATATAACCCACCTGCCAAGTTTATCTATGAATCCTTCTGATAAATTAAGCCAGCGTGCACTTGGAAAAATCAGACATGAGTATCTCGAAAGATTCGTTGCACATAGTCTCTCCTCGCTGAGAACTACGTATGGAGTTCCAGCGAGCAACAAACAATATTGAACAGCCAGCAGAGCGTAGTGTGCATCAACAACGCTGATTTGGCTTGCCCTAGGAGAATAGACTATAGCAACGGGCTTAACATCTAATTCAATATAATCTTCAGAGCTCTTCACTTGATGTATGCTTGCGTCATTAAGAAGCAAAAGGAGTATTGCGACGCTTAAGAGGAGCTTTTTGAGCATCTATATCATTTATTAATCATTAGTGAAGACTAATTTATGCTTTTGTGGAATAATCAACTTTTTATCTTCTTCTCTGTTACTTTTTGGTTAGGGTTAGGTGTCTGTGGACTAGGTTGGTTGATGAGCGGCTTATAAGGCAGGATGATCTCCTCCTCTTCATCCTTAATTTCTTTGAGAGTTATTATCGCGAGCTTAGGAAAGCTAAAACGTTATGGAAGAGTCTATGAGCACTACGGCTCAAAGGTTCACCACATTACTGAAGGAGAAGAAGACAGGGACGGTTATTGAGCCCCATAGGAACAGCCGATTAGATGCCATCTTCATCCTTGCCGGTGGGGGTGGATTGAAAGGCTATGTGCCATCTGGCAATGTTGAGACTGAAATAACCTTGAAGATCGTAGGGAGACGCGTCTCCGAGGGCTCAACTACATACACCGACTGCTTCAAGGCCTATGCAGACCTAAAGTGGGGCGGAGTACATGCACATATCCGTGAACCACTCGGCTAGTGAATGGGTTAGGGTGAATGCTACATTAACAACTATGAGAATGAGGCATCACTTTCCCGACCTTGGCTCCCAGTTCACAGAAGCATATGCAAGGATAACATAATCCTATACCCAGACGGCCTTCAAGACATGGAGGACGTCAAGAGCCATGAAGCCCCCTAGAAGCCATCGAATAGAGCTTCTAATTTTAATAACGCTAATAAGTACCCTAACAACCCAACAAAACGCCAGCCACAAAATTCTTAGGTAAGAGCCGATCCCTTTACGTTGCATGTTTGCTAATCTTCATTGACAAGTTTTCTCTTACTTCCACAATAATTTTGCTGGCATGAGAGAATATATTTTTAAGTTTGAAGTCATGTATGGTATCATAGGGGTTTAAAAAATGCCGAAGACCGTAGCAAAAACGGAGGCGGAATACGTCTTCGTAAAGATTCCGAAGAGTCTTCTAGACGAGGTTGACAAGGCTATCGGAAAACATGGATATAGATCGCGAACGGAGTTCATTAAGGATGCTATAAGAAACCTGCTAAGAGAGTATGGCGTGTATCGTTCTGAGAGCGAATAAGAGGAGCATAGCGATGAGAACTTCTCTCCTTCTAGAGAAGCATCTAAAGAAGCAGCTTCTCGAGTTCATGGAGGATAGAGAGGAACCATTCAGCATCAGCTTACTAGTGAACTGCTGCCTGCAGCCAATCCCAGCGACGATGATCCGCGATATGCTTTGCAAGCTCGTTGATGAAGGCGAAGTGATCAGAATTGATGATGAGCGTTACATGGCGACGAGAGTATTGATGAAGAAGTGGCTAAGGCAGAAAATAAAGAGGAATGAGGAGGATGTGAACTTTGATGAGCTGGAAGTTCCCAGAAATCTCTTTAAGGAGATTTCAAAGCTACTAAGGGAGAGACCTGAACTGGGATATATTGATGAATCAGACTTCATAAGAGACGCTATTAGGCGAAGCCTATATAGGCGTTAGAGAAACTAAAGCCCTATATGTAACCCTGAACTGCACGGCGCAGTGTAAAGATTAACGTTCCATTCGTATAGAGAAAGTCCTTAACCTTCGGAATCACGGGAATAGGCAATGCTACGCGTCCATAGTATCTTAAGCTCCCGCGTTGAGCGGATATCACAACTTCCCATTCACTCACGGATATTTCTATATCTTTCATCTCAACTCCAGGCATGAAGGCATAGATTCTGACAACATCATCCTCAACAAGGAGATCCACCAATGGTGTGCGGGTCCAAGGAGCAATAAGCGGCCTTCTTCCTTTAGATACTGCACGCTTCGGCCTTGAAATGTTAAAGCTTTCAACGATGAGCATGCCAAAGAGGAAGCCTCCTATGTGCGCCCAGAACGCCACAGTTGATGGAAGCCCCGTTAAGGAGAAGAAACCCATAAGGAGCTGATAGAGAAACCAGAATCCTAAATAGAAGAAGGCAGGCACACTGATAACCGTTACAAAGTAAAGACAGAATACTAGTGTTCTTATTCTAGCTCCGGGAAATAAGAGCAGGTAGGCTCCCAGAACAGCCGAGATTGCCCCTGAAGCTCCAACCATGGGTGTTGCGAGATTGAAGAAGAAGTATGGGATGGGAAACGGGGCTAAAAATATTGAAAGAAGCGTAGAAAATATATGCATGAAGGTTGCGACCAGTCCTCCACTAATATAAAATATTAAGTATCTCCCATGGCCAAGCGTATCCTCAACATTATCGCCGAATACCCACAAATAAAGCATGTTCCCTAATAGATGCATAATATCTGCGTGAATGAATATGCTCGTGAAGATCGTCCAGAATCTATTTCCCCTCAGTATTAGGGCAGGTATAGCTCCATATAGCTCTATTCCCCTCCGCAGATTTCCAGTTAGGAAAAGATAAAAGAAAATAGTTACATTAGCTGCTATCAAAGTATAATTTAAGATGGGTTTCCGAAGAGGCTTATTCTCATCACGGAGGGGAATCATCCTAGGCAGCCTGCTACATAAGAAGCAAAGACGATTCTATTTCATCGCTCCAAATATTTAAATTATATCGGTAATTCGTTCTCTAAAGGAATATAAGGCTTTATTAGGGTTTGCGATAGGAGGAGATATAAATTGATCGGGTATTCCAGTATCGCTTCTCTACCATACTTAAGAAAATACAGAAGCCATAGAATTTCAAGCTACGATGTCACTGGAGGTAACAGAGACTTCTGGATTATTCGTTCTGGAGAGAGAAGGAGACTAGCGGAGATTTCTGGTCCTGGATGCATAAAGCACATATGGATGACTCTTGGAGTTCCTAAGGAGGATTACATGAGAAGGATAATCCTTAGATTCTTTTGGGATGGATGTGATGAGCCGAGTGTTGAATGCCCCATTGGAGACTTCTTCGGTCTAGGACATGGAATGAGAAAGAATTTCGTATCCCTGCCTCTCCAAATGAGCCCACAGGATGGAAAGGGATTCAATTCGTGGTGGTCAATGCCATTCAGGGATGAGGCCATAATAGAAGTTGAAAATCAAGGAGATGAAGCCTACGTACATTATTTCTACATAGACTATGAAGAATATAACTCAATAAACCCCGTTAAGGATCAAGCGTACTTTCATGTCCAGTGGAGGAGGGAGAATGATACCGAGGGGTGGGCGTACATTGACGGCTTAACGCTTAAGGAAGCGGAGAGGGACCCGCGAAACTTCAACAAGGATGGAGAAGGAAACTATGTGATTCTGGAGGCTGAGGGAAACGGAATATACTGTGGAGCTCATCTTGATATAGATTGCTTCCACAGAAACCCAAACGACTGGTATGGAGAAGGAGACGATATGATATTCATAGATGGAGAGAAGATTCCATCAATACATGGAACCGGAACAGAAGATTGGTTTAATTGTGCATACTGTCCGAGACAGGAGTATAATGCACCTTACCACGGTGTAATCCTCTATTCCGGAACTGAAGACTGGCCTTGGAGGGGAAAGCAGACTGTTTATAGATACTACATAGAGGATCCAATAAGATTCTATAAAAGCATAAGGGTCACGATAGAGCATGGACATGCAAATAGGCTAAGCAACGACTACTCAAGCACAGCGTACTATTATCTCTCAGAGCCTAAGAGAGGAGGCCCTCCGCTGCCTCCAATCGAGAAGAGACTGCCTAGGCCGAACGAGGAGATCTACAAGCCAGAAGAAAAAAGTAGGTCCCCTTGATTTTTTTATGCTGGTAGCTGCATATTCAAACAAAAAGGAGGACTTCTATGTCTGCAGAGTGAATTCTCTTATTTGACGAGAACGTCGGCTGGGCTTCTCACTGGAAATTTCATCTTCTCAATTATCTTATCTGAGGGGATTCCTTAATAGTAGTTCCTTTCGGCCTAGCTTTCAATCCTTCTTAGTTAAGGGAAAATCTGTTTCTTCAAACATAACTGGAACAATTAGGATTCAAGTAATTCCTAAAACATCAACTTCTTCCCTTGCGAAGAGCTTTACGCTTTAGGCTCTAGGCTCATGAATTTTTCTCTATAAAGCTTCATCTGATACGTTGACTTCGAATAGAATAATTATGATATTTTCAGCAAATTCTAATCATACAGCTAGAGTTCAATTTTAAGATGATCCTTCGCAATGATGACTTTGCAGTTCAAGCTTTCAGAGAAATTCTTCTCCATCTCCTTTTCCCTTCCATATAGGCTTGGATGTATATGCGTAACGATCACCATTCCAATGTTCCTTTCAAGCTTCCTCAGCACTTCGCGGAGCCTTTCAGGATTGAAATGGGCGCATTCCACTATGAGAAGATCCACATACTCCCCTACTAGATCTGCAGTCTCCAATTCGCTTCCAAGATCGCCCGAGTATGCTACGCGCTTATCCCGACTTGATAGAATGAATGAGAATGAACCGTTGTTTCTGATGTGACTGTTGCGGATAGCTGAAACCCTAACTAGTTCATCCGAGTATATGCATCCCTCTCTCAGCGGCTTAATGTGCAACTTGTATCTTAAAGTGGATAAATGTAAAACACGTAGTAGGTCGCGAAAGATATCTATTGTTTCAGAAGGTAAGTAGAGATGAATGCTGTTGTCAGGCTGAAACCTAAAGGAGACATTTCGCTTCTGCCACAGATGCATAACTTGAAGCAGCATTGGTAATCCGCCTATGTGGTCGGCATCGGAATGAGAAATGAAAATGGATTTGATCGAGTATATATCGATAAATGGAAGGCTCCGAATAATCTCTAAGCCATAAAATTTCAGCAAGGCATTTGTATGTAGAGTTGCGGCGCATGGTTCTCCAGCATCGAAGAGGTATGAGCATCCCTTCTCTTCCACTAAGACTGATTCGTTAAAGTGTCCAAATATTGGTATTCCGGATCCGGAACCTATAATAAACACTTTCATCGCGGATCATCAATTATTGTTTAGAGAGTTACTTTCCTTTTCTTTTCTGACGATTCTATGACCGCGTTTAGTATTCGGGTTACCTCTAGACCGTCACGTCCAGTAACTAAGGGCTCCTTGTCTTGAGCTATACAATCCACGAAATGAGATATAGATTCCTTAGCGAAGCCTACGTATCGTCCATGTATTAGGGAAGGCCCAACTAGAATATCTGGATATTTCCATTCATTCTCTGTGAACTTCTTGAAGGCTCCATGCTGAATCGGATCTATGTAAATGCATCCTTTAGTAAAAATGAATTCTGCCTTGAAGTCAACTATTGTTGGCAGCGTTTCCGGAAGTATCCAGCTATTCTCTAGAGTCGCGACGGCTCCATTCTTGAATTCAATCATGTACTGATAATAATCAGGAGTGTCTATTCCCATTTCCTTCAGAACTTTCATGCCGGATACAGCGTAAATGCTATCTGCTTCGGAGCCAAATATCCACCTAGCTAAGTCAGTTGTATGGCTTCCAAGAAACCATAAAACAGAGGATTTAGAAGCCCAGTTCAGCATCTTCGTAGGCACATATATTGTGTCGCTCAGTCTTATGTAGGCGTATACGGGATCGCCGAGCTCCCCCTCTTCAACTGCTTCTTTAGTCCTTGCAAATGGCGGATTCCATCTATTATGAAAATCAACCATTAAGATTACTCCAGCCTTCTCAGCTGCCTTCACCATCTCCTTTGCATGTTCAACTTTCGTCGCTAAAGGCTTCTCGCAAAGTATATGCTTCCCAGCCTCAGCGGCATCCACAACTATATCCCTGTGAAGAAAGTCTGGAGTAACAACGGACACAGCATCGATCTTAGGGTCCTTAAGCATCTCGCGGTAATTAAGGTAGCTTTTAACACCATATTTTTCAGCCGTAGCCTTCATTAAATCCTTCTTTATGTCACATACAGCTACCAATTCGCCGTGTGGATGCTCGGCGTAAACCTTGACATGATTCTGACCAAAGACGCCTAAACCAATAACGCCCAAGCCAACTTTTCTCAATTCAAACACCAAATAAAAGAAAGATGGTTAATAAAAAAGAGTTTCACGGTTCTGTAAACTTATTGTTGGCATAACATATTGCGGATAAACGAAGTGCGAGGCATAGCCGAGCATTTGGGAAATTTCTTGTAGAAATTTCCGTTTAAGCCGTGTTATATTCTCCGAGTGAAACGAGGACGAGGGATAGCCGCAGGCGGTTCTCACGAAGTGAGAAATCCCGAAGAGTTAAGTCCGCCATTAAAATCAAAAGTATTTTAAAGAATATAGACTAGTTCGGTTGAATATAAAGTCCATCTTGGTTTTGAAGGTCTATTACTTCAAACAGGTTTAATGATTCCAAGATGTGGAGAATTTACTTATTTTTATTTTTGGCCATTAAGCATATTAATAGCTTACTTGGTTTCAAGTTTATTAGTTAATTGGTTCAAAAAAGGTAATTTTCGGCGGACTCACAATTGAGCATAACATATTGCGAATATGCGAAACCCGTAAGGGTTTGGGTGAGCACCGAAGGTGCGAACCGCATATTCGCTTGTTATATTCCCTGAGAATAAGCGAAGGTCGAGCACCGCAACGAAGTGAGGAGCGCAGAAGTTATGACGGAGGGGGCACTTTTCCTGTTTTGATATTAAATATTTCTTGAATAACTGCAGCAAAACGAAGAATTGACAAAAAATAACGCTAAATGGAATACATCATCAGGTAGCTTTATATCTGCGGCTTTATGTACAATCATATGTCTGATTTGGACACCTAGTTTTATAGTTGTTAACATTATTTTTTTATCACTTAAAGAGGGAGCACGGTATAAATTTCGTACGATTGCAGTAAAAAAGATTTTTGTGGGTTTGTTATTTTTTTAAAATTCCCTTGCTGATTCTTCGTTCATAGATTTAATTAACTCGGGATTGCTCATTATTTTCCTGGCAATGGTTTTATGTAAATCTAAATATCTTATATCAAAACAGGAAAAGT
>PIYH01000033.1 GCA_003601695.1 Candidatus Bathyarchaeota archaeon
TTCTACTCTTCCAAGAGCTATTTTCTCGACGAGTCTCTCCCACTTTCTGACTCTTTCCCTTTCACATGTCATGTCATGAACATGTATGCCATACTTCATTTTTAGTCCCTGAGCCCGCCCTTCATATTTTTCCTCTAATTTAGATAGCGCTGGGAAGAACTCCGTCCAATGAGTCCAGCAGTAGGGGAGTACCCCGTAATTTTCGAGCGCCCACTTCTGGATGGAATTCTTAATTCTTTCCTTGGCTATGGGAAACGCATCCGTCCCGTCTTTAAATCTCAATTCAAGAATAGCCGCGCAGTGATTTATCCCCCCAGCAGAGGCAGGTAGAGCTAACTCTTGAGGGTCGACACTTAGAATCTCGCCGAGATAACTTGCATTCCGTGGGATGGAGCTACATGAACATAGACCGAAGGACTTTACTTTCGTATATCTTCTCATCGCCATTGTATTGGCAGTGACAGGATTCGTGTAATTAAAGACGAAGGCATCCGGCGAAACGTCCTCTAAATCTTTACCTACGCTTACAAGAATAGGAATGTGGCGAAATGCACGCATTATGCCGCCCGGACCGACCGAGTCTCCCACGTGCATGTAGATCCCGTATTTCGCGGGGAGCTCAATATCGACTTCCCAAGCGTCATTTCCTCCAACAGCAATGGCTGTTATTACAAAATCTGCATCTACAAGTGATTCTCTTTGATTAGTAGTAGTCTCGATCCTGAGGTCTGCCTTCTCCTTCTTTATAAGATGTTTAGAGAGTGTTTCCATCATCTTTAGGCGGTGCTTATTTATATCCATAAGAGTAATCGTGCTTCCACTGAGTAACTTCGATTTGATGAAGAGCCGCATCAATTGAGGTGTAAATGTACTGCTTCCACCACCAATTATTGTAATCTTCACCATTTTTCTCATCGCCTTTTTAATAATCAATACCCTACTTTTCTTTTTACGTTCAGTCCTAAAAAATATGTTAATGACTGAGATTTAATACAAGCACTCGTTCATCCATGTTTTTCTTTTTTACATGACAGGCATACTTCGCTATATTTGAGATTTTGAAGATACTGGTTTATTGTCTTTCTCGAGATATCTCAAATTTTATATCTTATCGAAATAAATTTCAGATAATCATTTTCGACGTGATGAAAGATAAATCTTCCTCTGATGTGGAAATAGAGGAGAGAGTGAATAGCCTACTTTCAAGGATGACTCTAGAAGGGAGGATTGACTAATTGAGGGCTGCGAGAATATCCCATTTGGTCACGGCCTTAGCTACACGAGATTTAAACTATAGCAATCTCAAGAGAATCCCGGAGAAGATACATGCAGGAAGCAGGGTCAACGTATATGTGGATGTGAAGAATATAGGCGAATATGAAGGCGACGAGGTGGTTCGGCTATACATGCATAAACGAGCTTCAAGCGCATCTAGGCCGGTAAAGAAGTTGAAAGTTTTCAAGAGGATAACGCTTAAGCCGGGAGAAATGAAGACCGTAAGTTTCCGTCTCGGGGTAGAATAATTAGCCGCGTATGATCCGGAGATGAAATTCGCGGTTGAGCCTGGAGTATATGAGATTATAATCGGCAGTTCCTCAGAGGATATAAGACTTCAAGGGGAGCTCCAAGTGATGCAGGCACGTAGCGAAATATGATGATTCATTCGCTGGTAAATTATCTATATAGAGTGCACATCTGGTTATCACTTAAGTTTTTTTATCCTCAAGCATCCTTTAATGTTTATATAACTACTTTAAAGCTGAGGGGAAAATACTTTGGGTCCCAAGATTGTTTTTATAGGTGCTGGTAGCGCCAGATGGACAAGTAGAATTCTAGCAGATATATTCTTGAATGAAGATCTACGTGACTCTGAAATATGGCTTATGGATATTGACGATTATAGGCTTAATCTCATATCAACGCTGGCTAGAAGGTACGTTAAAGAGCTTAAGATTCCAATGGAGGTACATGCCACAAAAGATAGAGCTGAAGCCATTAAGGGCGCTGACTTTGTAATATCTACGGCTCTTCCTAAGGGCTACATGTACTATGAGAAGATGAGAGATGCATCGGAGGAACATGGCTACTATAGGGGAATCAACAGTGTAGAATGGAATTACGTGGGAGATTATCATACGATATGGGGCTACTATCTTTTCAAGCTCTACATGGAAATAGCCAGAGATATAGAGGATTTCGCTCCGGATGCCTGGTTCTTCATAGTCTCGAATCCAGTTCTCGAGTTGACGACGATGATAGGTAGAGAGACTAAGGTTAATGTAGCCGGCATCTGTCATGGCTTTCTTGGCTATAGATCTGTCATAGAAGTTCTAGCTATGCGCCTAGCCAAGGAAAAATTTGGCAAGAATATAATTCCACACTGTGCTACCCATAGAGCTGAATGCTACGATGAGCTTAGGAGGATCATTAATCTGGAGGATGTTGAGGTTGAGATGAAGGGATTAAATCACGTCATATGGCTAACGAAATTCGAATATAAGGGCGAAGATGCCTATAAGTACCTAGATAACTGGATCAAAGAAGATGCTGAGGAATACTGGTCGGTATGGAGAGAGCATACGATGAGTCCGTGGGATCTAGATTTATGTCCCGCAGCCATAGACATGTACAAGACTTATGGATATTTACCTATAGGAGACAGTGTTCGAGGAGGCACATGGAAGTATCATTGGGATCTTAGAACTAAACAATACTGGTATGGCCCTTATGGAGGACCAGACTCTGAGATAGGATGCGCCATAAGGATCCTTCAGGTTAGGAGAAGAATCGAAGAGATAGCTAGGATGGCTTTTGATAGATCTAGGCCCATTTCGCAGTCTATGCCGTTAAAGCCAAGCGGCGAGGTTATAGTAACATTGATGGATTCCTTATATAATGGTAAGCCTGCTGATAGCTATGAGATTTCATTTCTCAGCGGGCAGGTGCGAGCTCCGATATATGTAAATATCTTGAATAACGGAACCATATCGAATCTCCCTGATGATATAGCCGTGGAAACTCATGTGAGAGTAGATAGTAGTGGCATTCATCCAATATCAAGAGGCACAATCCCAGATAAACTCTACAAGTATGTCATGTTACCTAGGATCACAAGAGCTGAATGGGCTCTAGAAGCCAATCTAAGAGGCGGCAGAGATACACTTTTCCAGTGGCTCATAGTTGATGTGAGGACTAGAAATATGAAGCAAATAGACGATGTAATAAATGCGATACTAGAGCTTCCAGAAAATAAAGAAATGGCAAAACACTTCAGTTAATAAGGCGGATTAGTCTCTTCTAGAATCATCAGAGCGCCGAATTGAGTTAAAAAGCGATTCTAGAACATACTTCATTGTTTCCCTTCGAAATCAAGTTTCCAGCATAAAATCCATTATTTTATAAGTCTAATGAATCAAAAAGACTATGATTACCTTTATTGATGAATACTGTTGCCAGTCTTCTTACGGCATGTCGCCAGCACTAGGACACTGTTTGTTCCTTTTCAAGAAAAGTTTCAGACTGATCGTTATGTTATTTTTTAGTTGGAGATGCTCATCGCATCCTTATCTAGTTTAATAGTTCCAGGCTGAGATAAACGAGATAACAATGTCAATTGTAGATCTTCACTCAGGAGTATAATTGTCTATTTTATCGACCGTTCCATCAATATTTGCACTTAATTCTAAGCTTGAAGAATCAGCCTTATCGCTATCACATGAAAAATATGGTAAAGGAGGACTTCTGGATTAGTATAGTTTATTGAAGAGAGCGGATAATGAAGAAAACAAAATAATTTTATTGCATATATTTATGAGTCTTCTCTTCCTTAAATATTCTTTAAAGAAACCTTTTACATATGACTTTAAAAAAGGCTGGTAGAAACCGTGACCAAATCTTCGATAGATAAGTGGATAAAATTCCTCTCCACTTCTTCCAGCAGGCTTAGAAAATTTCTCGCGTGGATCTGCGGCGAGAACCCTGAAGCCATGGAGGCTAAGAGGCTCATGTATCTTAAGGCTGCTGAAGAATTCAAAAATGCTTTCGACTCTAAAGGCGAGGTGATCTTTGCTAGAGCCCCCGGAAGAGTCAATTTAATGGGGAGACATATGGACTTCATGGGAGGATATGTTAATCCTATAGCGACTGAGGCTGAGATCTTCGTTTTTGCCCAAGCGCGAGATGATGATTGGGTATACTTGAGAAATATGAATCCATGCTATGAGCCGAATTGTTTCCAAATAACACAGGAGCTTCCCGAAGAGAAGATAAGGAATCTCCAACATTGGGACAGATGGACAGTGAAGAGATTTAATGAAGACCTCAAGAAGGGTGTGAAGAGAGATTGGGACGCGTATGTTAAAGGCTTGCTTATTCATCTCCAAAACTACTATAGACTCGAAGATGGAGGATTCATTAAAAAGATTAGAGGCATGGATATCCTTGTCGGAGGAGATCTTCCAGCTCGCAGAGGCCTCTCTTCCTCATCGGCTCTTGTCACAGCAATCGCCTTAGTCGTTAGAGAAATAAATAACATAAATATTCCGCTAGGCGAGTTCATAGATCTCATAGGTTTCTCAGAATGGTTTGTTATGACTAGGGGGGCTTGCGCTGATCATGCAGCCATCACGCTATGTAAGCGGGGATATGTCTCGCATATAGGCTCCCAGCCGACTGACGTAAGTAAGGTGACGTATGCACCTTTTCCGGAGGATTACTGCGTGCTTATAGTTGGATCAGGCTTTGAGAGGCCGCAGGATGAAGAAACCCGTAACTTCCTAAGGGTTACAGCAGCATCCTATGAGATCGCTGCGCTTTTAATTAAGGATTTTTATCCTGAATATGCTTCTAAGATAAAATGGTTAAGGGATGTCTCAACAAGAAATCTTAATGTGAGCCTATCCAAAATATATGAGATCCTCAAGTCTCTGCCAGTTAAGGCTGACAGGGATAACCTCAGAAGTCTCATAAGCGAGGAACACCTTAACGAACTCGAGGAGATATTCTCAGACCATAAGGCTCCAAAGGACGGTTATAATATTCGCCAAGTAGCCCTCTACGGATTGGCCGAAGCTGAGAGAGCTCATATCTTTCCAAGATTTCTCAGGGAGGGAAGAATAAGGGAGATTCTGAGACTTATCAAGACCTCGCATGATGGAGATAGAGTTTCGAAGTTCGCTCCTGATGGGAAAAGACTTCCGTGGGATACAGGCTGGTCAAGTTCAGACGAACGTATTGATGAGCTTCTAAAGATGATTGACAAGGGATATCTAGAGGAAGCTCAATTGTACTGGCAGCCGGGCGGGTTTGAGAGAAGTATCCCCCCAATAGATCATTTATGTGACATAATAGATTACTTTATGGAAGGCGAAGCTGAGGGGCAGATAATCGGAGCTGGTCTTGGAGGAGATGTGCTGATTCTAGCTAGAAAGAGGGATGTGAATAAGCTGAGGGAAATCTTAAGGGAAAAGTATTTCAGGTTTTATGGAGTTAAAGAGGAAATTACTATTGTCTCTCCGGGGCAGAGGGCTTCCATATTTAAGCTTTAGTCTTTCCGTAGGGTCTTAATCATGATGAATCTCTCTGATGGCGGATAAAACTTCGGAGGCGAATTTTCCGTTGATTCTAGGAGTATTTCAATATATCTTTCCAAAGAAGTTACTAAAGCATATCTAGACTATAGGTCTCCTCGGACTGTATGCCGCATTAATTGTCTGTATTATACAAGTTTTTTCATAGGCCATTTTAATACATGCATTATATCGGTCTTCGTTATTATTCCAAGCAGTTTCCTATGATCCTTTCTGTCCACGATTATTATCTTTCCAATCTTGTGTTGGATCATCTTTTCGTAGATCTCCATTAATGAGCTATCTGGATGCGCAGTTACGATCTTACTATGGGCTACTTCTCTGACTAGTACTCCTCCGCGTTTAGATGGCAAAACCTTAGAGATATCGTCGAACGTTACTATTCCGAGCAGCTTTCCCTCATCATCAACAATTGGATATCCCGTATGATGATACCTCGTCATGATTGCGAGAAGCCCCTCAAGCGTCGTCTCAGGCGTGACTGTTATGACATTCTTCGTCATTATGTGCTCGGCTTTAAGGCTTGAGAGAAGATTTATCTCGCGTGGAAGAAATTCCCTTAGGCGAATTGATATAGGCGGCACTGGTTCCCCATGTTTCTTCCTCCTCTCAACCTCCTCCGTCGCATATTTTCTCTTGAGAAAACTCATTCTGACGAAGTGGGCATAAACGTTCGGTTCCTCCTCTATCTTTCTGGTGCGTATAACATCTGCCTTAACAGCTTCTTCAAATATTTCCTCGCCAATTTCAGTTCTGATTATTACAGTTGACCAGTCTTTTAGCGGATGAGCTCCTCCAACTGAGATGTCGGCAAGCTCCGATGTAAAGTCCTCACACATTCTACAGATGCTTAAGGTATGAGCCTTTATCTCGGGTATCGAGATCGCCGCTACCTTTCCATTCTTCAATGAGACCTTATATTTCCCGTCCATATCGATCCTTAAGATGTCACCAGCTTCTATACCGTATCTCTCCTTAAGGAATCGAGTGAGCTCGGGAAGAGAGAAGCTCCAGAGACACGTTAATCCTATCACTATCCTTAAGCTATTCATAATCTTATGCTCCCAAGCCTCAAGTTTCCTGATCGCTCGCACATGGCATGGCGTTCCAACAAACGCTATTTTAGTCTTACCATACTCGTGAACTGCTTTTCCAAAGGCCATCGCAACGGATGAGGGAAAATACTCGTAGTCAACCGTGGATAGGAGATCGTCTGGAACGAGGCTGAGTAAAGGCCTAATCTCTATAGAAGTCTCCTTCTCCCGCTCGGAAGTTATAGCGCTGTCTATAAATCCAGTCTTGATTGCATGCATCAGCAATGCTGTAACGACTCCTCCGCTGTGACTCAGATCTCTCAACTTCTTATCGACAGCTTGTGCAAGAAGCATCCTTCTGTAGTAGCCGATGCCTTCAGCTCTATTCGGAGCGTTTGCTACGAATCCTAGGGTTTCAAATAGAAGAGCCTCCGTGAATGGACATATATCATAGCAGATTGAACAAAAATCCATGAAGTCTGCGCAGTTATGAGTATAATTTAGCCGTCTATTCTCAATCTTTAAAGCGTGAATAGGACATGCGGATTCGCATGCGCCGCAGAGATTACAGAATCCAGGATCAATTATTCTTCTTTTCAAATCATTATACGCAATTAAGTCTTTAGAAGTCTTCATGGTTCTCACTCATACTCTATTTTTTCACAATCCCATAAATCATTTTTATCTGTAGAGTGATAGGAATATCTCTTACTTTGGGTTTAAAGGGAATCCAATTAATCTACACTTATTCCATAAAGGCTAATAGATAATTTTTCTGAGGAAATTGATATTCTAGTGCTAGGTTTCTCTCTTGTATTCATAGATCATGACGTCCCTGTTATATCTTGCATGTTCGAAATCATTCATTAACTTTATAGCATTTCTTGGGCAGCTCTCTGAGCATTGTCCACAGAATAAGCATCTGTCAACATAATGCTTAATCTTTGCTTCCTGACCTCTCCCGATTATCTCAATAGCCCCAGAGGGACATATCCTACTACATAGTCCGCATCCTATGCATCTATGCATATCCCAGACTGGGCGGCCTCTAAAGCCTTTAGGCGGGGCTTCCCTTTCAAAAGGATACTTTATGGTGACTGGATGCTTAAGTAGCCATTTTATTGCCTCTGCGATTATCGCCAATATGTATCCTCCTATGCCAATCGGAAATTACGTTGCTTTCTCACCATTTCAGAAAAAGATTCAAAGTCTAGGGACTTCCTTTTATTAGTTTTTACATCGATGAAGACCAGTCTATCCATGCATGCGAAGCATGGGTCTATCCCAGCTAGGATTATCGGTATGTCTGCTACATGCTGACCTATAAACATTCTGCATAATGCTGGGATATTTGCCAATGTTGGACTTCTTACCTTATAGCGTTCAGGCCTCGTTGAGCCGTTAGATTTTACGTAGTGAATGAGCTCTCCTCTTGGAGCCTCAACTCTGGAAACAGCCTCGCCGGGCTTAACCGCCATAGGCATCCTGACACGTAACATTCCCGAGGGCATGTGATCCAAAGCGTACCGTATCATATTTATGCTCTCCAGAATCTCTCCACATCTAACGAGCATTCTTGAGAAAACATCGCATCCATCATCTGTCACTATGTTGAAGGGAATCTCGTCATATGCTGCGTAGGGATCGTCTCCGCGCACATCATTCTTCACGCCGCTTGCACGTAAGGTTGGACCTACAGCACAGAGCTCAACGGCGTCTTTAGGCTTTAGAACACCAACGTCAACTGTTCTCTTCAACACTGTCCGTTCAGATCTTAAAGCCTTCATATAATACTTGGTTCTCTTCTCTAGGAAGTCTAGGGATCTTATTATTTTGGGTATGATCTCCGGAGTTATGTCTCTTCTAACTCCTCCTATCGTATTCATTGCGTAGTGAACGCGGTTTCCGGATATGAGTTCAAGAATATCCATCACTGCCTCTCTGTCCCGCCATAGATACATGAAAAACGTATCGAAGCCTATTTCGTGAACAGCTATTCCAAGCCAGAGAGAATGACTATGTATCCTCTCGAGCTCTGCCACTATTACGCGAATGTATCTTGCTCTCGGAGGAGCATCGAGGCCTAGAAGATCCTCTATCGCCTGCGTGTAGCATGTGGTGTGGGCGTCTGAGCATATTCCACATATACGTTCAGCCAAGTATATGTTTTGGATGTACGTCCTTCTTTCAAAAGCTTTTTCTATTCCTCTATGATTGTAGCCTATGCGGGGCTTAACATTCACGATTATCTCTCCGTCAATCTCGAATAGGAAATGCTCCGGTTCTTTCAGGGCTGGATGCTGAGGGCCGAATGGAACTTTAACTATTGAGCCATAACTCATTTTTCATCTTCCTCTTTAAAGATTGAGTTTCTAAGATGCTCAAGCGTATACTTCTTTCTCAGAGGATATATGTTTCTAGGCCATCCTTCGGGGAGAATAAGCGGTGAGAGATCTGGGTGACCCT
This sequence comes from Candidatus Bathyarchaeota archaeon, assembly GCA_003601695.1. GTDB lineage: Archaea > Thermoproteota > Bathyarchaeia > Bathyarchaeales > DTEX01 > B63. Next base: position 9,089 of record PIYH01000033.1, read on the forward strand.
CGAAGTTAACGCCGAACATCTCGTGAACTTCACGCTCGTAGAGAACTACTCCTGGGATAATATCAGTTATCGTTGGCACTTTATGATCATCTTTTTGCACTTTCAGTTTTAAGGAGAGCTCTATGGAGCCATCGAGTGCTAGGTGATAGATCAGCTCTATGCTATCTCCAGTGTCAACTCCGGTTATGGTGGATATATGCCTAAAGCCTATGTCCCTTAGAAACTTTATTGATTCCCTTAATGCATCTGGTTTTATATGGATAAAGATTCTCCTTTCTCTGGGAACATTTATAGTGATGATCTTTTCCTTCAGCTTCTCTCGCAATTTAGTTACTATTCTATCTTCTCTTCTCACATGTCCCCCCTTCTTCAATCTTCTGAATGAGCTTAACGATGCCGTCGATTATTGCTTCCGGCTTCGGGGGACATCCGGGTACGTAGGCATCCACAGGCAGCACCTTGTCAACTCCCCCAATAACATTGTAGCAATCTTTAAATGGAGCCCCGCTGCAGGCGCATGAACCCACAGCTAAGACGTATTTTGGCTCAGGCATCTGCTCATATATCCTTATCAGCCTCTCTCTAACCTGCAGAGTCACGGGACCCGTTACGGCGAGTATATCTGCATGTCTCGGGCTTCCCTGCAAGAGTATTCCGAAGCGTTCAACATCGAACCTGGGCGTGAAAGCCGCTAGGAGTTCTATATCGCATCCGTTACATCCACCAGTATTGAAGTGTAGAATCCAAGGTGACTTAGCTCGGATCCACTTTAGCAGGCTCATCGGCTACCCATCTGCCTTCACTAAGAGCTTGTTTCCCTCTTATGGAAAGGGTAGGGGAGGTTTAAAGGTTTCTAGTTCCTGAGCGGCTGCGAGATTATCTTCTCCGCTAATTCTTCCACTTTCTGCGCGAATAACGTCTTTAAGAGCTTATCTACATCTCCTATGGCTTCTTCAAGCGAATAGTCGAACGGTATCTCTCCGAGGAACCTTAGACCCATCCCTTTAACCTGCTCCTGAATGAAGGATGATTCTCTCATCTTCATATTCTCAATAACGCCTATCACGGGAACCCTCAGCTCTAGGAGTAAGCTTGTGAGTTTCCTAACAGTCTCGAAGGCTAGTTTAGAGGAAGTGGTAACCATAAGAAAACTTGTCTTCTTTACAAGCCTTATTAAATCTAGGATCGCGTCGCTTATTCCAGGAGGCATATCTATCACTAGAAAATCTATGCTTCCCCATCTCGTTATAGCCAGCAGCTCAATCAGCGCATTTGACATGTCCACTCCTCTGAGAGGAGAAACCCGTTTGCCAGAATAGTATATTATGGACATATATTTTAGCCCGTGGATCTTAGGGGGAACTACGCCGTTCTCTTCAGTTGGACTTATGCCCTCCGCATTCAAGATGATGTGAGTTGACGGATTTGTGAAGTCTATATCGAAGAGGCCGACTTCGTAGCCTTTACTGGCTAGTGCTAGGGATAGGGTGGATGCGATTAAGCTCTTACCGACTCCGCCCTTTCCACTTGAGACCGCTAGGATGCTATTCACCTTCTTAAGTCTACCTTCGATCACGGAGATTCTTGGATCAGTCATCTTGCTTCGCACCCTTAATGCTTTCAAGCCATACTCCGCGTCCACGCGTAACCTCAAAATCTGGACTTCCGCATCTTGGACACCTGATATAGACATGAGCAATCTCTGGGATGAAGTGGATAGCCTCGGCGGCATTCTCATCTATCTCGATTCTCTTGAAGAACCATTTGTGGCCACATACTCTGCATGTCAGTTCGGCTTTTTCAGTCTCTATGATGAATTCCGTATCTTCTAGGAGACTTGATCTTTTAAGCTCTGACAGAGCGAATCTTAGGATCTCCATCTCTATCTGCTGCAGCTCTCCAACTTTAAGCTTAACCTCCGTAACTCTTCTCAAGCCTTCCCTCTCGGCTATTTGAGAAACTGTTGAGACAACCGCCTCTGCTAAGGCCCATTCATGCATACTAGAGTATTAGCTGGCAGCATATTTAATGATTGAGGAAAAGATTTCAGAGAGAAGACGCCTATCAATCATGGTGAAGAATCATTGAGTGGAGAAGGCGAGTACATAACGATGCTTCACGGCGCTGGGGGAACAGTTATGCATAGCCTCGTCAAAAACTATGTTTTAAAGTATTTCGGAGGCGCTGTCGACGCTGATGTTCCCCTCGAATCTTTAGATGACGCCGCTGTTGTAGGTGACATAGTTCTTAAGAGCGACTCACACGCAGTTAAGCCGCTCTTCTTTCCCGGAGGAGACATCGGACGCATAGCCATCGCTGGAACCGTGAACGACATAGCTGTTCTGGGAGCTGAACCATACGCTCTAGCCTGCGGCTTCATACTAGAGGAGGGCTTGCCTCTCGAGGATTTTGAGCGCATTCTAGCAAGCATGCAGAGAACCTGCCATGAAGCTGGAGTCAGCATAGTCACTGGGGATACTAAGGTTGTTGAGAAAGGAAGCCTAGGCGGATGCGTTATAAATACTTCTGGAGTTGGAAGACGAACCGAAGCCTTGGAGAGAAATCTTGAGGTTGTTAAGAAGTACAGGTCATGCTTTAAAGCGAGATGGATACTTGACTCTAATCTTATGGAAGGCGACAAAATAATAATCTCCGGAACTATAGGTGATCATGGCTTATCCGTGTTGTCGGCTCAAGAGGGGCTGAGCTTCGGAGGAGATATAAGATCTGATGTTAAGCCGCTGAATAAGCTAGTTCAGAGGATTCTAGGTGAGGTTGGAGGATTGGTTGCTATGAAGGATCCGACACGCGGCGGCTTAGCCGATGCGCTGAATGAGATCAGTGAGAAATCCGGAGTTGGCGTGCTGATCTACGAGGATGATTCCCATTAGAAGAGACGTGCAGGCTGCGTGTGAAATGCTTGGGTTAGACCCGCTTGAGATTGGGAATGAGGGGAAACTTGTCATAGGGGTGGTTGAGGAAAAGGCGGAGGAGGTCCTAGAGCTTTTGAGATCAACCGAGGAGGGTAGAGACGCTGAGATAATAGGCGAGGCTACATTGGATTTCTCTGAAGTGGCAATGCAGACTCTCGTTGGAGGAAGAAGGATAATAAGCAGGCCTGTTGGAGACCCGGTTCCGAGAATCTGCTAGACTCATTTATCTATGGACGTATGGTTCCGGCCCATATTCTACAGGTTCCCTCCATGCTAACCATACATGGGCCTATTGGCCTACGCGGAGTACAGGCTTTCATGAAGAGAGGACATTCGGTCGGTTTTATCTTTCCAACTATTACTAAGTGACATCTGCATCCGGGAGGAACATCAACGCTACACTCAACCTGCAGATCATACTTCCGTCTCGAATCGTACTTTTTGTACTTGTCTCGTAAGGTGAGAACCGATTTTGGTATGGTCTGCAGCCCCCGCCACCTTCCATTCTCAACTTTGAAGGCTTCTCTCATCAACTTCTGAGCCCTCACATTTCCTTCAGGAAGCACAGCTCGTACATACTCGTTCTCAAGCTGAGGCTTACCTTTTATCAATTGCTTTATAATCATATAGATCGCGAAGAGCACATCTAGAGGTTCGAAGCCAGCTATAATAGTTGGCATCCCGTAATCTCGTGGAAAAACCTCGTAGGGTTTCATGCCGATGATTGTGCTGACATGCCCCGGGGCGATAAAGCCGTTTAGATTTAGATCTTCCATCTCAACTAGGGCCTTCATAGCCGGCGGGATCAGCCGATGAGAGATCAGGAAGCTCATGTTTTCGGGGGGAACCTTAAGGATCTCTACAGCTGTTGAAGGAGCCGTGGTTTCAAAGCCCACAGCGAAGAAGACAAATCGTTTCTCAGGTTCCCTCCTAGCCATTTTGACGGCGTCCGCGACGCTGTAGACAACCCTAACATCAGCTCCTTCGGCCCTAGCGTCTAGGAGAGATAATCTCGACCCTGGAACGCGGAGAAGATCTCCGAAGCAAGTTACTGTAGCACCATTCAGCGCTAGCTCGATAGCTTCATCGATCTCAGAGGCTGGAACTATGCAGACTGGACATCCAGGTCCAGCTATAACCTCAACATTCTCTGGTAGGAGGCTACGTATTCCGTAGTGGGTTATGGTCCACTCATGCGTTCCGCAAACGTGGCATATTTTAACTATATCCTTGCTTGGCGCGGCTTTTCGGATCTTCTCAGCAACCCGCTTCGCAAGCGCTGCATCCCTAAATCTCATCTCTTCGATCATTAATCATCAGCACGCCGAGGCTAATCTTCACCTTCCAGAATCTCCTCCCATAAACGTAGGGTCTCCTCAGCTTCTTCTCGGCTTAGAGTCTGGATCGCATATCCAGCGTGAACAAGCACGTATTCTCCAATCTTAACATCTACGAGGGCTATATTTACCTCTCTTAGAATGCCGCCAAAGTCAGCTTGGGCTCTGTCGCCATTAATCTTGACGATCTTAGCTGGAACTGCTAGGCACATCGCTCTTTCACAATATATAATTGAATAGACGATAAATCTGTTATTGTTCAGGATTAAAGGCGGCCGCGGCTGCCTGACCTAGGGATAAGCCGCCATCTCCTGATGGAACAGCCTCGTGAACGAGAAACTTTAATCCAGAATTCTCTACGATCCTACGCATGGTTAAGGTTAATATCTGATTGCAAGCCACGCCTCCGGAGAATCCTATCGTCTTAACTCCCTCCTCAAGAGCCTTCTCAACGGCTAATACTGCTAGACCTCTAGCAAGGTAAGCGTGGGCTGAATATGCGAGATCCGCAACTGAATATTTCCATCTATTTTCGAAGATCTCTATGAGCAGCTCCGTGGTGTCTAGGACGTCGCCTACAATTATTGGCTTAAGCTTCAGAACATCCCTACCCTTTAAGGCGGCGGATTCGAGCTTCATAGCCGGTTCACCCTCATATGTCCTCTCATAACACACGCTTAAAACTGCTGAAATCGCATCTAGAACTCTTCCACAGCTCGTCGTCATGACAATGCCGCTTCTTTTCTCAAGCTGATGGAGGATGATCTCAATCTCCTTCTCTCCATGAGGGAGATACTTCCGATGTTTTAGGAGCCATTGCTCTACGTCGGTTTTTCCAAAGAGTATTCCAGCGGCCATCCTGAAGGGATAGCGTGTAGCCATATCTCCGCCGGGCATCGGCTGCCTCTGCAAATGCGCTAGACGCTTAAATGCAGAGCTCCCTAATGTGCAGAGTAGTATTTCCCCGCCCCATGCTTCACTGTTCAGTCCATATCCATACCCGTCGCATGATACTCCTATAATCTCATCTACGCCGTGCTCAGCCATCAAGGCTGATACATGCGCGTGGTGATGCTGGATTTGGAGTAGTTGCCAGCCATTCTCCTCCGCAAGGTTTTGTGCAAGCCTTGTCGTCACAAACTTTGGATGGAGATCACATGCGATTATCTCGACTTTGCTATTCGTTAAGCGAGCTAAATGCTTGATGGATTCTTCCAGGAATCTTCTCGTTTCAACATTCTCAACATCTCCTATATGCTGTGATAGGAAGGCCTTATCCTCAAGCAGAATGCATCCAGTATTGTTTAGTTCGCCTCCTAACCCGACGGCGCAACGCTTAGCCCTCCACTTAAGCCTTATTGGCGCAGGAGCATAGCCTCTAGATCTTCTAAGGAAGACTATGCGGCTACCATGTAGGCGTAAGACGGAGTCGTCGCACCTCTGAAAGATTCTCCTATCGTGAAAGAGGAAGTAGTCGACTGTTCCGCCCAGCCTCTTCAGAGCCTCCTCGTTATCCTTAACTATCGGCTGATTAGGCGGGTTAGCGCTCGTCATCACGAAAGCTGGATCATCAACCCTGTCAAAAAGCATGTAGTGCAACCCGGTATATGGAAGCATAACACCGATGTTATGTAATCCCGGAGCGATCAAGTCCGATAGGTAATAGTCTTCTCTCTTGTTGAGAAGCATTATTGGACGTGCATATGAAATCAATACCTTTCTTTCATGACGCGTTACGTACGCGAATGACTCTATTGCCTCTAGGCTTCGAGCCATAACCGCGAAGGGCTTCTGCCTCCTATACTTGGCTTTTCTAAGCCTGATTAAAGGATTATCCATAATGGTTGAGGCAGATATGTGGAAGCCTCCATAACCTTTAATGGCGACTATGAACCCTTCGGAAATGAGTTTTCCAGCTTCTCGAACAGGATCCTGACATTCAATGAGCCCGCCGCCTTCATCTGTTAAATAGACTTTGGGACCACATCTTGGACATGCAACAGTCTGCGCATGGAATCTCCTGTTTAGGGGATTCATGTATTCTCCTCTGCAAAAACTGCACATTTGGAATTCTCGCATTGTTGTATTTTCTCTATCGTAGGGAAGCCGTTCAATGATTGTGTATCTTGGGCCGCAATTTGTACATGTGATAAAGAAGTACTCGTATCTCGGATCTTTCGGGTCTCTCATCTCTTTGAGGCACTCGTCGCATATTGCTATGTCTGGAGGAATAACGGAGCCCGAGAACTCTGCTTTGCTTGAGCTCTTCAGTATCTTGAACTCGCTGTATCTGTTCCTTCCCTTAAGCTGCGATGTTATCACATCAT
>PIYH01000002.1 GCA_003601695.1 Candidatus Bathyarchaeota archaeon
TCTCAAGCAAGTGATAGATTGTATAGTTCTTGAAGGCTTCCGCGGTTATTTCGAGGATGCTCTCTACATCTTCAGGCTTTGCTTTTCGAATGATAACTTTGGACTCAATCAACTACTAACACCATACCTGAAAGACTTGTGTTACAAATCAACTCTCTGAGAAGAATAAAAGGTTTATTAGTAATTATCTGGGAAAGCTAAACTGATGGATATTCATCGCATCAGTTGTCTAAGGCTTTTTATCCTTAAAGGGTTTAAAATCTTCACATGATGGATCGTCTACGTATCGGAATATTCCCTTTAATCTACATCTTATCAGCGTGGGTGACGGATCTTCAGCATAGACGCATTCTCCACATGTTGGCATAAGAATAAAAGTGAAGATGAGATAGGTAACTCTTTCTTTCATAAGAAGATCCAGAAGTTTTTAACCCAAATTTTTTATGCATATTTCTCATACCAAATTAGGGATAAAGATGATAAAGATAGATGATGTGATTCTCCTAATTTTGATAATCGCTATAGTCGCCTTATCTTTAGGATTAACTTACGAGACCCAATATGATAACATAATAGGTATAATTGCTTCAGCATTAGCTGTAGGGCTTATTCTTGGGAGAAAGAGAAGATAGCATTACGTTAAATGATACTTCGGAGCATTAAGCGAATAAAATAGTTCGTCGTTTTTTAGTGATACATAAGCTTATCCTCGTATCTCCTCAGGTGATCTGTTGCTTCTTGAACATCCATGAAGAGAGAATCGACGCGATTCACATCCTCAAGCACTATGGAATTATGCTTTTGAATTTTAGCGTTCTGAGATGCGAGGCTGAGGAGCTGCACAGCATATCTCAGTGAAGTCTTCGACCCTATCTCCGTGAGCCTCTCTAAGGCTTCCTCGTCAATTGTAACTTTCTCCTCCCTAGCTCTGATCCTCAGAATCTCCCTTATGCTGTCTTTATCATACTCATGCGTAGCTATAATGACAGCTCTATCTATAAGATCTAATGGGAACCCCATAGGAGATCTTACATCCGTTCCACGAATGGTGGTGATTCCCCTATTCGTGGCGAGGATTATTATTGGCACCAGCTCGCTCTCTAACGCTCTGCCGAGGAAGCTGAAAGCTTCAAGATCTAGGAGATGACTGTCATCAATGAAGAGAACACCGGGATGAATGAAAGCTTTTCCTTCATCTACGAGTTTCTTAACAGAATCGTCTACTGTCGCTCTTATCTCCGGATCAATCTCCTTTGTCTCTGATCCTCCCAGCAGAAGGGAGAAAAGACTGCCTCCCATACGGCGCTGAGCCTGAATCTCATCCATATCGTGCAGTGTTAGTGTGTAAACGAACTCCTTCTCCTTTAGCACATCGCCATCTGGACGCGGTACCTTTTGACGCGTATCTACATCATAGGTTTTGCCCTTACTGCTCTCGATGCTTAATCCGAGATTAACGACCCTTCCAGTCTCAGCGTCGATCTGAATTACGCTTCCCTCGGTTATCCCTTGCTGTATTATCTGCTGTGCAATCGAGGCTCCGGCTTCTATGGTCTTCTCCTGCTTCTTCGTCCTCAGAGTTAAACGTATACTTTCCGGTACTTTCTGATAGGGGTTGTAGGGATGCGGGGCGGTGTGAATGTCGATGCCCGTCACCTCGCCCTCATAGACTTTTCTCATCTCATGTATCTCTACTCCGATGCATTTTCTTATAGCCTCAATTAGAACTTCGGTCTTCTTCTTTTCGGTACTATAGATCTCGCTTCCGCTCATTTGAATGAAGGGAACATTAGAGCCTAGCTCACGTGAAATAGCAACTGCTATAGCCGTTTTTCCAGTTCCCGGAGGTCCAGCTAATATGACAACCCTTCCGCTCATCTTTCCCTCCTTTATCATCTGCACTACAAGCCCTGCTGCCTCGCGAGCTTTTTCTTGACCAACCATTCCATCCTTAACTTTGACGGCTTTCATATTCTCGTCTAAGCCAAGCCCCTTAATGTGAGTATGGGCTCCTATTCTTTCGAACCGTGTGATACGTGTTGGAACCTCCCGAATATCCGCCATGTACTTCCCCCTCCATTAATAGAATTTAGAAAATCGAGAAAATTAAGAATTACTGAAAAGAGTCTAAAGAAAAAATATTTATCTGTTATTGGCACGTCTCATTAGAAGGGTTATTCTTCCTTTTTTAGTGACTCAATTATTTTTACGATATCCTCAGTACTTCGCCCCAATTTTAACTTGATATACGTTAAGGTGTCTCGCTCGGAGGGTTCATGCTTCTTCTTTCTTTCTTCTATGATCGACTCCTTCATTGGAGTTTCATGCGTCTTAACTTCAAGCCTTTCGACAACTTCTCTGAGATCTTTGGAGACCCTCTCTAGCTTTTCAACTATTGCATTAAGGTTTTTTTCGTGTTCCATCAATGTATTTATTAGGAGATCTAAGTAGCTCGCTCTTCCCTTCTCTTCCGAGCTCATGTATCCTTCTTCCCTTTAGACTTGAATGATCTTTATCAAATCTCCCCTATTTAAACTATTTATGAACCTCTGAGCTTGATGTTGAATTATGCTCTATGTTGCATAAGTAACATACTTATCAGCAGTTTTCACTCTTCATAGATATGAAGAAACCATATCATTATTCCGTTATGATTAGCTATACCATATCTAGGTGAAAGTCTTGACTAAACGGCTAGAGACATTACCCAGAAGGTTCTATGAGAGGGATCCCGAAGTTGTCGCTAAGAGTCTTTTAGGTAAGATCCTGATAAGAAAGACCGGAGGTAAAAGACTAAGCGGGATGATTGTTGAGACAGAAGCATATTACGGTCCTGAGGATCCGGCTTCCCGCGCCTCAGATGGCATGAAGAACTTTAATAGGCTTATGTGGCTTAAACCCGGCGTAGCCTTCATCTACAACGTCCATAAGTATTGGATGTTCAATATCGTCGCCCATGAACTTGGAAAGGTCGGGGCAGTTCTAGTGAGGGCGATAGAGCCGTTTGAGGGAATTGATATTATGAGAAGAAACAGAGGCATTGGAGATGAGAAGATTGTTAATCTGACGAATGGTCCTGGAAAGTTCACCGTTGCATTTGGAATTGATAAGAAACTAAACGGAGTCGACGTCACATCCCAGAAAAGCCCAATTTTCATTCTTGATAGACATATTCATGTTAGAATTTCAAGCTCAAAGAGGATAGGTGTGAGAGCAGATTTAGAGAAGAATCTACGCTTCTACATTCAGGGAAACAGATTCGTCTCAAAATCTGGTTGAAATTAGATCTTCCAGTTGAGATTCACATTTTTCATGTCAGCGTATATCTTGATTATGCTAGCGATTATTATGAGAAGCCAGAGGGGTGAATAGATTATGTAGAAGATGATGAACTCGGCTGGATTGAATACAAAGCCTATCTTCCTCGCAACGACATAGAAGAATGCCGAATAGGCTCCTAAGCTCCCGATCATAAAGGACAGATTCTTCACGAAAACGATTGATGTAGACGTGAATGCTGTAGGCGGAAGGAATAGGCTTACCTGAGTTGATAGGAGGAGCATGAAGATGTATAATCCTTTGACATATAGATCGTCGGGAACAAAGACGGTAAATAGGAAGAATGGGAGAGTGGGAAACATCATTAGAAGTGAGGGTAGGAGAACCTCAGGATACTCCTTAACGATCCTAACTATATCGTGAAGATACTCCTTAAGCCATAAGGCGCTTCCAATACCCCAGCGTTTTCTTTGTTCAAACCATTTCCTCCAGGAAGAGGGAGCCTTAGTGCTTATGCTTATATCCTTCAAGAATTTATAGCTTAAACCTTCCATAAACGCCCTTGTAGCGAGGTCCACATCCTCGAGGTTTACGCGTCTAAATCCGCCTAGCTTATTGAATGCTTCTCTCCTTATAGCGAATGCGGCTCCATTCAAGCCCAGACATTTTTTTAGATTATGCGAAAAAAGAAGATTAGTCAGATTAAAGCTTAAGTAATCGTAGCTGACAATCCTCGCGATGAAGGAGTCACGTATGACCTTCTTTTTCATCTCAACTATGTCTGCATCTTTGATCTCCTCGGCGATTCTTCGGAGGAAATCTTTTGACTCTCCATCTATCCTGCAGTCGGAGTCAAGGAATAAAAGAATCTCACCATGAGATTTATCTACAAGTTCATTGAGAACATTTGCCTTTCCTCTTCTCTCCCCATTACAGATGAAGTATACGCAATCTGAAAACTCTCTCACTATGCTGAAACTCTTCTCTGTCGGTTCATCTATAACTACAAATATCTCCTTCTTCTCATATGGGTCATCTAGAAGCCGCTCTAGTAAAGGTTTAAGAAGATCAGATTCTCTATACACGGGTATAAATATACTTAATGTAGGTAACATGGCATTAATTTAATTTCAAGTTATTAATTTATAAATTTATTCTGTATTTGGGAAAAAATTTGAATTCTCTATAGAACACCTATTTAGTATTATTATTGCTAAATAAAACTTAAGAGAATGCTACTCTAAGATAAACATCCGCTGAGAGGATGAAGCTATGATTAGCGAAGATTTGAATGCTTGTTCGCCGTTGATAAGAAGGCTCCAATATAGACTTCAAGAATTAAAGAAGTATCGAAGAATGTTCACTTGGCGCTTCTTTCAAGAAGAACTGCCAAGAGCCTTTGAAGCGGATTTTAACGATTCCTCATGAAGAGAAGCCAGTTTACCGATGATGCTTAATGTCAGGAAAGTGACGGATGGCTGAGATGCAGAGTTAAAGTTCCCGTGGAGATTAATGGAATAAGCACTGCAGGGTCTCAAGTAAAGTTCTTTTCCTTTCCAATTCTAGGGAAGACAGAGGTCTTCGTCAATTCAAGAAGAGTTCTCACAGCTAGTTATTGAGCTGAGTTTAGAGAGCCAAAGATTATCCTAACTATGAACGCGCAACCTAACGAGGAATATGTGATTACTATTCATGTCAACAAGAATGAGAAATATGAAACGGTGAATATTCCGGCATACGAGATTAATCATCCATTAGAGGCAGTAGTTGTATTGAATCCATCAGCAATTGAAGGCTTTAGACCGTAGGAATACAGTTTCTGGAGATTGTTTCAATGAACATCGTTGTTTCAGGAATTAAGACCGCTGAGGATTCTAAAGGTTTCATTGTCGGGATATATGATGCGACAGGTGACGGCGCTAAAGCTGAATTGATTAGTAAATTTAAGATTAAAAGAGCTTATGAAATAGATTTACTTGAGAGGAATATTAAACCTTTACGCGTTGAAAGAGGAAAGGTAATTAGTTGATCTCTCTCCATTCGAAATAAAGACTATAAGGATTGAAGAAGAGATATTTTAATCCCTTCAAGGCTTAACCAGCACCTTCACGGCGCCCTCAAGCTTCTTCTCTGCAATCTCAAAGGCTCTATGAATCTCTTCAAGTTTGAAGACGTGGCTTATTAGAGGTTTCAGTCTCACCATCCCAGAGACCGCTATCCTAACTGCCCTTTGGAAGGTAAATGGGCTCCGATAAGACGTCGTTACAGTCAGTTCCTTATCATAGAGCTCGAAGGGCTTAACTTCCCATATAGCTTCCTGAGGAGAGACCCCGAAGATCAAAAGCCTCCCTCCTCTTCTCGTAGCCCTCATTGCTTGCGTTATGGCCTTCGGGCTGCCTACCGCTTCTATGGCGACATCAACTCCATAGCCATCTGTCAGTTTCCTAATTGCTTCAATAGGGTCTTCATTCTTTATATTCACCACGTAATCGGCTCCAAGTTTGCTGGCTAATTTAAGTCTCGCATCCTCCATGTCGGTCTGGATAATCATCGATGCTCCAGCTTGCTTTGCGAGTTGAAGTAGAATCAGCCCAACGGGTCCAGCGCCCACTATTGCCACCGCATCACCGGCTCTTATGCCAGCTTGATCTATACCCCTCACGCAACACGCTAAAGGCTCGATTAAGGCAGCTTCGTCTAGGTTGAATTCCCGAGGCACCTTGTAGATGTTAGATTCTCTCGCCTTCACGTACTCTGCGAACGCACCGTTAATCGTTACTCCTATAGCCTCAAGATTCTCGCAGAAGTAGTTTCTTTCAGACAGACGACAGAAGTAACATGATCCGCAAGTTATGTTCGGCTCGACAACGACTGGGTCTCCGACGCTTAAGCTCTTTACATCGCGCCCGATCTCCGCGATTATTCCAGAGAATTCGTGGCCTAAGATGATAGGCGTTTTAGTGCTCCACTCTCCCCTGAAGATGTGGATATCCGTCCCGCATATTCCCGTAGCGTTAACTCTAATCAAGACCTCATCAGCTGAGGGTTTCGGATCAGGCACCTCTTCAAGCCTTAAATCTTTTACTCCATAAAAAACCGCAGCATGCATCTCTCATTTCTCCCCGTAATTGTTGTGAAAATTATCCTAATATTGTTAATGATGATAAATCGTAAATCCTTATTAGTTAAAGGCTGTTAATATTTCATGCCGGATGACGAGAAGGCATTTGATTGAGTTTGGATGATAGATCAGAGTTAAACGGACGGCAATAGATGATAAATCTTCTGGCATAAAAAGGGGATTCTTGAGCGTTTTAGACGAGATGTTCCGCGATATACATCATCCTTTTTCGTATGGCTTGGGAATTATACTTCTTCTAGGAGTAGATCGTTCTATCTCCTCCAGCTTACGGAAAGTTTCCTTTACATATTCAGCGATCTTCTCCGCTCGTGTCTCAATGATTTTCTTACCCTTTTCCTTCGAAGCTCGGCTGGCTAATCCCCAAGGTCCATACTTAGTTACTCCCTTCATACCCACATAGTCTAGATACTCTTGCGTCGCGTCTGGAACACAGTCGACAATTTTATCCTTCCTAACCCATTTCTCATTTAGGTAGAGCATGCATGAAGTCTCATGTTCGCCTGCATGAACATCAACTGGCTTCTTACCCATAGGGCCTCCATGTATAACTTTTAGGTCGGGATACTCTAGGTTCAGCTCCCTTATGGTTGGCTTTATTATCCAGTTTCCTCCATGACCGGAGATTATCACAATCTTCTTTATGCCATGCAAGTAGAGGGATAAGACAATATCCCTTATCGTCTGAGCTAAAGTTGAAGGCCTTATACTCACCGTTCCGCAGAACTCCAGATGCTCCTGTGAGTTACTATATGGTATAGCGGGTAAAAGGTAGCAGTTTCCTATCTTCTCAGCCAGCCTCTTGGCGACTTCCTGAACGATTATCCAGTCTGTTCCCAGCGGTAGATGTGGGCCGTGTTGCTCAATTGAGCCTACTGGCAGAATTGCAGTGTCAATCTTAGCCTCTTCAAGTTCCTTCGAAGTATTATATACTGTTAGAATCTTATTTTCTGAATTCTTCATGCTTTTCATCTCGAGACTAACAAGCCTATAAGGGACCTATATATGTATTGTTGAATAAGACGTTAAAGGCTACTAGAACCAAAAAATAGGAAGAATGATTGAAAGTTTACTCTATCACTATCTTCTCCCATTTTCCAGCCTTTACCGATCTGTAACACGCGTCAAGTATGCAGTTTACGATGTATCCGTCTCTGAATGTTTCACGAGGCTTTTCACCCCTCCCAATGCAGGATATGAAGTGCTGGAGCTCAGGTAAGTATCCGTATAGTTCATGTTCTCTCCATATCGGATACATCCATCCCCTCTTCGCCTCAGCCTTCTCTACGACGTATCCAACCTTCTCTTCAGGCGCTACTGTGAAGACTCTAATACCCGTCTCCCTAGTAGTATCTACGAAGATCGCACCGTCAGATCCATATATCTCAAACCTCAAGTCTAACCCTCCATGAGCGGCCCAGCTATTCTCAGCCTGACCTAGCTCTCCTCCCTCATACCTAACAAGCGCCACACTATTATCCTCCGCCTTAGTGTCATGAACTAGCGTGGCGCTCCACGCGCTTGCCTCCACAGGCTTCTTGCCGATCATGTATCTGGCGACTTCCACTGAATGACAACCCATATCCATAAGAGCTCCTCCTCCGGCAAGCTCAGGGTTCCAGAACCACGCTGAGTGAGGGCCGAAATGAGCTTCCCGGCTTCTTACCCAGAAGACCCTTCCGATAGCGCCGTTTTCAATCATCTCTTTAACTCTTACAGTCTGCGGGAAGAAAACTTGGTTCTCAGCATAGCAATTGATCACGCCGTATCTTTCCACGGCATCCAGCATAGCCTTCGCCTCGTCTACGCTACGCGCAAGTGGTTTCTCACAGATAATATGCTTACCGTTCTCAGCTGCTATCTCAGCTGCTTTCCTGTGTAGGAAATTCGGTAATCCAATGTCTATTACGTCTATTTCGGGATCCGAGCATGCCTTCTCGATGAAGTCATCACCCGAATAAACCTTCTTAACTCCGAATTTCCTAGCAACCTCCTCAGCTCGCTCCTTTCTCCTTCCAGCGATAGCCAGCACGTTTGCCTCAGCTATCTCCTTGTATGATGGAAGGTGAAAAGTTTCTTGAACAAAGCCGTAACCGAGTACCCCGACATTCACTTTCCTCATTCATAAATCACCAATACAATGTAAACAGATAAAATATTTTTTAATTTCCCCCATTAGCCACAAGACGGCTTCTCTATAAAAATTTTTCCACGACACAAAATGATCAAGATTCAGTTTCGCTTAAAAAGTTAACAGTAGCGGAAGCTAATAATGCTAAGAAGAAAACGTGATATCTTTAAAAGGCATCATGTCATTTTAAAGATTTAGAATGAATCTTTCAGTTGAGAAAGAAAGACTCGCAAGCCTCGGATTAAAAATTTTCAGATTCTCAGAAATTTCAAAGATGAGAAATAAAAGAGGAACATACACGTTGATGATCTATATTAATTCACCGCTCTCACTGAAGATCGGAGGGTTAGGTATAGCTAATCTTAACACTGGCTACTATACGTATACGGGGTCGGCGCTGGGAAGAGGACCCTCCAGCCTCGCTGGGCGGATCTCCAGACATCTCAGATCCGAAAAGAAGAGAAGATGGCATATAGACTACTTGCTGAGAAACGGCGAATCGGAGATCGAAGCTGTTTTGGCGTTGCTATCTAGGAGGAGGCTAGAATGCGAGGTGAATCAACATCTAATAAGTCTTCTTAGACCGAAGATGCCGATTCTAGGTTTTGGTTCTTCGGACTGCATTAGTGGATGTAAAAGTCATCTCCTATACTTCGGGAAAAGAGATAATCTGCTGAGCGAAATGGCAGAAATATATCTGCAGAGAGGGAAGGATAATGTTTTCGCGCTTCTTAAAGACGAAGCGTGGTCTCCAAATCGCAATTAGAGAAGCTAGATTGAATGATCTGGATGAAATTTATAAAATTGAGACTGAATGCTTTGCTGAGGAAGCCTTCACCCGTATACAGCTCGAATATTGCTTAAGATCGCCGCTCTTCATAACGTTGATCGCCGAGATTAACGATGAACCAGTTGGGTTTATCATGGGGACTATCGAGGATATCAACGGTGAGATAAATGGACATGTCTATACGGTCGATGTGAAGCGTGAATTTAGAAGAATGAATGTAGGATCAGCGCTTTTGAAGTTCTTAGAAGAGGAGTTTCTCTGCAGAGGAGCGCGAAGAGCAGTGTTAGAGACCCGTTTTGACAACATAGATGCTATGAAGCTTTACTTAAAGCATGGCTATAGCCAAGTGGGAATAATCAAAGATTATTATGGTCCTGGTTTAGATGCCGTTAGGTTCAGGAAGGATCTGTGAGAAAAATGGGAATAGCCTCTTAGATTCGGGTGTTTTTCCCAAGAATATCAGATTCAACAAATTCTATCTGCATGATTATTCTAAAAGAATAAAAAAGACAACTATATTCAGAAGATATCACTAAGCTATGAATTGGAAAAGCTCATGAAGATGCATATAGGATTCGATGATACAGATTCTCCGCGTGGAGGATGCACAACATATATAGCGGCGATACTTATTGAACGTCTACATAAACTCGGCGTCTCCCTAATCGATTACCCAGAGCTAGTGAGGCTTAATCCTAATGTTCCATGGAAGACTAGAGGCAACGGAGCAGTCTGCTTCAGAATCCTATGCTCAGAAGATCTGCAAGATGAAGTAAAGGAACACGTTGTCCAGACGGTTGAGGAGCAAGCCGATCTAAGTTATAAGGGAACAGATCCAGGGGTTGTCTTCTTAACTGGCGATGTTCCAAGCGAGATTGAAGCATTTGCTAAGCGAGTTATCACGGGACTTGTGACGAAAGATGAAGCCTTAACCCTTATCAGAAAGTATAAGGCTGAAGCGTATGGCTTTAAGAAAGGCCGCGGAATAATCGGCGGTTTGGCAGCTATAGGCGAACAGTTAAAGGAGGACTACACATACGAGCTGCTCTCCTACCGGGTTCCAGAAAATAGGGGGATCCCTAGAAAAATCAAAGAGTCATCAGTCGTTGAGATGGATAAGAAACTTGGAAATTTGGTCTTCAATAATGTTGATTATGAAACTGGAAGAATTCTGATAACTCCAAGAGGACCGGATCCTGTCCTCTATGGCATAAGGGGAGAAACCCCGGAGGCAGTTAGGCGTGGACATGAACTCGTAGTCTCAGAGGAGCCTATAGAAAGATGGGTTATATTCCGAACAAATCAGGGAACAGATTCCCATTTAAAGAAAATAATCGCGATCAGTCAAGTTAAGCCATACAGTCCCGTCATAGTTAGAGGCAGAGTTTCAGAGGAGCCTAAAATCATTAAGGGAGGTCACGTAATCTTCAAGGTTAGAGATGGAATGGACGAGATTGACTGTGCAGCTTACGAGCCAACTGGTAGCCTTAGAAGAATAGTTAAGAGACTCATCATAGGCGATCTCGTTGAGGTTTATGGCGGAGTTCGCCCGCCTTCACAAAGCAATCCGACGACGATAAATATCGAGAAGATCAAAATCATTGAGACTGTTCCTCTCCTCATGTATCGTAATCCTCCCTGCCCCATCTGCGGGAAAAGAATGAAATCTATGGGGAAGGGGAAAGGCTTTGAATGTAAAAGATGCGGCTTTCGTAGCGGAGACTTGAAAAAAATAGTTATTAATGTTAAGAGGCATCTAAAGCCCGGATTATACGTGACACCTCCTCGATCACAGAGACACCTAACAAAGCCTCTGAGCAGATATGGTCAAGAAAAGAGGAAGCCTCCAGACTTCATAGGAAAAACTATTCCATATGAAAAAGTGTATCGTTGCTATTATCCATCTGAGTAGTTCTCGACCCATGAGAATTTTTTCTGAAGCGATTTTGGATAGTACATTTTCCAGTCGAAGCCTACCTTCCCACCCCAGCGGTAGTAGATCCTCGGGTCGATATAGCTCCTCAGTGACGTGTTTAGGTTGTAATCTCTTGTCTTCATCTTTGCGTCTATCCAGAGTTTCATCTTCTCTATGAAGGTGCGTTCCCGCTGCTTCAGCTTTGCCAGTCTCTCCCGAAGTCTCATTAATTGACCTCTATGCTTCTCCCTGAGCCTCCTGATGGATTCTCTCTGTTTTCTTATTCTCCTCCTTAGACTTCTTATTCTCTTCTCCAGAGTCTTCGTAGGCTTTCCCTCATTCTCCCTCTGAACTAGCTGGCGACGAGCCTCTTCAAGCTTCTTCCTCAATGATTCAATATTCGCCTCGTATCTTCTAAGCCTCTCGAGATACCGAAGCCGCTTCTCTTTAAGTTTCTCTTTGATCTTTCTTTCCTTCTCCTTCGCCTTTTCCATTCTCTCCCTTAGTCGTTCCCTTCGCCTTTCCAACGATGCCCTCCAGCTCTTTGGAATTTTACGGCGATGATTGCAAACTTTGGCGGCTTCAAGATTCGCTATCGTCGCCACATACTTCTTCACATATTCAGGATCCTCTCTTTTAACGGGGATCTCCTTAAGCTTCTCTTCTACGGCCTTTGACGCATAGTAGGTGCGGAAAACTTTAGCTGAAAGTCCAGTTACTACTTCGTCGAGGAACTCGCTGACTCGCTTAGAGTTAACTCCGTCGAAGATCGATGACTTAGCATTTGCTGAAAATTCCTTTAGATTTCTTATCACGATCTCCGGCAACTCTTCCTTGAAGACGTGTGGAACGGAGTCTTTTCCTAAGAATTTGAAGACAACTCTCCCATCATCGCCGAATTTTATGTGTTCAGGCCGAAGAGTTGAAGCTCCTACAGTATCAGCCTCATCGGGATCCTTTTCATCGCCCACCCGAATCTTAAGTATGTCGATCAGGTAGCATACGGTTGCTATCTTTCTTCTTAAGGGATCCTCCGCGTCTAAATTCTTCATTATGTGCTTCTTTATCTTCTCTATATTATGCTTGAGCTCTATAGCTTTGTTGAACTTCTCAATCTCTCTCTTCTGTTTAGGCTCGCTGTTCTCAGCGAGCCATACATACTTCATCTTTCCGGAGAGCTTATCTCTCCACCGAGCGATCCACATTACATCGGATCTCCACACTATAGCTTTCCAGTTTCCCGGAGGTCTAGGAGCATCTGGTGAAAGATTGAGCTCTATATCCTCTTCGCTTGGCCCCTCTTTCCATCTTCCACGTTTAGGATGTTTTCCGCGTCCGATAAATATACAAGAGGGCTCAACCGTGTAATTGCTAACCTCCACTCTGACGCCGTCAACTATTGCATAGCCATACTTCTTCTTGTTATCTTCCCTCAGCGCTTTCCTTTCCTCTCTCAGGCGTTTTTTCTCTTCTCTAGTTAGGCTCTCTTTCCATCTCCTCTCTTTCTCCACATACTCTATTATTTCGGAGAAGTCGAAGTCTTCAGGCTTAAGTTTCTCGCTGATCCTCAGAGCTTTACGGAAATCCTCGAAGAAGTTTCGAACAAATACTTTATCGTTAACGTATTCAGTTCCCATCTTCTTAACCCAGGCGATCGCCATCTCCTCTTGTTTCGGAGTTAAATGTATCCTTTTACCTTTAACTGATATGCAGAGCTCCTTCCACTCATATTTCGGGATTAGAACCCCATTATGGATAAGCTGCTTCATGGACTTCTTCTCTCAGTTTTCTAAATAACTCCGTATCTCTTATAATTGAGAATAATTAAGCGTTTCTTCATGAAGATGCGAATTAACATATATTTCATCCACAAATCTTAATTGCTTAGAACACTTACCTCAAGCTAGAACAAAGATTGTTCTTTAACGAGGCTTAAAGAAAGAACTTGTTTGGGAGGCTTCAAATTGGATTCACACGCCTCAGCACGATCATTGGAGCTTAAGAACGATTCAAGGCATAATGAAAAAACAGCATCTAAAGGAAAAGTGATAATTATAGAAGATGACGTGGAGGTTCTTGAAAGCCTAAGTGAAGTTCTTACGTCTGAAGGCTACGAGGTTGAGACGGCGACGAGCGGTGAGGAGGGTATAAGGAAATGCAGAGCTAAACGGTTTTCTCTGGCACTACTTGATATTAAGCTGCCAGGCATGAATGGAACACAGGTTCTCGAAGTACTACATAAGGAGTTTCCCAGCATGGTGAAGATCATGATCACGGGATACCCATCTCTAGAAAACGCTGTAGCTTCGTTGAAGCAGGGAGCTGATGCATATTTGATGAAGCCGATAAAACCGGCGAGTCTTCTGAAAATCTTAGATGAAAAGATAAACAAGCAGGCTTTAATGGAGAAAATGTAGGATGCGACGACCTTGAATGATGGAGATAGAATCCCTCAGGAGATAGTGAAGTTCTTCAAGATCTTTCCGGGGCAGACCTTGCTTATCAAGGGAAAGCCTGGAACCGGAAAGACGATACTGTCATTTGAGATTCTAAAGGAGATATGCGAGGAACGCAATGGACTTTACGTCTCTACAAGGGTTAACCCGGAGAAGATCTATCACCTATTTCCGTGGATAAAGAATATAGTTACTGAAAGAAATGTGATAAATGCGACGCCTAAAAGGCTTCACGAAGCCTTAAGACTCTCGGGAAGCTTCCTTAACAGACCCTTTGGATTCGACGCCGCCCTGAACTTCTTCAGGATGCTTTATGAAGATGCTGAAGAGATGAATAATCCTGTAGTGGTGATTGACAGCTGGGATGCGATGCTTGGAAGTCTTAACCTTCAGAATAATAGAGCATCATTCACACAGAGCATATGCGATTTTTGTCATGAAACCAGAACTCATCTAATTCTAGTATCTGAAACGGATAGACTTGAGGATCTTGATTATATAGTGGATGGAATAGTGACCCTCCTAGATGTGGATATGCAGGATGTGAAAGATAAGCCATACGTAGAATATTCGAGATCTAGAACGCTGAGACAGATAAGGATAGACAAGCTCAGAGGCTTAGAGAGGAAAATGAAGAGGTATGTATTTTCACTGCAGAATGGAAGGTTTAAGTACTTTCCACCAAGTAGGGATGTAAGAGTCATCGAAGCGGAACCCCTTCCGGACGTTGATGAGATGCACAGGTCAAGCGGCATAAGAGATTTTGACAAGATATCTGGCGGGCTGAAGAGAGGTGAATTAACGCTCTTCGTTGTGGAGGAAGGAGTTGGATTACGATATGTTCCATTTCTAGATCAGATAGCGATTAACCTATCATCTAAGGGCTTAGGAGTTGTCCGCCTACGCTCAGTTGGCTCCATATCTCCAGAAGACCGTGAACTTGAAGAGAGATATAATGGGATATATTCTTATAAGCCTGAATCTTGGATAACTTGGCGCTTAGAGAAGCTCTTTCCTTCTGCTGAAGAGTACATGAATTTTCTCGAGACTGTTAGGAAGGATAAGGCTGACCTATTAGAGTTTTCACTTATGGAGTCGAGGAAAGAATACCTTGTATTCTTAGAAAAACTGATGAGGAAACATTCTGGTATAGTTGAGATTCTCGGGTTAGATATATTTGAGATTCTTTATGGTCCAGAGAATACCCTGAAGCTTCTGGATGAAGCGATCAGCAGGGCGCTGAGGAATAATGAAGCGCTTATAGCAATAGCTAAAAAGGGAATGAAATCTTTAGAGATGATGACTCAGCTCGCCGCCGCACGCTTCGTCTTTAAAGACATTCTTGGAAATCTGTTCATCTATGGAGAGCAGCCCAGAACTGGACTCTATCACGTGTCATCTAGCAGAAATGGCATTCACCTAACTCCAATAGTTTAATCTTTCATTTCATAAGTCTTCCTGATATTATGTGGAAAAGAAAACGCTTTAATCGTTGCTTTAGGATGTATTAAGAGATAAAAGGAATCATGACAAACGAGAGGAGAAATATAAGAGATGAGTAATGAAATTAAGCTTCCGCCAGCCGTTCAGGAAAGGTTGCTGAGGCTTCAGCAGCTACAGCAGACCCTTCAGAGCCTTCTTGCTCAGAAGCAACAAGTTGAACTTGAACTTCTGGAGGTCGATAGAGCTTTAGAGGAACTTAAGAAGACGCCGGATGATGAAGTCATCTATAAATCCGTCGGCTCAATTTTAGTAAAGACTCAAAAATCAAAGATTACTAAAGAACTTGCTGAGAGAAAGGAATTAGCGAACATGAGGATTTCGGTCCTCGGAAAACAGGAGGAGAGAATAAGAAGCCAGATAAAGGAGCTGAATGAGAAGCTCCAGAGGGACCTTCGTCCATTATCGCCGCGTTAAAACTGCTTCAAAAGCCTTCACATGCCTCGTTATTTACTAGTCTAATTAACTACCTCAGGTTTGACGAAGCCTTAAACGTGAATTCTGGTGGATGAATAGAAGCCTCCAGAGAATAGGCTTATAGAAAACTGTTAAACGTCACTGCATCTTTAAATTGAAGATGAGAGGATACAGTTGTCGTTTCAAGATATCGTATCTTTAATTCACAGGGTTAAGCCTAGACATATTCTTCTTCTCTGTCACCAAAATGCGGATCCAGATGCGTTGGGATCAGCCTTCGCCCTTTCAAGGCTTCTGAAAAGAATATACCCCAAAGTTAAGGTCGAAGTCGCCTCCCCCGAAGGAATAAGTAAACTCTCCGAAGCAGTATCAGATCTTCTGCCGATGAAGATTACGACGGATAATCCAAAATTTACAGCTAATATAATCATCATGCTGGATACGAATACGACTAAGCAGCTGGGTTTATGGGAAAACGATGTGAAGAAAACAGAGGCTCCGCTTGTGGTGATTGATCATCACGCAGCTCATCCGGAAACCGAAAGCATAGCATCCATCATGATCTGCGACGAAAACGCATCATCAACCTGTGAGATAATCTATAGGTTCTATGAGGAAATAGGCATGAAGCCGTTGAAGGAAGAGGCTGAAGCATTATTTTTAGGGATAACATTCGATACTAAACACTTTGTATTGGCAAATTCTAGCACATTCAAGGTTGCTGCAGCCTTAGTTGATGCTGGTGTAGACGCTCAGAAGATAATCTCTAGGCTTACGCTTCCAACAAGTCTTTCCGAACGCATAGCTAGGCTTAAGGCTTGCAGAAGAATGCATCTCATCAGGATAAACAATTGGCTAATAGTCTTCTCACATGTGAGTTCATTTCAGGCTTCAGCGGCACGTGCCCTCATTGGGCTAGGGGCGCATTTAGCATTAGTCTGCGGACAGAAGGATGATAACCTTCAGATAAGCATAAGATCTGACATGGAATTCTATAAGAAGACAGGTTTCCATTTGGGAAGGGATCTTGCTAAACCTCTCGGAGAATACTTTCATGGAATGGGAGGTGGACACTCAACAGCCGCTGGAGTTAATGGGATAGGCGATTATGAAGCAGTTGTTAAGCGGGCTTTGCGGATAATAAGAGAGAAGCTAAGAAAAATATCTTGAGGGTTTCTGATAAAGAGGAGTTATTTCTCCTCTTTAATTTTCTTTGCGAATTCTATGCACTTCCTTTTGAAGTTCTCGTAGCTATTTGAGAATTCATTCATCGTCTTTACGGTAGCGCCGAAGCTTCTCCACTCCTTGGGTTTCAGTCCACGATTTCCATATTTACTTCTATCTGGAATCCCAGCTTCCTTCAGAATCTCTTGTTGATGGGGAGTGAGCTCATATGACTTTATGAATTCATCTTTTATGTCCATCCATTTCTCTGTAAGTCTATACAGGATCTCCGGATCGATCTCCCTAAGAACGGATTCACTATACTCTTCAATGTTAAAGCCTTCCTTGAGACTTGTAGAGTACACATTCATCTGGTGATTCGGAAACTCCGTATGCGTCATATTCTTCCCGCTCAGCGTTAAAAGGGTCTCTCTGGGATGCCTCTTCGAAGCTGGTAACATATCTATTCCGCTTAGAACCTCCTCTGCCTGCTCATCTGTAAGTCCATACTTCGACTTCAAGTAAGAGATCCATAGGGGAAGATTCTGAGGAGCAAAGAAGATCTCATAAACGCGTTTAGTAACTAGGATTCCGCAGTACTCTATGTCGTGTTCAAGCTTATCTAGAAACTCTTTTACCTCCTTCCTTGAACTTGAGGGAACGCCGGCCTCGGCGAGAAACTCTACAAGAGGTTCCTTGTTCATTGGGCGGAGGAATCTCCTGCTACTGATCGCCTTAACCATCTCATCCAAGGTTTCTTTATCCTTAACACTCTCCCACGCGTTTAACTTCATCGCTAAATTCTTAAGTGCAAGCTTTTTATCCTCGAATCTCTCTAGGGCTCTTTTGATTAGCTTCTCAACTTGAACCTCTCGCAGGTGATCATCTAGTCTGCCACCCATGTTCGTTTCATACACGGTCGTCAGCGGTATACCCTTCTTAACAGCTTCAGCCCGCCCCTCCATCTTAGCCAGTATCAGCTCTGTCTCTTGGGAGACAGTGAAAGTAACAGTGTTGTTTGTGCCTATGCCTAAGCTTTCGAGCTTCCTTGTAATGTCGATGGCTGCCGGTGAGCTTCCAGCAACCTTAAATACGATATTCGGTCTTCCTCTCTCCTCGTTTTCTGAGTAGCCCCACAGCAAGTATGAGTCGTATCTTCTAAGGAAAGCTTCAGCGTCCTTATAGAATTTAAGTGCGTCCCTAACGCTTCTTTCATAATCATCCGCTATGTTCGGGTTAAGTTGAAGGCTTATCATGCCATGCTTCATTCTTGAGGCTATAGATATCGGCCTAAAGACGACAAGATTCCGCCATATGCTCACCTCCGTTCCGTAAGCGGCTAACTCATCTCCGAAGGACTCTGGATCCTTGAGGATCTCCTCATGCTCTTCAACTATCCCTCTGAAATCCGAGCATAAATCCTCCTCTCTGAATCCTTCCCACTGAGTCGGGTCATCAGTATAAGCGATAGCCGCTAGGGATGGATTCGTTGATACTTGAACAAATCCTAGGTGACGAAGCCACCTGAGACCTAGAGCATAATCGTTTCCGAATTTGCATATTTCCGCGGCGCTCATCCTGTAGTAAACATTATTTTGGATGTGCTCTATAGCTGATGACAAAAACGAGTCAAGCACGTTTTCATCATCGATTCTCTTCTCGATCTCCTCCGCAACGTGGGCAACCATAGATCCAGGAGGTCTATAGTAATTCTTCATCACCTTCTTCATCTCTGAAAGAAAATTCTTCACGACTGCCCTTGCTACGGAAGAGGCTCCTCCCCCTATTTTGCTTCTCCTCTCATACTCTTCGAATCCACGGAGGGCTTCCCTTATAATCTCTATAGATCTCTCAGCTTCTCCATCGCTGAAGCCAATTCTCTTCCTCTCGAAACCTGCAAGGTTTAAGGCAATATTTATGAGAGCATCATATATTCTGCTGAGAAAAAGCATGATCTCTTCCTTTTTCCCCTGCATTAATAAGTGATTGATCTTGAAGTTCAGTTGCCGAATGACGTTTCCAATAGTCTCTTTGAGATGCCCCCGCATCTCTCTATGTAAAATATGATCAGCCGCTAGCTTCGGATAGCCCTTCAATGTAAGATACACTATGTGTCCAGCGTGATCCTCACTTGGAGGCGGGTACTCAAGATCCTCAGGTTTTGCTAATGAAAGAACTTCTTCAACATTAATCATATTCTAGCTTCCCCTTTGAGAGTGTTTAATTAAACTAAAGGAGAGATCCAATTTATCTTTTTTATGCTTCTTGGGATTTAGCGATTATGAGAAGAAAAGAGACTGTTAAGCCAATTCAACGTTTTTTCTATAACTTCTCTTGTATGCTTCTTCTCTGTGAATGTGTGGTCTCCACCCTTAATTATGTATAACTCGTTTTTTCTGTTGAGTTTCTTAAGCATCTCGTATCCTTTGATGGATTCTTCTAGGGGGATTACTTCATCGGAGTCTCCGTGAATCATAAGGACTGGAACCTTTATCTTGTCGAGTATCTGAAGAGGCGTTGGGGAATCAAGAGTTTCGAAGAATGGCTTCCTAAGGTACCAGCCGCCTCCTATACTTATGGCTTCACCCTCTTCCAGCCTCTTCCAATCCTCTTTTTTGAGGAGGCTAAGAAATTTTTTCCTTAAAGGAATGAGTGCAGCTGAATATAAAACAATGAACTTTATGCGTTTGTCTCTTGAAGCAATAATCGCGGCGACTCTTCCTCCCATGCTTAATCCTATAACTCCTATCCTCTCAGGATCTGTGTATGGGAAGCTTAGGAGAAAACTTATCGCCCTTGAGGCATCGCTCACCTCCCTGAGAACAGTCATATCCTCGAATTCTCCGTCGCTATCGCCAGATCCTCTAAAGTCGAAACGTAATACGATGAAGCCGGCATTACATAGGGCCCTCGCAACGTGGACAAATAGCCTATGCGCCTCAGACTTGTGTCCAGTGAAGCCGTGAAGCATCACCACTGCGGGAGCGGTCTTTTCACCCTTCCCTAAGCCATCAGGCATATGGAGAATCCCGACGATGTATTCTCCCTCATTCTCAAAAACCACAGGTTTTATCATATACATTTCACCTTGCCAGCAAAAGATACAAATAGAAATAATTATGGTTTTTCTTTCCTAAATTTAGTGGGTATAAGATCTATTGGATACGCTTTAATATGCATTTTTTGCTCAATGTATCTAGCTAAGGTCTCATTGAAACGTCCGCCGTGGCATGTCAGCACAATTTTAGGATCGCACTCCTCCACAAACCTTATAATCCTATGGAAATCCGCATGGTCGCTTAAGGGAAAGCCTCTTCTTCTACTCCACAGAGCCCATCCGGAAACTAAGGCATCCTCGAATCCAGCGTCTGAAATCTTTATATTCTTCGGAGCCACGTAGATGAATCCTCCATGCCGCTTTATCTCTTCAGCCTCTGAGGATTGTTCATCAATGTATCGGAGGCGGAATCCATGTCGTTCATACACCATATTCATCAATGCGACCCTTGGATGAGCAATCACTGGGATATCGCATTCATTAAAAATACAGATTATTTCCTGTGCGTTTCCTAATGGATCCGCCCGAAAGAGGGGAATCCGCCCACGTTTCAGAACTCTTCCAGCCCATTCAGCCATATCTTCACCTATCTCATCCACCTTGGGAAAGACGAAGCTCGGCGAACCGAATGTTGCTTCCACAATCAGAACATCACATTGGACAGGCTCAGCCGGCTTCATTGTCTTAGTCTTCTCCGTGTTGAAGTCTCCAGTATAAAGAATTATTCCTTCAGGAGCCCTCACCTCATACTCGAAGCTTCCAAGGACATGTCCAGAATTATGAGGGATAACTTCAACTTCGCCTATCGTGGTTTTTTCTTTGAGACTTAGCGAGAAGGAATTTTTAATGCTGAAGAAGTTGGAGACGATCTCTAGAGTCTCTTTTGAGGAGTATTTCTTAGCATTCTTTATTCTGAAAGCCGCTGAATGATCGAAGTGACCGTGAGAAACGAAAAAAACCGAGTCTTCTATGCTACTCCTTTTAGAATCTAAGACTACCTTAGCATCCTTGTATTCAATGCGGACTCCGCCGTTCCATTCTATTCTCAAATCATCTACGCCCATCCACAAATATCTTCCAGCTTAAATTAGAGTTTCGATGAAACATTAAATATTTTCAATGATCATAGCCTTAAAGCAGGAGGAGTAAGCGTTGGTTACGAAAGATGAGATCGCTAAATGCGCCGAGGCTATTGTTAATGGAACCAGCATCAAGAAAGAAGAAGCCGTTATAATTCGAGGCGGAGTACATGTACAGGAACTCCTCGAGGAAATAGGCATTCTATGCTATAAGAGAGGAGCCCACCCGTTGATCATCTCATTAAGTGATGAATATTCAGCTCGTGTATATGAGGAAGTGCCAACTGAAATTTTAGAGGTAACTCCAAAACATTACCTCGCAGCTGTCAAGGAGGCTGACGCATACATAGTCGTCGAGCCATTTAAGGATCCCAGAGTCCAGACAAGGTTCCCACGCGAAAAAGTAGCTGCCAAGACGAAGGCTAACGTTCCCATAAGAAAACTATTACACGGGGAGGAAGGCCCGGGGAAGAAATGGACGTATGCTGGATGGCCGACTCATGAAGCTGCAGAATTCTACGGTGTCGAATATGAAGTTCTAGAGAGACTCATAATTGGCGGAATTGCTGTGCCCACATCTATTCTTAAAGGTTACATTTCAAGGCTGGCTGAGAAGCTTAGAGAAGCCGATATTCTCCACGTGACAGATGAGAAGGGTACGGATTTCATATGCAAAATAAAGGGCAGACGAATAAACGAGGATGATGGAGTGATTGATGAATATGATATTAAAGTCGGCGACACGGGAAACAACTTACCTGCTGGTGAGGTCTTTATTGCTCCTCACGAGACCTTTGGGGAAGGAATTCTCTTTTGCCCAGTAACAATAGATAGATTAACAAACAAGATTATTAGAGATGCGACTTTAAAATTCAAGGATGGTAGACTCATCTTAAATGAATGCTCCGCGAGGGTTAATGGAGAGGAGATGATTGATTCATTCAGGAGATGCATAGAGATCGATAGAGCTAATGAACGTGAAGTTAGGACGACAAATATTGCTGAGCTTGGGATAGGATGCAACCCTGCAATCAACAGGGCAATAGGATATATTCTAACAGATGAGAAACTCGGGGGCTCCGTACACCTTGCCTTCGGATCTAATCTAAGCTATGGTGGAACATCTAAATCTTGCATGCATTGGGACTTCGTAACTGATTCCTCAGCAACTATAGAGATTGCGGATACCGGAGAAGTAATTATGAAGAAGGGAAAGATACAGTAAAGTTTTTAATACCTTATTTTAAGAAAGCATTATATTCCACAATATTTCACATAGGTATAATCTTTAAAATGCTCTGAAAAATGTAGAGCGTGAATATTTTGAAGACAATAGTCGGAATAGATGATATGGCCGCCTACGTTCCAAAGCTCTATGTAGACGCTAAGGATCTAGCTGAGGCTAGGGGAATACCCCCAGACAAAATTACGAAGGGATTAGGCATAGAGAATCTATCCATCCCAGATGTGCATGAGGATGCTGCAACGATGGCGGCTATGGCAACGCTTAAGCTAATGGAGAAAAATGACCTTTCACCAAAAGATATAGACTTCATCGAGGTGGCGACTGAAACGAGTCCGGATGCTTCTAAACCCATATCATGCTATGTTCAAGGCATGCTTGAACAGGTTTATGGTAAAGGAAGCTTCAACCATATAGGTGCTCCCGAGACAAAATTTGCATGCGTAGGTGCCACATATGCTCTTATAGACCGCCTAGCGTATATAGCTTCGGGCTGGAATAAAGCTGAGTATTCGATTGTGGTTGCAACGGATATTGCAAAGTATGATCTTAACTCCTCCGGGGAGCCGACTCAGGGAGCGGCGGCGATCGCTTTGCTCTTGAAGAAGGATCCTCGTCTGTTGGCATATGAATCTGAATTCACGGGCTTCGGAACAATTGATGATAGAGACTTCTTTAGGCCTGTGGAGCGTAAGACGGCCGTTGTTAACGGTCGGTACTCTATAGGCTGCTATTTAAGGGACATGCGGATCGCTACGGATGCTTACCGGCGAAACATGATGAAGCTTGGGGTTCTTAATCCTCTAGGAGGAAGCCTATCAGAAAAGATCGATCTGGCCTCGTTTCATTCTCCATTCCCGAAGATGGTTCAATACGCCTTCGCATCCTTTCTAATCCATGATTGGAGAAATCTTCCGAAATGGAAGAAGATAATGGAGGCTATAGGACCCGAACCGAGCAGGGAAGGATTAACAGATGTTGAATTCTACATCTCCGAGAAGTATAGGGAATTCAGGAGAAGATTCGCTAAAACTGAGGAGTTTAGAAGAGAATACGAGGTCAAGATAAAAGACTCGCTTGAGGCTCTCAGACAAATCGGGAACGCATATACCGCCTCAGTCTGGCTTGGAGTTAACAGCCACTTCGAGATGAGAAATGATGACCTCGCCGGAAAAAGGTTTGGGATAGGCTCTTACGGAAGCGGAAGCAGCGCTGTCGTCTGTAGCTTCATCATTCAGCCCGAGTATAAGGAAGTAGTTAAGAAGTTTAACTTAATGCAGATGTTGAAAGAAAGAAAACGAATATCCATCGATGTATATGAGGATTTACATGAGGAGAGGCTTAAGTTCCATGAAAGCGTGATTCCTCCAAAGAACGAGTTTGCGCTTGTCTCATTCGGGAAGACAGATATCGATTATGGATATCGCTACTATAAGTATATAAGATAAGCGGAGCTTCGTTTTCCCACATAACTACTGTCTTTTTTACTCTCAGATGGGACGAATTCTTTCCCAAAGATTATCAGTATATTGATTGGTCTTCATGTCTGCATGCTTTATTGCTCATTTACAGATGTAAGAAGAAACTCTTGTAGATAAATTCACTAAATATGAGATTTACGTCTTTCACCGGAAAAGGATAGATGTGAACTGAGTCTTCCATCTTTATTCACAATGAAGATCCATCTAGATATTTCCCGTATAATAAGATGAAAGGGATGCCATAAAAAATAAGCCGCGCATTTTCGCTGGAGATTTAATTCCATTCTGCTTCAAGTTATTTTCTAAGAAATATAGTTTTAACCTCTAGCTCCTTAAACGGGTTCTTAATGCGCTCCTCAACTGGATGATTCTCTCTCCATAACTTTTCCCATCATGCTAGGCTTATTCCTAGCTTCGTTGATACTTAAGGAGAAATTAGATACTAGGAGAATTAGGATTAGGAGGAAGCGATCTTATAGATTCTGCGGATGTAGATTTCCTCCATACTAGTCAGGATTCTCTTCGAGGTCAAAGAAATAAAAATAAAAGCTAACATTTATAAGTGGCGCTGATTTCTCCGCTTTGAGGGTAGAGGCCGTAATAGATCATTTAGCCTCTCTGAGCGAGGCCTTCGCCTTCACAGCCCTCAATATAGACTTCACCTGCTCATCTGTTAGGGGATATCCATGGAGATACTTTCCTCTAGCTTCAACAGCTGATAATACCGTGTCTTTAACTGGAACTGGAGGATCTATTCTATAGAGTTTATTGAAGATTAAGATGCCCCTCCACCTCATCTCCTCACATATTCTTCGCTCATCCTCTGGCAATTCTTTTTTCTCCACGAACTCCTTAATAATTCCGTATCCCACCAATGAATCGGCTTCCTCTGTTTTATGAACCAAAAAAACTATGTCTCCTGAGTTCCATCTTCTCGGAACCCCAAGAAAATATCTCTTTGTTGAAAAAACCTGCCGACACCACTCTTCCTTAACGATCCGTAAGATGTAACTCTTCATTAAACCTCACCATTAATTTGTAGTATTGAACATCTTATAGAGGCGGTCTAAACTCATTATATCTAGTATTCTGCTCGAACGTATATGCAACTCTTAGGAGAGTTCCCTCATCAAAGGGCTTGCCTATGATCTGCATCCCAACTGGGAGACCTCTTCTGAACCCGGAGGGCACAGATAACGCTGGGTAACCTGTTAAGTTAGCTGGAACTGTTAGGATGTCACACATGTAAAGCTTCAGAGGGTCATCTATTCGTTCACCTATATTGAATGGCAGAAGAGGCATAGTAGGCCCTATTACGACATCCGCATCTTTGAAGACCCTCTCAAAGTCTCTACGAATCAACGTTCTTATCTTAAGGGCCTTCAAGTAGTACTGTTCGAAGTATCCAGCTGAGAGAGCGTATGTGCCGAGGATTATCCTCCTCCTAACCTCGGCTCCGAAGCCTATTCTCCTATTCCTTGAGAAAACCTCATCAAAGTTTCCTTCATCGTTCTCGTCGCGGTATCCGTAGCGTAAACCGTCATATCTGGCAAGGTTTGAGCTAGCCTCCGACATTGCAATTATGTAATATGCTGGGAGAACGTATCTCATCGCTGGAATTGAAGCCTCGTAGCATGATGCGCCGAGCTCTTCAAGCTTGCCAACGGCTTCCAGCACGGGTTCTTTCACATCTTCCTCCACACCTTCCCCAAAGAACTCCTTCGGCAACCCTATTCTTAAGCCCTTAATATCGCCTATTAGATATTTCAAGTAATTTTTACGTGGAATTCTCAAAGAGGTACTGTCTCTGCTGTCATGTCCACTTATAACTGAGAGAAGCAAAGCACAGTCACGGACAGTCCTAGTTATGGGTCCTATCTGTTCGAGGCTGTTAGCGTATGATATTAATCCATATCGGCTGACAAGTCCATAAGTAGGCTTTAATCCAACGTCTGAACAGTAACTCGCCGGGCACCTTATTGAGCCGCCTGTATCCGAGCCCAGAGCCACGGTGGCTTCTTCGGCTATCACGGCTGCGGCGCTTCCCCCCGATGAGCCTCCGGGCACCTTATCAAGGTTCCATGGATTACGGGTAGCTCCAAAGTAGCTTGTCTCCGTCGTCGAACCCATCGCAAACTCATCCATATTTGTCTTCCCAATGATTATCGCATCAGATGCCTTAAGCCTCTCAATAACGGTTGCATCATATGGTGGAACAAAATTTTCAAGCATGCGCGATGAACATGTTGTCCGTATGCCCTTTGTGCATATATTATCTTTTACCGCCACCACTACTCCCGCTAACGGTCCAAGCTTCTCTCCTCTTCTCGCCTTTTCATCTATCTCCCTAGCTCCTGCTACTGCTTCTTCTCTAGCTATTGTCACGTAAGCGTGAACCTTTTCGTCCACATAACCTATCCTTTCAAGGATAGAGTGTAAATATTCCTGGGCGGATATCTCTTGGCTTCTAACCTTATCCCGAATCTCTGCGGCTGTCATCTCGTAAATCCTAGACAATGAGAACTCCTCCATCCTCAAACTATTCTTGGAGACTTGAAGAACCTGCCTTCCTTTTTCGGCGCGTTCCTTAATGGCTCATTTCCTTTCACAGATTCATAAACCTCGTCTTCCCGGTAAACATTAACTAAGTCAAGAACATGAAATGTCGGTGGAACATCTTCAGTATCAGCTTCATCTATCATGCTGAAGTATTCTAGAATGCGATTAAACTGTTCAGCGAAGACTATCTCCTCTTCCTTAGTAAGTTCTATATGTGCGAGCTCGGCGATATGTCTAACCTCCTCAACTGGTATTCGGTGGCTACCACTCATCTAACTCCCTCTCTAAATCCCAGATTGAGAAAAAGATTAGAGGATACTTTTAAAGATTCATGAGGCTCATCAGAGGTTTAAGGTTCTCTAGGCTTGCAATTATCTCCTTAATCTTTAGCTCATGAAATTTTCTTGTCCGCTTCTCTCGAAATATCTATTTCTTTCCTCAATTCCTAATCCTCCGAAATCTACAAAATAATGTCTTTCATCTATTTTAACGCGTTATTTCATTCAGGCGAGAAACTAACGTTTGTAGCTCCTCGCTGGAAAGCCATCCTTCTTCCGATAGTTCCTGCAAGCCCTTCTTAACTTCTCGACGGAAAAACCTCTTCTTAAGCATATTCGTCTTCACACATATCTTCAAAACCCTATCTTCCAGCATGGAATTCTGTTGTATTGAATTTACAAACTCGTTCAGCAGATTCGTGATTGATGCGGAATATTCTTGCAACATAGATCTTACGGCGTAAGGACGTAATGCACTTTTTATCTTGCTCACTCCTCTCATTGTATTTGCGGTTGAAGACGGAAAGACTACATATCTCTTCTTTAAGTCTCGAGTATAACATACAAGGAAGAATGGCATGCGCGCTAGCGTTATCCTCCTCTTTCGAAGCGGATATCCCATCTCTCTTATTTCTTTCAGAGCTAGATTCCTTGCCTCTATCATCCCGTTTATCTGCCCGATTATCCCCGAAGTTAGCTTCTCAAGCGATTCTATAGCCTCCTGCCTTATCCTTATCTTTGCGTCACGTGCAGCTTCAAGCCTCTTAACCTCCGCCATATACTTTTCAGCCTCAGAAGCATATTCAGACTTAAAACGGGAGATCTCAGATCTCAGCATGGAGTTTATTTCTTTAATCTTGCCCTCTATCTCCTTAAGCCTTTTACCGATCTGTAAAAGCCTCAGCCGGGAAGCTTTGAGCTCGCGGTTCCAATACTCCTCTTGCTTTTCATCCCTTCTTTTATGAGCCATGGAAACCTGACTCTTACATTCCTCTATGTAAGTCTTTAGTCTATCTCTCTCAGCTTGGAGCTCAGCACCCTCTCCTGAGAGAGTCTGTATCTTCCGATCGGTCTCCTCAGATACCTTAAGGATCTTCTCATCATAGATCTTCCTTATCTCCTCCGTCTTTTTCACTATCTTCGACGTCAGATTGCTGACTTCAGCATCACTCTGTCGCTTAATCTTTTCAATCTCAAGCTTAACTGCACTGATGTGTCTCTCGGTTATCTTCATCAGCATCTTTGCTATCCGGCTTAGTCTCTTAACATCATTCTCCAGAGCCTTTTCGAATCTTTGGAGCTCCTCGATGGACGACTTAACAGCCGAATAGTCCATAACTAGTGGCAACGTCACTTTCTTCGAGAGATCCTTAGCGCGCTTCGCTCTTGGGAGAATGGAGAAAATATCGCTCATAAGATCTTTATCCATTATGAGACCTTTAATAAGCTTCTGAGATTTCCCTGAAAACTTCTCGAAGTAGTTTGAGTTATGAGAGAGAAAAGCGGAGTATGTCTCTAACTTTCTAGAGCTTCCCTTCATCTCTTGAATGAAGACATTCGAGTCGGGAAGAATGCTGAATGAAATTGTATGGCTTTTGAGATCGAGTCCGTCAAATAGAAGTGTTCTCCCCCTCCACGGAACAAACCAGAAGGGATAGTGGATCTCTGAAATGAATAACATTTCCTCTGCAGGCTTTTTCGAGATTAAACCTCCACCCTTATCTCTAGTGAGCTCAGCTAATGAAAAAACCGCGGCTAGCTCCACTCTTCTCTTTAATGGAACCTTCCTATCCTCTGATGGGATCGTGAAGGGGAACACTGTATTAGTTATACTCATCACAAGGACACCAGATCTTTTTCATAGTTAGATAAGCGATTCTTAAATCTTTTTCTCAACTCTTTGAATAATCCTTTGTTTCACGCGATTATAATTCTTTCTGAGAGACAAATCTAAGATCGCTCCTCAGATATCAATATGCTTGAAAGAGCTATGAAAGCTGGCAGAATCTCGATTCTTCCGAGAAGCATGAGAATAATCAGCAAGAATTTATGAATCGAAGAGATCGCTTGGGTTAGGTCTACTAGCATGCTTCCCGTAGTCGAGATCGCTGAGACGCTTTCAAATAATGCATCTGAAAAGGAGACTCCTAGAACACAAAAGATTAAGGCTGACGCCGCTGAGAACGCTACAAAGAGGAAGATAATAAGGAAGTTCATTAGTATTTCTGAAAAATCAACGAGCCTATCGTTGATCTTAATTTCAGGTTCTCCGCCTGATGCAAACATTTGAGGCGCCTTAAGCAAAGTCTTCCCGAGAATATAGAAGCGATAGACTCTTATGCCTCCTCCTACGGAGAAGGAGGATGCGCCTATCAGCATCACTATTATCAGCACTACTTTTCCAGCCTCGCCAGCCTCTTTAGGATCAATTATGTTCAGCCCAACCGACGCTGATGAACTAAGGACATGCATGAAAGAATCAAATGGATCGATGTGAGTCGCCAAATAATAAATGATTGTAAAGATTAGGATGATAAGTATGTGGAGCTTAGTCTCGCCAGTTAAGACAGATCTCCACTTAATCTTTAAAATAGAAGAAAGGAATTCCTTCCATCTTCTTTTAATCAGCATTTTCCAATTGATGCCCAGTATGATCGACAGAATCTTCAAGTGAAATGAAAAACTGAGAGCTGAGATAAGCATCATGAATGCGATGATTATCCGTTGAGCTAAGGGAAGCATCCTAACGTTAACTATTGTGAGGCCGGTTGTCGAGTATACAGACAGAGTTGTGTGAATAGCTTCAAAGGGAGACATTCCGAGGAGAAGCAGAAGAACGGAGAAGACAATGGTATAAAAAGTGTAAATTAAGAGAACAACTGCGAATGAGATCTTGTAGTCACCGCCGATCCGCTCTATTCCTAAGGCCTTACCATATGAAGAAAGCGATAAACCAGGATAGAAAGAAGAAAGTAGAAGAAAGATTATGCCTACTCCTCCGTTCCATTCAGCTATCGCTCTTGCAAGGATTATGGATCTGGGGAGAATGTGACCTTTTAGAAGCGTGAAGCCTGTTGTTGAGATTGCTGAAGCAGCTTCAAAGAGACTGCTCAGAAATCGTTCGGAAAAACTTCCCTCAAAGACTCCGAGTTGTAGAAATTGGAGGGAAATAATGAACGTAACGCTGATGTAGTATAAGACGAGCAGTACACATGACTGCTTTAGATCAAGCATCTTCGGCTCAAAGAATAACGTTAACAAAAGCCCTAAGAATAGAAGTATGGCGCATGAAAGCGAAATCGCTACTCCCCCAGTGTATTCTTGAAGATAATACGCGTAAGCGACGGCTGGAGTTAAGAGGAAACCTAGTAATTGAAAGAGAAAACCTAGATTTGCGAGAATAGGATCAAAGGTTGAGTAGTACAAGTATCTCTTCACTGCACGTCTACGTGAAAGGATAGAGTAGAGAATTGAAGCTCCTAGAAGAATAATCACGATGGCTAATGGAGCTAACTCATAGAGCTCCGGCATTTCCTTTCTAAGCCTCATACATTAATTTGAAAGATTCTTCGCTGTGAAGACATATCAGTCTATACTTCGCATCTTAAATCTTTAACTGGAACGTATAGATCACGGCATCCACGCGTGGAACAGAAGACAGAGGATCTCTACTTTTCTAAAACGATTCGTAATGAACAATCTCGTTAAGCGAACGCTTAAAAACTGCTCCAGGCTTTACTGCCGGACGGCCTATCGGGATGATTGCCACAGGCCTCACTCCAGACGGAATATTCAATGCACGTCTCACTGCTTCTTCATCAAATGCCCCAACCCAGCATGCTCCCAGCCTCAGAGCATGAGCTGCGAGGAGAAGGTTCTGAATAGCCGCCGCCGTGTCTTGAATACAGTAGAGGTTAACTCCACGTCTTCCATAGACCTTCTTGGATCTTTCCTGATCTGCGCAGACAACAATGATGACTGGAGCCTTCTCTATGAACAGCTGGTTTAAAGCTGCTTTGCTTAGCCTTTCTTTTCTTTTCGGATCTCTAACAACAATGAATATCCATGGTTGAATATTTCCGGCTGAGGGGGCCCATCTAGCTGCATCAATAATCTCCTCGATCTCTTCTTCTGAAACTTCCTCTTTTGTGAAGACACGTATGCTTCTCCTAGTCTTGATAGCCTTAAAAATATCCAAGGATGAAGCACCACTTAGGTTTTAATCGCTAATCCTTAAATCTTTTGGCATTCTTCATTATTAAGGACCCTAGGATCCGCTGGACGCGGCTTTAGATAGATATATATTCTTCGCTTCTAAAAAAGAAAAAGATTACTTTAGATGATAATGCGATTGTTACTGAGGGATATAAATGCTCTTTATAAAGCGTGGCTATCTACTGTTACTCACAGGAACATTGATAGGCTTCTTATGCTTTTCGATTATCTCCCTGCTTTATTCAGGAATAAGACAGCCTCAGAAGATAAGCGGAATACCGAGCAGAATTGAAATAGACTTCCTGTACACAAGCGAGAAGCAGGGATGGATCAAAGAGGTAACCCCGAAATTCGAAAAGTGGTTTAAGCAAAGATTTGGAATAGAGATTCATGTTAACCAAATAGTGACGGGGTCACATGACACCGTTAATCGAATACTTGACGGAAGCACGAGGCCGACTGTCTGGAGTCCAGCCTCAAGCATATGGATACCATACTTAAATGCGAAGTGGCGCAATATAACAGGTAGTAACTATGATATCGCAGTTGAATGGACTCCCATAGTTTTATCGCCTCTAGTGCTTGCTGGATGGAGATCAATTTCTGAACATTATCAAGTGAAGGGATTTATAGATCTATACAGGCTGATCCAGAAAGGAGTCGACTTCAAATATGGACATCCTGATCCTCAGCTGAGTAATGGGGGAATTATGACCGTTATACTCGAGTTTGCTGAAGCAGCTGGAAAGCGACCGGAAGATCTAACAATCGGAGATCTGAAAAATAAGACCGTTATACAGATAGTTAAGGCAATCGAGTCTAAAGCCGTTTATTATGGGAAGAGCACGGGTTTCTTCGGCGCATATGCCGCTGAGAATGGCCCGAATGAAATTAACTTCTTTGGGATATATGAAAGTGTGGTTCTTGAGAACTCATTGAAGGCTCTTAAAAAATGGAATGATTCTATAGTTGCCATATATCCTGAAATGGGGACATTGATGGCTGATCATCCTTTTGTGATACTGAATGGAAGCTGGGTGACCCCGTGGCAGAGATTTGCAGCTGGACAATATCTTTTCTTCCTACTTTTGCCGGAGAATCAGGAATTAGCTGAGAAACATGGTTTCAGACCAGCAATCTCAAGTGTTCCCCTCGATGAGGAGATATTCAATCAGTTGAATGGCGTAAAATACGAGATAGACGTACCTATTTTGAAGGCTCCGAAGGGAGAAGTTATGGAGGCCATCTTTAAAGCTTGGATTCGCGTAAGGAATATAGGACTGTAGGAGAAGAGAAGATGGCCTGGAAAATTATCGGCATTAATCTCTCCGGGATAGTTATCTCATGCACCCTTATTGCTTTCTTAATCTTCGTTGTTCTTCCATCATTCTATCTGATATCGTACATCTTTTTGAGATGGGATGAAGTCTGGTATGAGGTCTTCGCAAATCCGATTACTGGAGATGAAAATTGGAGACAAATCATTATGATCCTTCTATTCTCATTCAAGCTCTCTCTATCAGCTGTCGCTTTCGACCTCGTCTTCGGAGTTCCGCTAGCATATGTGCTTGCGAGGAAAAAGTTTCCCGGAAAGAATCTTTTAGAGGATCTCGTAACTCTTCCATTAGTGATTCCCACATCTGGCTTCGGCTTTGCGACGCTAATAACGTGGACTTCCTCATCCGGTTTGAGTAGACTATTCGGATCCACCAGGCTCCTATCAATGAATACAGCGATTCCGCTCATTAATGTTCCATTCATCCTCTTCATTGTTCATGTTGCCTTAACTTTTCCCTATCTTGTTCGAACAGTAGAGACGAAGATACAATCAATAGAGGAAACTTATGAGATAGCCTCTAGAACTCTTGGAGCAAGCTCCTTAACAACTTTCAGAAAGGTTCTTCTCCCGCTTTCAATACCCGGGATCTTTTCTGGTTCTGTCTTAGCTTTTGCACGTTCACTTGGAGAGACAGGTGCAACCATTATAGTTTCGGGAGTGAGCACAACTGCTTCGATAGCGATTGTTAGATGGGCTTCTGAATTTAAGCTCTCTACAGCCGCATTTATGGGAAGCCTTCTCGTTTTAATAGCTTGGATAATGATTCTGCCGGTTGAAATCTACGTTAGCAAGAACCGACGCTCTTCGTGGAGACACCTCCACATTCCAACAAATCTTTCAATGAAGATCATAAAGTTTGAGAGATTTCTTTCTAGGAAACTCTCTATAGTGAAGGATATAGTCCCATTAATCATCGTGGTGATACTTATAATAATTCCGGTAGTGGTTGTCATAAGCTCCGTCACGCTATACTGGTCAGCGGATCCCTATACAGGAAGAGTTGAGGGAGGAGTTGTCTATCAACTCTTTGGACCGTCACGTTACTTAGATCTGATCCTCAGAGCAACCCTAACTTCCGTGATTGTTGCCTCCATCTCAACTTATATCGCAACCTGCATATCGATTCCTCTCTCATTTATAATCGAGAGAAGAAGATATGGGCATGTGCTTAGAACAATGCTCAAGGTTCCATTGATAATTCCAACATCGTCTTTAGGTCTCTCAGTTTTGCTTCTCTGGGGAGCCTCTGGGCTTTGCCTCGTCAATTCTGGAATATGGATGATAATTCTCACGCATATAGTCTTCTCCGTTCCAGTTATCGTTGAGTCGATTATAGCAGCATATGAGGGTTCCGGAGTGCAAATGTATGAAGAAACAGCTCGAACGTTGGGTGCAAATGCATACAGTGCCATCGAAGCTGTTTCCTTACCACTTATAAAGGGAGGAATCTTTACGGGGTTCATACTTTCATTCACACATTCACTTGGGGAGACGGGTGCAACCCTTATAGTAATGGGGAGGGATACAACTATTCCAGTCTTAGTTGTGAATATGGTTGAGGCGCTTGCGATACCAGCAGCTCTATTCACTTCAACATACCTAATAGTCCTCTCACTGGTCATGCTCGTAATAATCAGAATTCTCACTCAGGGGTGACCGTGTTGCCTCTAGTCGAGCTCGTTAACGTGACCAAGAGATTCGGTAAGATCACCGCTTTGAATCGCATAAACCTTTCAGTTGAGGATGGAGAATATCTATGCATCCTCGGACCGACTGGGGCAGGTAAGACAACACTTCTGCGTTTGATCGCTGGACTTTTAGAGCCAGATGAAGGTGAAATATACATCGACGGGAGGAAAGTAAATAAAGTCCCTCCAGAAGAACGAAATGCTGTTTATATGTTCCAGAACTATGCTCTATTCCCTCATATGAACGTCTGGGGGAACGTTTCCTTCGGTCCGATCATAAAGGAGTGGGATCAGAAGAGAATAAATGACGTTACATCTGAAGTCTTAGAGATGGTTAGACTTGGAGAAAGAAAAAATGCCTACCCACATGAGCTAAGTGGAGGAATGCAGCAGAGAGTAGCGCTTGCAAGGGGAATAGCTTCAGGGGCTAGAATACTACTGTTAGATGAGCCGTTCGGCGCATTGGATGCAAGGCTCAGGGTTAATCTTCGAACACAGCTGAAAAGCCTTGTTAAGGATCAGAGATTAACAGCGATCCACGTCACACATGACCAGGAAGAGGCCTTAATGGTATCTGATAGAATAGCCATCCTTCGCGGGGGAAGAATAGAACAAGTAGGCTCTCCACAAGAGATCTACACCAATCCAAAGTCGATATTCACTATAAGCTTCGTTGGAGGGGCAAACTTCTTCGAAGGAGTAGTTTCAAGAGTGAATAAATTCGGTTCTGAAATAGAGCTTCGAGGTGGTCTCCGCATCCATGTGTCTGACCGATCAAGGAATGTGGGTGAGAGAGTTGTGGTTGCCGTTAGGCGTGAACATATCTCTCTGGGGAAAAGCCGCAGAAGGGGATTCAATAATCTCTTAGGAGAGATAGAGGATGTCATGTTCGTAGGCGGCTCGATGGAGTACATGATTAAACTAGAGAATGATATGACTCTATTCTCTAGGACTCTTCTTAAAGGCTCCTCAACGCCGCTTCGCAGAGGAGAAATTGTGATAATCTCTTTTCATCCAGGGGAGTGCCGCGTCTTTGAATATCCTAGAAGAGGCCTTCTTAAGGAGATAGAGGCGATATGAATGCCGGAAGTTAGACTCGTGAATGTCACGAAAAGGTATGGGAGAATACTAGCTAATGATCATGTAAACCTGACAATAAGAGATGGAGAATATATCTCTGTGATAGGTCCAAGTGGATGCGGCAAATCCACACTCATAAAGAACATAGCTGGAATAATCGAGCCAGATGAAGGTGAAATATACATTGACGGAAAGATAGTTAACAACATTCCAATAGAGGATCGAGGAATCGGATATGTCTTTCAAGATATAGCGTTATTCCCTCATATGAACGTCTGGGAGAATATCACTTACGGGCCGGATGTTAAAGGATTCTCACCTGAAGAGACCAAGACGATTGCCCGAGAGATAATTGAGATGATAAAGGTCTCAGCGAGGATTGATGCCTATCCGGATGAACTGAGCGGTGGAACGCAGCAGAAAATCGCGGTTGCTAGGGCGCTGATGTCACGTTCGAGCCTAATGCTCCTCGACGAGCCGCTGGGAGCTCTAGATCTCAAAGTCAGATCAGTTTTACGATATGAGCTCAGGAGAATAGCTAAAGCCTTAGGGATAACCGTTCTCCACGTTACCCACGACCAAGAAGAGGCCATGTCGATTTCTGATAGGATCGTCGTCATGAGGAAGGGAAGAATAGTTGAATCTGGCAAGCCACTCCAGCTGTACATGAAGCCAAAGAATTTATTCACTGCAAATTTTGTAGGTGAAGCTAACTTTCTTGTCGGAAAAATCGAAAAAGTTTCTGAAAAAGGCTTACTTATAGATATTGGAAATGGATTAAAAGTATTCAGCACGGAAGCTAAGGGAAATATTGGCGACAGAGTTGTGGTTGCTTTTAGGCCGGAATTCATCATACTAAAAGAGAAAATTGATGAAAACGCATTCTTTGGAGAGATAACTAGAATTGTTTACTCT
The DNA here is from genome assembly GCA_003601695.1 of Candidatus Bathyarchaeota archaeon. GTDB lineage: Archaea > Thermoproteota > Bathyarchaeia > Bathyarchaeales > DTEX01 > B63. Next base: position 35,727 of record PIYH01000002.1, read on the forward strand.
GGAAGTTTAGTGCGTATAACCGTAGAGACGACGAGTGGAGATGAGATTCTCATTAAGAATCCCCTAAAATTCGGTGAGCCTCCTCCGGAGACCGGCGAAAAACTAACATTTAGCATTCCGCCAGAGAATGTACTGGTATACCCGTATCCGGAAGCGGGATTACATAAGGAATTAAGTCTAGAATGACCCTTTAGACCGGCTCTTTCATAAAGCTAAAATAGAAATATAACTTTCATAAGTCCTTGAAACCGTAAAGGTAGATTTGTACCTTTCGACAACGAAGAATCCAGCTTTTTCCTAAAATTATATGCCTAAAAGACAATTTCTATGCCTTAATTACTTAATTAGGTTAAATAGAATGATTCTGCATATTAGAGTTATATCTAAAGGTGACGATGGATAAGGGGTATAATAACGGAGTTTTCCGGATAGAGAGTAAACCTTAAAATATAGCTTAGTTCAAAAATCTGAGCGTAACGATAATGCGGGAGATTAATCCATGGAACGTTGGTTTGAGAAGAGAAGAGTAAATAAGGTTTTAGAGATAGCTTATCGACAAATGGCTGTTGCCTTAGACACGATTAACGATCTTGAAAGAGCGATAGATCTAACTACGCAGAGAAGGAAGGATTCCTCAAAGACCACGATAGCTAGACTCTTCAAAACCGAAGAGGAAGTAGATGACTTAAGAAGAGTAGTCTTCGAGGAACTCACCAAGGGAACGATATCTCCAAGAGACCGCGAGGACATAATGAAGCTTGTTACAAACCTTGATAAAGTAGCTGACCACGTTAAAGATGCGGCTAGAAATCATTCTTCTCGACGCGGAGATTCCTAAAGAGATATGGGATGCATACCATGAAATGGCGCATGGGATAGTTAGCACAGCCGGAGCGTTAAGGGAGAGCCTAAAAAGCTTAGGAGAGGATAATTCAAGGGCAAGAGTTATGTCTGAAAGAGTTGAGGAGGAAGAGAATAAAGTCGATAAGAAATTTCTAGAGATAAAATCTTTACTACTGAGTTATGGAGACAAGTTAAATCCAGCTTCCTTGATACTTCTAAAGGATCTACTTGACTCGATGGAAGAGGCGACTGATAGATGCGCAGATACAGGAGATTACATTCGAATTCTAACAGTCTCGTTTAAATGATATTCCCAAAATTAATAATCTGCAAATCTAGAAGACAACTCGTTATACCGATTTTTTCTCCGCGGCCTTCTCAAGAGCTGCAACAGCAGGCAATTTGCTTCCTGTCAGGAATTCTATAAGCGCCCCTCCAGCTATGCTTATATATGACACCTTATCACCTAGTCCTAGCTCTTGAACCGCTGCTACTGTATGTCCTCCTCCAACAAGTGAGAACGCTTCCGACTCGGCTACAGCCTCAAAAATCTCCTTTGTACCCTTCGAGAATTCCTTCCTTTCATATACTCCGGGCGGGCCGCTTACTACTATTGACTTCGCCTTCCTTATTATCTCACAATACTCTTTGATGGTCTTTGCTCCTATATCAAGTATTGAATATTCTGTTGGAAGATCTCGAATTGAAATCTCCTTTCTTCTCCCTTCAATATTGATTGCAACATCTACTGGTACCCTAATCTTCCCGGGATGCCTTGCCATGAGCTCCTTAATGCCCGGAATTAGATCTAGAACCTTTTGTTTCTCGAGGAGCTCCATATTAGGTTTCCCTAGGTCAACGCCGGTTGCAGCGAGGAAGAGATGACCGGTCACTCCGCCCGTTAAAACGTAATCTGCGATTCCATTATTTAGAACGTGCCGGGATATCTTTAATGAATCATCTGCCTTCGCTCCTCCCAAAATGAAGATGCAAGGCTTCTCCGGAGACTCCAGCACCCTCGATAGAGCTCTGAGCTCACGCTCCATGATTCTACCCGCAACGCTTGGTAACGCAGCTATGAAGCCTACGACTGAAGCGTGAGACCTATGAGCCGCTGAGAAGGCGTCAAAAACAAACAGGTCGGCTAATGATGCTAATTCCCTTACAAATTCCGATCTGGCATGTTCCTCAGGGTTCTTTGACTTCCGCTCATCCGGGTAAGATCGTGTATTCTTTAGTAGGATGAGCTCGCCCTCCTTCAGCTCCCTTATCGCCCTCTTGGCTTCTTCTCCGTATAGATCATCAACGTATCTCACTGGTTTACCTAGAATTTCACTCAGCCTCTTGGCATGCTGATCAAGTGGAATGAAATCCGGATCTCCCGGGCGTCCCTGATGAGCTAATATAACAACCTTCGCTCCTTTTTCAGATAGCTCTTTAAGCGTGGTCTTTCCATGAGCTTTTATTCTAGTGTCATCGAGAATCTTCTTGGTCTCCGGATCAACTGGAGAGTTAAAGTCCACTCTCACAAGAACCGTTTTGCCCTTAACATCTACATCGTCCAACGTAAGGAATCTAGGCATAAATTCACCCTAAAACATAAAAATTAGGTTTTTTAATATAGAACTTCTGGGATTTTCAGAGCCTTGTTAGTCTTCTCGATGCTTCTGCTCCCGTCCTTCTCGATCAGAGTTAACGCTCTAATCGCATCGATGTTTTCCGGTATGACATCGTTCTCGTTGGGGCAGGCAGCCGCTAATAGTAGCTCATTCTCACCTATCACCGTCACGAAGTCTTCCCACAATGGAATCGTGTATATATCTCCTCTTGGAAGTCCTAAATCTCGGCTTATCTCAATTATCGACGCTAAACCGATGACTCCATCCTTAGAGTTCACAAATGTTAATCTAGGCTCGCTTCGTAGAGCTTCAAGAGCCTCATCGCGCGTTATCTTCTGATCGAATGTTATATCGTAGAAGTGGAAGTGATGCATAGTATGGGATCCTTTAACCGCCGCGCTGTAGAGATCGGGGATCGCATCATGTATAACCGTCTTAACGTCCGGAGCGTGGTGACTTGGGAGATGTGATGGAACAACAGTATTCATTATTCCTCCAGTATCTCCCTTTACAGGATCCGTTGCGCGACGAACTAGAAACATCCTAGCCTTCTTAACCTTAAAGTTCGTGTAGAGCGCATGGAATATTCTACATGCAGCTGTAGTGTTGCAGGATACGATTCTGCAGTATCTATGTCCACTCTCAGCCTTCTCGACGGCCTCCCCGTAATTACATTGAGCTACAAAGCTTAGATTCGCAACTTCATGCTTCTCTCCGCCTTCAAAAATAGCCTTTACGCCATATTTGTCATATAATGTCTCCTTGTTCTTAGCGCCGAAGCCAGCCGGTGCACAGTCAACCATAATGTCTACTGCTCCCTTACGAAGTAGATCTTCCAGCGTTCCAGCGACATCGATTCCACCTTTCTTCATCGCATCAACCCGTTGTGGATCTGTCACGCTACAGTAGATCGTGTATCCCTTCTTCTGAGCCATCTTCACACGCCAGTCAGATACTACATCAGCCACTCCGACTATCTCCATGTCGTCCTGTAGAGCTACAGCGTCTGCAACTCTCTTCCCTATAACGCCATATCCGTTTAATAGCACCTTAACCTTCCCATTCAAAGCTAACAAACCTCCATTTTGCATTAACTTCTCTCAGAAAAGTATTAAATCTTTTTCATAAATAATTGATTCTGATCATCTTATTGAATAAGTCGCAACAGATGAGAGGCTAGAGAAGATTCGGTTTTATTCTTAGATATATTAAGGGTCCCCTCTCCTTCCGTATCTCTGAAACTCTTCTTGAAAGTGCATTGTAGATGTCTATCGGATCTAACTTTAGACTCTTCGGATTTACATTTGGATTTCGCAGACGCCTCGCAATCTCCTCCACTATAAGGTTTTCAGCGATGAAACTTGCCATACATATTTCTCCTTGAGAGATAAGCTTGCTTGTCATCAAATTCTTAAGTTCCTTCTTGAATTCTAATCTCCTATATATTTTCTTTGCCTCTTTAATTCTTTTCTCAGCATTCGGCGGAAGTCTCGGCTTTGCATGTAGAAGCTTAACTCTCTCCCTCCATTTTCCAAGCCATATAGTAATCCAGGATTTTACAAAGGTCAGAAACTCGTCTCTTTCGTCATACATCATCCCTTCAAGAGCGTCACAGAAGGATCCGCCTATCAGAGAGAGTTTCTGTTTAATCCATTCCTCCAGATCTTTAGAGGCATACACAACCATTTGATAATCTGAAGAATAAGGCTCAAATTGAGGGATACGATTCTTCATCTCCTCGGCGAGGATGGAAATTAATCTTCTCCGGAGGGAAATAATCTTCATCTATAACCCGCACAACCTACTTAGTAAATGCTTCATATAAGATTTAAGGTTGCCTCTTTATTAGCGATTACAGTGGAAGATCCTCTCTTCTAGGAAGCCCGTTTCTAGCTCCCATCTTCATTAAGGTTCTGGAGGCGACGAAGTTTCCGAGAATACCACATTCTCTAAGCGACATGTTTTTCATCAGTCCATATATGAAGCCAGCGCAGAAGGCATCTCCGGCGCCAGTTGAATCAACAACCTTCACTCTGAACGGCTCGATTACATGTTGTTCTTTGCCATCCGTTACATAACATCCGCGAGAGCCGAGCTTGACAGCGACTATTTTTACACCTTCCTTCAATAGAATCTGAGAGCCTTCAACATAGTTCTTTCCCGTCAGAATTCTGATCTCGTGTTCATTCGGGAATAACGCGAGGCATCTTTCAATCATGGGCTTTAGCTCCGCAAGCCCTTTACGAGCATATATCATTCCCGGATCAATCGTCACTGGGATATCTGATAGCATCTTAACAATCTCTTTCTGAACATTAAATGAGGATTCGCCGATAAAGGAGGATAGATGCAACAAACCTGCTTGCGATGCATAATCCATGTCAATCTCCTCTAGACTTAGCGAATCGTTTACTCCTGGATCCACGTAGAGAGCTCGTTCACCCGCCTCATCTACGAATCCTATAACAACCCCGCTTCGTCCATGCGAAGCAACAACGATGCCGTCAGTATTTACGCCCTCCTCGATGAAAGATCTCATCAGCATCTCGCCTTCCCTATCTCTAGCAACCTTTCCGATGAAGCCAGTCTTCACGCCGAGCCTCGCCAATCCCACAGCCGTGTTTGCGGCTGAGCCTCCCGGAGCCTCCTTAAAGTCTAGAATCTCACTCTCCTCATCTGCAGATGCTATCCTATCTACCTTGTAGAGCTTGTCAACGTTTAATGCTCCGAAGCAGATAACGTCGAGCTTCAAGAGAAGAGATCCCTCAAGTATATTTTGTAATCCCCAAGCTTTCCGCCGTAGTTTCCAGCGGATATCTTAACTACTCCATCAACTTTAGATGCTGCTTCGATGCCGATCTTCATAGCCTTTCTGACAGATTCTAATGTTATGCCATTTATTACTACTTCAGGAATGTAGTTGACGCCTTCGGGAACCTTAGATGCGCCTCCAAGTCTCCCTTTTAATGATGGACAATATGGATGGTTTGTAGTAGGCCCTATCTCCGGAAATTTCGTCTCAGTCTTAGATCCAGCTGAACATATATCGAATGGTGTGACAACACCTTCTACTTTATGTATTGCTTCTAAAGCTTTCTTTCCAGCCTCCATAACTGCTTCCTTTGTCTCACACATATACCAGAAGTTTCCGCCAGTAACCCCACGTCCATATCCAAGATAACGTTCTATCTTGAAATCCGGCACCATTACAGGAATTATTATCATTTCGCGGCTATAGAGATTCTCAATCCATTCGTAGCCGTCTCCACAATGACCTATACGTTCCATCGCGTCAACTTTACCTATCGGATATAGACATGCATCAAAGACCGCTGTGAATGGCTTTACAAGTATATCTTGCCTTATTCGGTAAGAAAACTCCCTATAGAACTTGCTGACAACCTTATCTAAAGGCTTATCCTTTTCGAAAGCAGCCCAGAATTGGAGGATCACACCTAAACGTCCATCAGGAGTTTCATCTTTTCCGAGATATCTTTCCACCCCTCCCTCAATTCTACCGATCACTATAGAGGGAGTTGCAGTTGCATCCTCCCCGGCTTTTCTAAGCGTCTCCTCATCATCAGCTGTGACCAGAATCCTGAAGTACAATCCCTCGAAGGCCTCGGCATAAGTGTCCTCGATCTCCACTCTCATCTCAGCCTCATTCCTCATCTATTATTATTCATTCTAAGGGATATATGCAGAAATGTATTAACCTTTATACTCTCCATAGTCTACGAGAAAGATTATAAGTATTCAAGCATACGAAGAGATTAGTCGTGATCAAGAGGTGTCTTTTTGGCTCAAAACCGAAAAATAATGTTATCAATCGTAGTAGTATGTCTAATTATTGGAGCTTGGCTTACTTACTCCACGTTCTATGCTAGCTTAAGGAAGCCACATCCTCCAAGCGTTATTGAATGGTACGAGACCTCAAGGCAACCGATAAGTAGTTTATGGGGACAAGGCGTAGCATTCGATGGTGTCTACTGGTATTTCTCCGGGAGACAATATCTCTGCAAGACATACCTAAACTACAGCATAATCATTGAAAACTACGATCCCATTCCTCAGGAGCTGAGAAAACAAGGCTACCATCACATCGGAGACATTGACTACTTTGAGGGAGTAATCTACGCCCCAGTTGAGGACTATGGATATAAAAATGGAACTTTTATATTATATTTCGCCGAGAATCTCACATACGCTGGAAAATACGTTAAGACTAGTCAGTCGCATATGCCGTGGTGCGCCATTGATCCGAAAACTCAGCTTATATATTCCTCCGAGTTCGACAACGTAAGTAGTCTATATGTTTACGATTTAAAGAAAGATTTTAGTCGGCTGAAAGATCTACCTCTAAGCCAAACCCTACACAGGGTTCAGGGAGGCGCAGTACATGACGACTCGCTATACCTTTCATGCGATGATTTCGGAGAGCACATATATATAGTCGATATTAAGACAGGGAAAGTTTTAGATAGCTTCGCGACGAATATCGGATGGGAGATGGAGGGCGTAACGGTTTATAAGTTTGAGAATGCTAGCTTAGGAATGCTACATTTCATCGACCATAAAAGGAACATATATCATTATTCATTTAAGGAAGCCGCCGGCTAGACATCTAATGCCTCCAACAGATTAGATTATAGGGATGCTTACCAAAAGAAACGAGGTCAACGGCACAATTATATTGTCATCTATTGATTTATACTCGTAATGCTCAAGGATACTTGCGACTACAGCTGCAAGCACGCCCTTAAAGCCTAACGTTAAGCCTATCGGCACGCAGACCGCAAGCATCGCTAGGTTTCCCCACCAGCTCTTGGTTCTCTCACCGAACATATAGTTCCTTACGATTCCGGTTACGGCATCGCCTATACTCATGAAAAGCACCGGTACGATGCCGATCCACCAATTGTTGAAGATAATCTTTCCAAGGAGAATCGATAGTCCCCACATAACGCAGAAGTGCACATCAAACTTGTTCTCTGGAACCTGATACCAATAATTAATCTTCCCTATCTTATATGGCAGATAGCTCACCACTGCTAAGAACATAGACATGAGAAGCGGCATATATACGTCGGTGAAGATAAACGGCGTCAGTAGAGCAGCGAGACCTCCAGCAAATATGTGAATCATCTTCCTATTATAGTATATAATAACCCTCTCCTTAACACCTCTAGACACATAGTAATGATATATCTTCTTTGTGAGAAACATAACGAGGAACAATATCCATAACAACAATATCGATGCATATAACATTTCTAATAACAACAATGATATATTCACCATCTAAGCATTAAATTCCAATATTCGTAATTCCTTAAAAAGCTTAAAGGAAAAAACCGTTATTCTGCAACTCACGAGAAGCATCAGAATTTTAAATTAGACAATAAAAGAGCTATTATCCCTTTAAGACCATGGAATTTTCATAAGCTCCAAAGAAGAATGGATTACATGAATCTGCCTTAACTATACTTAAAGATTATTATGATATAGCGTTGAGTAACATTATCTTTTAGAGCCTTATCTCCTCCATCGGCACACCTCTACTCTTTCTCAGCAGTATAAGCGATAATGTAATGAAAATTATGATCCGCATGAAAACTGAGATTGCAGCTAGCCTCAGGTTTATTGCTGGCAACGGCTTATCGCCTGCCAGCCAAAGTAAGTATGCTCCTGTAGGCGGGTATACTCCTATGCCATGATACGTCAGCAGCGCTGGCAGTGAACATAATGGTATGATATATGCCAGGTTTCCCAGGTCAACCCATAGTTGAGAGTATGCTATGAAGCCAAATATTAATGGTATATAGCTCGTCATTGTTAACGCCCTTGTCCTCTCGGATACTATGACCACTAGCGCTATCAGGTATGCGAGCCAATATAATGCTACACCAGCCATTACTAAGTCGACTATTACTCCTAGCGGATTCTCGGGTAACGCCAGAATCCTAAACTTTGCATATGAGAAGCCTATAACTGACAAGAATATTGTTAGAGCAAAGATCAGTATAGCGAGTAGGCTTCCAAGGAAGTCCTCAACTATGAACCTCAATGTGCTAACCTTTGTGAACTTAGTTATGTATCTCGCGGCTCTCGACGTGTAGAAAAGGCTGTATGATAAACCGATAGCTACCGAGGACATTGATAATAATCCTAGAAAGCTATAGGCTATAGTAATATTAGTCTTTATAACGTAGACTTTCCATAGAGTCTCTCCTGCTGCTGGGCTGAAAATGAAGATCCACATCAAAACCCAAAACTCTATGAAGCCTATGCCCCATCCTATCTGCTCCGGATTCGTAAGCATATCCTTAATCTTAAGCCTAAGATATAATGTCATGTATTCTCAGTCTCCATCTAACTTAACGAGAGCTCATAGATCCTATCTAATGTTATAAGCTTTGATAATGGCTCTCCAACCTTCCCTTGCATTAGACTATACATTTTGCCTGAGATAGTAAACTTTAACATTGCATTAGGCATATCACCAATGACTAAATTCACCTTAACTAGATTCCCTGCATACATGGGACCGAAAAGTTTTCCTTCAAACATTAAATGTGTACTCCAGTCCTTTAGGGTTGAGAGAAGCCACGTCTCATGGGTATTCAAAAGTAATATGCCCTTATACTCTTTGAGATACTCTATCAACCTACCCTTCCTGGCGGGATCAAGCTGCTCAAAAGGCTCATCCAGAAGGACATGCTTGGCATTAGAGAATAAGGCTATTACGGTTGAGAATGCCTTTCGCTGACCAGCGGAGAGCTCCCACGGCTTCCTCTTCCTTAAAAGACTGATACTTAGCCCTAAATCCTCAAGCATCTCTACAGTTAAATCTAAATCTCCACCAGTAAAATCCATAAATAAACGTAGATGATCATAGGCATTTAGATGAAAAACATGATGAACCTCGCTTAGGTTTATGGCTAACACACCGGGCTTATTATGTATTTCATCTAGGTTTACGCCATCGATGAGTATTCTGCCGGATGATATGGGCGCCAATCCTGCAATAGCTCTAAAAAGCGTCGTCTTACCTGAACCGTTTGGCCCTAAGATTAGATGTTTATCCTTAAACTTTGCATGAACTCCTTTAATGATGGGTTCCTGCCGCCGCCTATACCTAACGCAGAGGTTTACAAGTTCTATCATTAAATCATTACACCTAATATGACGCCGCGTCTTTTTTAAAGCTAGAAATCTTTATAAAAAAATTTTTCCATCTGATACTCGGTGAGATTTTGAGATTCAGGGAATACCTCATTAATGTAGCGTTAATTTTAATCGTAGCATTGGCTATGACAGGCTATGTGCTACATTTGCCTGAGGTTAAGTTTAAGAAGATAAATTTAAGGCTAAAATTCCAATATGACTACGTAGTTGAAGCATATAAGCCTAGATGGCTTTGTAGAGGAGACATTGGAACCTATCCTTCAAGCCACTTTATATCGGATATTCCATGGATAAGCTATAACAAATCGTATTGTGCAACCACATGTCTGCAAATGATAGTCTATAAGTATGAAATTAGGGAGCAAGTTGAATACTTCAACTTCATAATGGGCTTCACGTACGGTGCATATCTTGGAACATTCAATAATAGAGTGTATCTAATACCTGGAGGAGACCCGTTCGCAGGATACGTTAATGCATCTAAAATTCTGAACCTCAAATACAACCTACTAGTCACTGATGATAGAGAATTATTCATCGATGCCTGCCGCCACCTTGTATCTAAGGATATCCCTGTAATACTGCCTGTTAACATGTCTAGACTATATCATCTAAAGTATTTTGCACCGCACTTTGAGCTGCTGGCTGGATTCGATGAAGATGACTTCTACATTTATGAGCCTGTTCAATCAAGGTGTATCTTCAAATTCGGCGAGAAAGGATATCGATTTCCCGCAGATCTTGTAGTTAAGGCTGTTGAGGACATGTCAGCGGCATATAATTTGCCATGGAAGTATGCCATAATATACTTTATAAAGGGGGGAGAGCCTGCTAAAGATCTGAGGGGGCTCCTAACTCTTAATGGCAGATTGCAGATCGGACACAATTTTACAATGGATAGCTGCAGAATACATTTTGGCTCCTACGCCTTTAAAATGCTGGCGGACTACATTAGTAAGGGCAATGTGAGAATCAACGATATTATCTGGTCTATAGGACTGGCATACATCTCTAGAGTAGATAATGCAAGGTTTCTTAAGGAGAGATTTCCAGATGACAAGAGAGTATTAGAAGCGGCAGAATACCTCATCAAAGCAGCTGAGATATATAAGAGAATAATGTATCTCGCAGGAGATGGCGTTTCGCCGGAGGATGAGAATGAGATCATATCACTCTTGAAGAAAGCCTCGGAATATGAGAAAGAGGCGGGAATATCGATGATAGAGGCTGGAAGCTAAAGAGAAAAATATGGAATCTAAGATGGATGAGGAAATATTGTTTTGAGCCGATTTCTTTCGTGACATTTAGATATGAAAGATTCGCATGGTGA
>PIYH01000034.1 GCA_003601695.1 Candidatus Bathyarchaeota archaeon
CTTAAGCACCCTTTCCTCCTCCTCAATCAATAGGAAGAGGCTCTATACTTTTAACTTTTCCCTAATTTTAAGTTGATCTAGAAACGCATAATGGAAAAAGGTTCATGCTGAATTATTCTTATATTATGCTTCGGATACTGGTTTGCTTCTAACCCATTTCACGGTATATGCACTTTGGCTGCATGTAAACCGACAGTAAGGCGGCTTGGGGGATTGAATTTTAGGTTTTAGCGGGAAATCGCTTAGAGCTTAGCAGATGATCAGCGACCTCGGTATAAAGAATACGGGGGAACCGTCAACGTATGTTCTACTCTCATTCACCTTTTACTACTTTGAAGAAAAGCTATCAATATCTTGCCTCCAAGACTAAACCATATCATTCCCTGAACCCGGAACAAGACAACACAAACGTTTCGGTGAAAAAGAAGCAAGAGAATTTGAGAGATGGATAAAATCAAACTATACTCTTAGAATCCATGGAGATCCATGTGACTTTAGACAAAAATTCATTCACCATTCTTAATTGACTATACAACATTCTTTTTCCGTAGTCATTTAACTACATCTCAATCGGATCTACTTTGTTTGATTTCATTTCCATCTCGAGCAATTGCTTCTTCACCTCCTTTCCTAAGGGATAGAAGCCCATCAAAGTTCCTCTCTTAGTTAAGAGCCTATGGCATGGAATCAAGACTTGAAGAGGATTCCTCATAAGTGTAACTAGCATCTCAGGATATCTTATTCCCGCTCTTTTTGATAATTCCCCATATGTTATGGTCTCGCCGTGTGGAACTTTAGTGAGCTCGATGTAGACCCTTCTATTTTTATATTCTATCTCTGGGAGGCGGAACCTCTTGCCATCGATCAGAACCTCCCTCAGTCTCTTAGCAAGCCACTCCTCAAGGTTCCGTGATGATGAGATCTTTCCCTCCAATAAGTGGTAATCCATGATTCTCCTCATATGATTCAGAGCCCTCTCCTTTGTGTAGTGCCAAGCATAGGCGATAACATCGTTATTCTGCAATAGAAACTTTACAAATACTCTTCTTCCAAGAATCTCTTTTAAGCTATTCATCTCAATTACTAATCAAAATAACGAGTACATTAGGCTTTTCAAGATCAGTGATGAAATGAATCTATCGATATTCTTTAAATTGTGAACCATTTCTCCATTCTTGCATCTTCAGCAAATAAAATATTGTCAACAATAATAGGGCTAACTTAAACATGAATGAAGAGGCTGTTTCTTATTTAATAGGTTATGCAGGCTGAAAAATAAGTGAGCGATAAGTTAATTTTTAAGCAAATACAATTTTTCGATTTAGGGGAAAAATATGCCTCGTAAGAAAAAACGAAGCATTATAGATGAATTATTCGGAGGCTCCTTTTTCAATGACTTAGAATCTTCCTTTGAAGATTTTTCCGGAAGCGGGTACTCAATAAGCGTAGTGCAAACTCCGGAAGGAACGAAGGTTCGAGTTAAGGCTGGAAAGGACGTATATGTAAACTCGCTTAAAAGACAACTCCAGCAACAATATCCAAATGCGGAAATAGAAATAGAGGGCGGAAGAAAGGAGCCGTTAATCAGAGAGATATCCACAAAAAGCGTGGCTACAGAAAAAGAAGAACGAACCGAATAAATAGCTTAGCCCTTAGCTAAGAATACCGCGACCTCATCGTTCTGCTGACCGAAAAGATTCTTCGCGTGCTTGTCGCATTATCCAAAAAGGCGTCTCTTGTTTCCGTCACTTGAATCGTCAGATTAAGAATATCCTTGAGACCGGCCAGCCTTCCGCATCTTTGAGCAGCTATTCTAAGTCATGGAGACCATATAGTTTCTACTCATCTACGACGTTTTGCCTCCTAAATTTGTTATGCAACAATCAAGGAATAAAACGAAAGCTTGGAATGAAGAAGAAATCGCCGCGAGCTCAGTGACTCAAACTCACATACTCACTAACCTGCACCTATGATCTATTTCTTTATGAAATCTTAATTCCGCATACGTATTCAAAGACTTTATTAGGCTGTTTCCTCAATATTCCTCTAAAGACCGCGTATTTACACTTAAAGAGCCATAAATTAGCTGTTTCTGCGTCTATATCTTGAAAAAGCTCACCTTCCTAACTAAGAATCATAATAAACGCTTCAGTTCATCAAAGAGCCATAAATAGCCAGATTCATAACAAAAAAGGATGAAAAATATATTATGGCGATGTATAGGGGTTAAATGGAGGATTATACTTTTGAAAATTATATTTGTTAATCCTTCAGCCCCAAAAAATTGAATCATACAACATTGGAATTAAAGCTCCACCGTCAGGTCTTGTATATCTAGCGTTAGTACTTGAAACAAAGGGACATGACGTTAGGATAATTGATGAGAAACTTCTGAAGATTTTATAAATGGAGGTTTAAACGGTTGTTAAATGAAATCTGCAAGCGTTACTCTTTGTTCCCCGTTGAGGGATATATTCATTGGCTTGAAGATTTGATTTAAAGCGGAGCGGAGATTTCTAATATAATCTTCAGTATTTATCTCATGCGCCTTTGCGAGGATGAGAGGCTTCACTGTATACCTTTTCCCTCCATACATGAATGGCTTAACCTTCACGAATGATACGAGGCTTCCATGAGTAACTTTCACTCCTTTATCTGAAAGTTGAACCGCGCATTGATAAGGCTGGGACATCAATTCATCTGCCGCAGACTTTACATCTGGAAATTCGTGGAGCTTAACCTGATACGCTAGGTCCTCAAGGGAGATTCTTCCCGATTTTAAATCTTCTATTGCCTCATCAACTATTCTTCGAATCTTCTTCTTAGCCTCTTCAAATTCAGCCCAGTTCTTTACATCTACAAGTTCCTTGACGCATCTCATGAAGATCTTCTGTATGAAAGGCGGGGAGCTAGATTTTAGCGCCATCACGCCTTTAACCTCGGGGATTCCATCCTTCCTCACTCCGAAGTAAGCCTTCATCGCCTTTGGGAGAACGCAGACCGAGAAAATTTTATCGATGGCAAGGTCGAGATTAAACTTTTCCTTCACCTTTCTAATTAGCCATCTCACCTCTTCATCTCGGGGATTATCTAGGAAAAGCGAGTCAGTATCTCCATATAGGGGATGGAGATTACTGCTCTCCGCGAGCTTCCACGTCTCCTTCAGAATGTATCTTCCATAAGCCGTTATCGTCTCGGCGAGAGCGGGCTGAGATAAACCCGGAATCCTGACAGTTACGCCATAGCAGGAGACCAGTATAAGCTTTAGCAGTTTAGAAGCGGCTTCTGCAAGTCTCCTTTCTTCAAGCGTAATCGAGTTGTCTCTTACTAGAGACTTAAACCAGTGGATCCTAAGGTCCTTAATCGCGCCTATAAGCATTGAATATATTCCACGCCTTAAGAGACAAACGTGATTGCTGGTTCCGGGAACTCTATTTTCCTCGCATTCCGAATGGTCACAGTTAACTGTCTCGTATGAAAGGTTATAGACGTCTATAATGCTTGGATATAGACTTTCAAAGTCTACAACTACCGTATTGAAGTATGTTCCAGTCTTCGGAGGGAAAGTTAAGCCTCCAGGGATTCTTCGAGGCTTCTCTCCTCTCATAAGCTCTGATGCGGTTGGTATAAGAATATTCTCTCTTCGCAGATAGAAGTGAAAAATCGACTTGATCCACGTACTTACGCGGCGGTTTTCTAAAGCCGCTGTTAACGGGAGATTCGCCACCCTCGATAAGAGAAAAGATATGTAAATTTTTTCATAGCCAAAGCTGACATCTACTCCGAGTTTCCTTAATGAGATATGAGGAATTGGCTGTGAACATGTTGAGAAGAACTCTTTAAGTATGATAAACTTATTCGGATCTTTCCTCTTGACCTCCGCGAATCTTTCAAGAAATATGCTTTGCAGATCCTCGCTGATTCTACATTGTGATCTGAGAAGACTTCCACTTAATTTATATGGAACTCCGAAGACTAAGCCGCGATCGTATATATAGCTCAGCAAGTAGGAGATGTTATACTCCCACTTCTCCCTAAAATATTTAGGAACCTCTGATAATAAGGAAGGATCCTCCATCTCGATCTTAGCTAACTCTCTTTCTTTACCTGTGAATAAATCCCTCTTTTTAACCGTGCTTATTTCGCAGTTAAAATGCTTAATCGCTGCTTCTTCTCGGCTTGAGAGAACCGGGTTAGCGAGGAAGTACGGTTTATAATTCTCGTCTCGAAATTTAATGATATTCTCGCTCTCCGCATCATAAAGTAGCAATGTTATCGCTTTTCCATCGGCGAATCCATCTAGAAGGTAAAGCAACCTAGGTCAACTCTTAGATCCCAATTAACTGTTTCTATAAGATTATCATCTGAAGATTTCAATATTTTTATCTTAACATTTTAGAGCGGGAAGCCGATCATACCTTTAATGACCA
This sequence comes from Candidatus Bathyarchaeota archaeon, assembly GCA_003601695.1. Classification (GTDB taxonomy): domain Archaea; phylum Thermoproteota; class Bathyarchaeia; order Bathyarchaeales; family DTEX01; genus B63. The sequence goes on from PIYH01000034.1 coordinate 4,431, forward strand.
TAAGTACGGAGAAGCAGAAAAGCAGAACTGCAAAAAAGATTTTTAGTAGTGAACTTCTGGTTCTCAAGCCTATTCTGCTTCCGATCTGCCCTCCGATAAATCCTCCTGCTACGCCAAATATTTTATAGCTAACTGTGCCTATGCCTTGGATTTGATAATTTATAGCTGCAGTAAGCGAAGTGATGATTATCATAAATTCGCTGGTTCCTATAGCTGTCTTAATTGGAACTCCTAGAATAAGTGTCATTATTGGGACTTTTAAGACTCCGCCTCCGATTCCAGTCATACTTGCCAAGAGGCCAGCTAGAAAAGATGATGTGTAGGAAAAAAGAAAAGCGGCAGTTTTGGTTTTGAATATCTTTAACCCAAAGTAACTTTCTTTTTGTCCGATTGGCTTCTTGTACATAATTAAGGAGACGTAGATCAATACGAAGCCAAAGAGTACTTCGAGGAAGCTACAGCTAAGCATCGTCGCTATGGTTGACCCGATCAGTGCCCCCAAGAATGTAAATAATTCAAGTGATATGCCTAGCTTATAATCTACTCTTCTATTCCACGCATACATTAAGAATGATGAGAGAGCTATTCCACTTATGGAGGCTAAGCTTATGCTTACAGCCTCATGCATAGGAAAATTCAAGAGTAAAACGAGCATGGGTACGATGATGAAGCCTCCCCCAACTCCAAGCATAGAACCTAAAGAGCCTGCGGCTAAGATAATTAGGAGGACGAATATCTCATTAAGCATAAAGATAGTAGGCATGTAAGAAGAATAAAAGTGTTCTTCTTTAGATAAACACTTCTGCAGAGAATGCGGTTTATGTGCTGAAAAAGTTAAAGAAGGAAACATCAGCATTTTAATCTCGACATATCTCAAGAGAAAATTAATGCGGATCCTAGTTATGCTTTCCTTAGATGCATTCTTTATAGGAATAATGACGATAATAGGATAGATGGAGGATAACCATAAAAGTTTAGTCTGGCACATACGCTTTAGGTCCTTTGATGGATCTAGCAAGATGATCTTCTAAAGCGAATGCCAGTCCAATGAGAGCTGAGGAGGCTGCATACTCTGTTGAGAGCGTAACTCCAGGGCACAAGTCTACAATGAAGTCGGCGAATCTGAATATTCCCTTCGGAATTCCCTCTCTTGACCCGAAGAACATATTTATTCTCCTTGCATCTGAAAGGAAAAGTTTGGCTATGTCTCCGGCTACTTTGGGAAATGCATCTCCCTCCGGCTCGAACACTATCTTCGGCTCATTTCTCCTATCTCTAACGAGCTGATAGATATCCTGAACCATTACGCGAACTCTGTGGGGTTTATGTGCATATGCTCTTTTCTGAATCCGATATCTAGATTCTATCCCTTCGAATACTCCATGTATAAACCATTCGAGCTGTCTTGCGTCTGAAGAGCCAGTTGTCGCTATTACGAGCTCGCTTACCTCAAACATTTGAACCGCCCGGCCTATCCTTGAACTCATAGCCTTGACTGAATCTTTCGGCCCAAAATATGGCATCTGCACAACTGCTACTTTTGAAAAGAACTCTCTCACTTCATATTTTCCAGGCTTAGCTTTTCTCCAAACATTCTTGCCCTTCATTATCACCAGCGCAGCGATATTATTGAATATTTCGATCCAGAGTATTACGTCAGGATATTCAAGATTTACCGGGGCCCCATACGCTTCTACTATAGCCGAGCCGACTCTACAGTTTACGTCTATGCTCGTGAATGAATGTATACCTCTCCGAACAGTTTTAACCGCGAAACTTGTATCCTCGTTTAAGAACTTATTAGAAACTTCCACGGCGGCTTCGGCTATGGCTCCAAGATCTGCCTTTACGCATCTTTCAGCTACAAGAACCCGTTCGGCCTCAGGAAGCTCCTCTCGAATCCTTTCAGCTAGTTCATGTTTTCTCTCTTCTGAAGCCAGTTCGATTGTAACGACTCCGGGATGACCGAATGGTTTGGGATCAACTCTGCAGTCTATGCCTATTTCCTCGATTCTGGAAGCAACTATTCTTTCTAATCCTATAAGCGTCTTGACGATCACGTCTATTCTCCGATTCGTTTTTGGCTCTTCCATGAAGGGAATCCCCACGGTTTTCAAAGCTTCAATCTTAAGCTTCCTTATTTTTTACTTTGCTGATAGGCTTCAATAACATTAGTAGTAATTTAATCTGCATCATCAGTATTATCTGACGATTCTTTTCTTCTACGCGTCTTTAACACGTAGAAGAAGACGGAAATGATTATAACTATTAATGTCAAGGCGAGCAGTGAATTCATGTAGATTTTTTCTATCCCAGCGATATTCTTTGCGGCGAATTCGCCCACATATGAGTAGAAGATCACCCTCGGAAGCATACCTATAGCTGTCGCTACGAAGAAAAATTTAATATTCATAGCTGCTAATCCGGCCCCATAGGATATGACGTCAACCGGAATAAATGGAATAAGCCTAGCGAGCAGAACGGCATAGAAACCATGCCTTTTAAACCATTTATCTGCGAATTCTAATCCTTTTTTATCAATCATCTTGACAACCACCGCTCTTCCACCCTTCCTTGCTATTAAGAAACAGATAAGCGCCCCTACGCATCCACCGATCTCACCTACGACAATTGCGGGTAGAAAGCCAAAAACAGCGCCTCCAATAATCATTAGAGCTTCTCCCGGTACAGGGGCGATAATGGCTTGCAGAATCATAGATACAAGGAAGCCGAGAACTCCATACTCTTCAGTAATAGCGCTTAGAAAACGTGTCAGTTCTTCGATAGGTAACATTATTATCCTCTTTAGTTAAAACTTTAAACATCTTCATGACGGATAAGATATTTTAAATTTTTTCGGATTCTTGTAAGATTTTGATACTTAAGTTTTTTGGTCTCGAATTAAAGTGATAACCTCATCTTAAGTTATCTTATAAACTCTGGAAATACTCTCTATAAGAATATCTTACGTATTCTGCTCATTTTCTTCCGACCATAAGTTTTATCTTTTTCACTTCTGCCTCTGGAAGAGATTTATAGCCCCCTAGAAGAGTTGATATTAACAGAATATGCGCTGTCTCCTCCAGAACCTCAGTTTTTAAGTAAGCTTCTTCAAGACTTGCTCCCAGAGTTACTGTTCCATGATTCTGCAAGAGTAAGGCATCATGCATCTTTGCGGCTTCAGAGACCTTCATCGCTAAATCATCCGTTCCCGGAGTAGCGTATTCGACTAGTGCTACCTCTCCGACCATCACTATAGCTTCAGGAAAGATTGATGAATCTATCGGCATTCCTGCACATGCAAATCCAGTGCAGAATGGAGGATGAGCATGGATTACAGCATTGATGTCAGGCCTAGCTTTGTAGATTGATGTATGCATAGGCGTCTCAGAGGTTGGCTTCAGTTTTCCCTCAACAATTTTTCCTTCATAATCAATCTTCACTATATCCGATGAGCTAAGATATCCTTTACAGACCCCGCTTGGAGTAGTTAAAATAATCTGGGAATTAGGCAGTTTGGCACTTACGTTTCCCCCAGTACCCTCCATAAAGCCCTTCTCGTAAAGCCTCCTAGAGATCTCAACTATCTTCCTTTTTAATCTCTCTTCTTCATCAAACATCTATCCAATCTCTCCCAAATGCCGGTCGCTAAATAATTCATTCATATATTTTTATCTTTAATAGTGATAAAAAGAGTGTTGGAGAGCGACGTATATGACTTGTCCATCCAGTGTATCTGAAAGATATGAGATTCTTAGAAAAGAGCTAGAGAAGAAAGGCATCGATATAGATGATGTTAGAAAGAAGATAGAGAAGTTTGAAGTTGAAGTGCCCTCATGGGTTTTTGGATCATTTGGAGGCGGAAGATTCAGTGGATACACGCCTCCAGGAGCCGCTAGGAATATCTTCGAAAAACTTGATGATGCATCTCTTGTTAATAGATTAACCGGAGCGACGCCGAGAGTCAGCATTCATGTTGGATGGGACGATCCGGATGAGGCTCCTTTCGACGAGATTCAGGTAGAATCATTTAAAAAGGTGCGAGATTATGCAAGCAAGTTCGGGCTTGGCATAGGAGCAGTTAGCCCCACATACTTTCTTGAGGGAACAGAGTTTGGTAGCTTATCTTCCAATAACCCCAAGACTAGGCAGCGGCTAATCGAACATACGCTTGTAAGCGCGGAGATAGCGACGAAATATGCTACGGGACTGCTTGCTTTATGGTTTCCCGACGGTTCTCTCTATCCAGGACAGGTTAATATGCGGGAGGCTGAGAGAAACTTGAGATCATCTCTAGAAGAGATCTATAGAAGGACGCCTAGATCCGTGCGGATGCTTATAGAATATAAGCTCTTCGAGCCCGGAACATATCATACAGTCGTCTCCGATTACTGTGTAGCGTCGGATCTTGCGAGGCACCTAGGTGAAAGAGCTGGCGTATTAGTTGACCTCGGCCATCACGCGCACGGCGTAAATGTGGAGCATATAATTGCGCATTTAATCGAGAACGGAATGCCCGGGGGAATACACTTCAATTCAAGATATGTTGCAGATGACGATCATGCAATTGAGCCGAACATGCAGATCTTCAGGATCTTCCATGAACTTGTAACTGGGGGAGTTATTGGAAATGAGGATTCGAGGAGAAACTGGGCGTACATGATAGATCAATGCTCCCCGCTTGAGAATAGAATACAAGCTATTCTACACTCAGTTGATTCACTTATGATTTCCTACGCTAAGGCGTTGATTGTTGATGAGGAGGCACTTCGGAGGTATCAGATGAAGAACGAGGTGATTCTTGCGAATAGGGTCTTGGTGGATGCTTTCTTGACGGATGTCAGGCCGCTGGTTCAGATGGCTAGAATGAATAAGAGACTTCCGATAGATCCAGTCAACGCCTATGTCAAATCTGGATACCAAGAAAAAATTGAGAGAGAAAGAAAGTAGATCAATGAAACCTCCAGAAGCGATATAGAAATGTATATCTTGGGATTAGATGTTGGAACAACTGGATGCAAATCTATAATCTTCTCGCCGGATGGAAGGATAGTCTCATCTGCCTATGGAGAATACAAGCTCTATCACAGACGAATAGAATGGTCTGAGCTGAATCCCTATGAGACGTGGAACACTGCTAAAGAGACTATTCGTAGAAGCATTGAGAATGTGAGAATTAGGCCGGAAGAGATAGCAGCGCTTAGCACCAGTGTCTTGGGAGAAGCATTCATTCCAGTTGATGAGAAAGGGAATCCGTTATACTGGAGCATGACGACCTTTGACGCTCGAGCCGTGGAGCAGACTCGTTGGTGGGAGGAAAAATTCGGGGCGGATGAAATCTATCGGATTACAGGTCAGCCATTGACTTCCTCGATGCCGATTTATCCGCTTCCTAAGATTCAGTGGCTGCGCGAATATGAACCTAAGGTTTACGAGAAAACTTGGAAGTTTCTCTGCTGGGAAGAATATGTCAACATGAAGCTCTGCGGAAAACCGGTAACAGATTTCTCGGTAGCTTCAAGAACAATGATGTTCGATATTACGAGAAAGAAATGGTCAGGAGAAATTTTAGATGTTGCAGGCATAGATGAAGATTTACTTCCAGAAGCTGCGCCGTCGGGTGTGGTGATAGGACATGTTTCTCCGAAGGCTTCTGAGGAAACAGGCCTCTCTGAAGAGACCCTCATCGTCACGGGAGGACACGATCAACCATGTGGAGCCTTGGGAGCTGGACTCGTTGAAAGTGGACCTGCTATGGATGCGACGGGAACAGTTGAGTGTATAGGAGTAGTCTTGGATAGGCCTGTCTTAAATGAGCGGTTACGAAGAGGGGGCTTCGCCGTTCACCACTACGTGATTGAGGATATATACTTCCTTTTCGGCTTTAATCCTACAAGCGGGGTAATTCTAAGATGGTTCAGAGATAATTTTGCGGAGGGGGAGAGAATGAAGGCAGATGAGAAAGGAGTCAACGTTTATGAAATCCTCATGTCATTAGCCGCTGAGTCGCCGCCTGGCGCGAGAGGATTATTTTTTCTACCATACTTTGAGGGAAGCGGGACTCCAACGTTTAATAGGAAAGCTCGGGGCGTAATTCTTGGCTTAACGTTATCACATAAAAAGAGTGATGTTCTAAGGGCGATTCTTGAGGGATTAAGCTATGAACTTAGGAGAAATATTGAGGCAATAGAGAGAAATGGAACGAAAATATCTGAGGTAAGAGCTATTGGAGGCGGGGCGCAATCGGATTTCTGGCTGCAAATCAAAGCTGACATAACTGGACGTCTCATAGTTGCGCCTAAAGTAACAGAAGCAGCTTCTCTAGGAGCAGCTATACTTGCGGGAGTAGGCTCCAGAGTATACGAGAGCATTAAGGAAGCTGTAAGGAGAATATACGCTGAAAGAGCCAAGTTTATTCCACAGACGTCAAATGTGGAAAAATATGGCGGATGTTATGGCTTATACAAGAGAATTTATGATGCTCTCGCCGGAATATTTGATGAGATTTAGCTTTAACGTTCTTGGATGCTGCTTCAGGTTTAGGCTGGATCCCTTCTTCACCTGCTCAATGCCCAAGCCGAAAATTCCCTTCTTCTACAATAAATACCTAATAGATCTGGCTTCTTTTGTTAGCTAGATGGCAAAAGGATTCGAACGTCCGGGTTTTTTCAATCATTAATATTATCTTCTAGAGAATATAGCACTTAAGAAGTCAAGGCGCCTTTAGATGCTGAATAAAATATTTAATGTTGAGATAGTAGTGGTTAGAGAGAACTCTGGAAGAGTTTATTGTTTAAATATTAGTCGAAGAGGGTGACTGTGACCTCTTCACCTTTTTCTATAACGTCTAAATTTACTGGCAAAATTATGTATCCATCTGCATTCGCCAAGCTTGTTATGTCGCCTGATGCTTTGAAAGCAGGATATGCGACGCCATTCTTTAATTTCACTGTGAGGAATTGTTCTCTTCCCGACGCTGAGACTACTCTGACTCCCATCTCCGACTTAACTTTACGTGGAATCTTCGGTGGGAGTCTAGCCATCCTTCGAATTGCGGGGACTAGGAAGAGATAGGCATTACTCAGGCATGAAGTCACCCGGCATTCCAAGTACAGGTTTTCCCTCCACTAAGCCGAAAAGCGTAGGCTTTCCAGGCTTAATTTGAACTCCATGAAAGATGAGTTCACCCAGTTCCTCGACGACTTTGACTAATACGTCTCTCTCCCCAACTGAGCTTCCTCCGGAGAACACAATAAGATCGTGATCGAGATATCTGAGAACCGCTGATCTTACCTCGTCAATAGCGTCGGGAACTATTGGGGATCTTGTTACTGAGGCTCCATTCTCCAGCAATATTGACGTGAGCGTGTACGAGTTAACATCGTAGATTTGACCCTTCTCTAATGGGGAGCCCGGATCCCGTATTTCGGATCCCGTAGATATAACAGCTACGCGTGGCTTCTGATAAACAAGCACATCTTTGTGCCCAAGCGAGGCTAAGACCCCAATCTTTGCCGGGCTTAAGAGATCTCCCTTCTTCAGAATCGCTTCTCCCTTTTTTATATCCTCTCCTTTTCTAGCAATGTTCGCTCCAGGATGGACAGGCTTGAGTATATATGCGATGCCATTCTTCTCCTCTGTGAACTCCATCATTACGACGGCGTCCGCGCCGGGAGGAATTGGACAGCCAGTTGCTATTCGTATGCATTCTCCCTTCTTAATCGGCTTATCTGATGATTCACCTGCATGTAGAACACCTACAACATTTAGCTTAACTGGATTGAACTGTGAAGCTTCAAATGTTTCCTCAGCCTTGACGGCGTATCCGTCCATTGCGGATCTGTCAAACGGAGGAACATCCATATCGGCCTTTACATCGCTCGCTAAGACTCTGCCGACTGCTTGCTCCAACGATATTCTTTCAGTTCTCTCTATGGGTTTAATAGCGTTTAAAATCTCCTTTAAGGCCTTCTCGCATGGCATAAGCAATTTGAAAGGAGACATATCCTTCAATCTTGGACACCTTCAGTACTTTTCTGAAACTTCCTTTTTATAAACTAAGATGTGCCCATCTCCAGAAGAGTGATAGAACCTTAAAAGTCTTGGCTTATTCGCTCTTCAGACGCTAAGCCTTACGCATAAAAACTGTTGTCTCATATCTGTTGTGCGGAAGCCTCTTAACCTTAAAGTCCTTATATTCAGCTTTGAGTATCTCAAGGGCCTCGGCTATATGCTTCTTCCTAT
>PIYH01000035.1 GCA_003601695.1 Candidatus Bathyarchaeota archaeon
CTCCTCCAAGCCAGTCATCATTCACATCTTTCTCGAAACTTTTGCGATCGACGGCCAAGACAGATATAATATTGTTGTTAATTGTTACTCGTCGATAAAGTAATTTACGTGTTATCGATTCAAGTATCAATATTACATCTATTTTATTATACTTCACTATGTAAGAAGGACTAACAAGGATGGATAATGTCTTCTCTGAAAACTCTTTCTTACAAATTGTTAAGATGAACTCCGCTATGTTCCGATCTAAGAGATGATTATTCATTATTCCGATCTCGATATGATCTCTAATTATAAGGAAAAGTCTCTCCTTTTAAACCATTTAGTTTCTTATATAGACAGATAAGCATGCGTATAGCTGCATACTGAAATGATCTAAATTTCAGGACCTGGGGAGATGCCTGAGAAGAATGAAATTAAGGTTCATGTAAAATAAATCATTCAAATCAATACTCAATGCTAAATTCGGATTATTTGAGTTTTAACGTCAGCCTCAAAATAGGATAAGCGATGGAGGCATCTCATAAGGCGAGACTCGGATTCGGATGAACAACATAGAATGTGGTTGAAAGATCCAGAGTGAGCTAATAAGTGTGACATGAAACATATCAAAGAATTCTCATAAAATCGATAGATATGATAAGGTCGTGTAGACCGGGAAAGAAAGCTAATCTATTTTTGATGAATCCTCCCAAAAAGATTTGAGCTATCATTTTTATTTTTTAGAAATAGTATATAACTCATAGGAGATTTAAATGCTTCAGTAAGCGGGAGGAAAAAATCCGTGAGTGGACATAATAATACTCCGACACTAAAGAGCTTACTGATTCTCTTATTGATTCTATATGTAGGATCAATTTCCATCCTAGGATTCACCATCAAGGAAATGCAAAGAGCCATAAATGAAAGAAATGAACAAATCACTAAACTAAACAGTCAACTATCACAGATACGTAGCGAGCTCTCTTCTCTTAAAGAAAAAATCAAGACTTATAATGCATCAACAATTTTTTCCTATGAAAAAATCTATGAGAAAATTAAGGATTCTGTCGTCGTCATCCGAGGCAAAGTTATTGTACAGTTCTCTCCGTTCTGGACGGAATACTCAAACGTTCAAGGCTCAGGTTTCATCTACAATTATACCGGGAAAATTATAGTAATAACAAATAATCATGTTGTTGATAAAGCTATAAATATAACTGTGTCGATTTTAGACGGCGAAACCTACCCAGCTCAAGTAATCGGTAAAGACCCGTATAGCGACTTGGCCATATTATCGGTTGAAGCTCCTCCACATAAACTAAAACCCGCGGTGATCGTAAGTTCATCTACATTAAAGATTGGCGATCCAGTAGTAGCCGTTGGCAATCCCTTCGGCTTAGCGGGTTCCATCACCACGGGAGTAGTAAGTCATCTGGGCAGAACGATAAGTGAATCTGAGGCTGGAGGCTACCCTATAGCGGATGTCATACAAATAAGTACTCCCATAAATCCTGGAAACTCTGGAGGTCCACTTCTTAATATCTTCGGAGAGGTAGTTGGAGTTACAACCGCTATTATAGCGAATGCTCAGGGCGTGGGGTTCGCCATTCCTTCAGACACTATACTTAGGGAACTTCCATATTTGATTGAGGGAAAGAAGTATCCTCACCCTTGGCTAGGCGTGGTCGGGATAGATATGAACTTTGATCTGGCAAAGATAATGAACGTAAATGTGACTTATGGATGGCTGATAGTTGACATCCTTCCTAATAGCCCTGCTGAAAAATATGGTTTAAGAGGGGGAGATCAAACAGTTCTCATTGGTGGGAGAAGTGTCAAGATAGGTGGAGACATCATTATAATGATGAATGGGACGCGTATTAGAAATGGTGATGATTTATCCACATACTTGGAAAGAAACACGATTCCGGGAGATAAGATTAAAATTACCGTGGTGAGAGGAGGAGAAATAAAAGACATAATAGTAAAGCTCGGATCTCGTCCATACCCGCAAACGTGACATCCTTTTTCAGTAATAAAATCGTCTCCTTAATATCGCTTTTTTAAAAAATGTAAAAGCAACTGATAGAAAAAAATTTCAGCAGTCTGTTGAGAATGTTTTCTGATATGCTATGGTCAAGAGGGTGCTTTTCGTCTGCACGGGAAATATGGATAGAAGCCCAACGGCTGAAAGCCTTCTAAGCAGTAAAAAGAACTTTGAGGTTAAATCCGCTGGAACGTGGATACATGCAAGAAATAAGATTTCTAAAGATTTAATAGAATGGGCTGATGTGATTTTTGTAATGGAAGATTATCATAAAGATGCAATCTTAGATATTTGTCCGAAGGCTGATAATAAGGTCATAGTCTTGGGGATACCTGACATATACGAGAGGAATGATCCTCGTCTTATAGAGATCTTGAAGAAGAAAATAGCAGAACATTTGAAAATAGAATGGTAAGAATCACTGGTTAACGATGTATACACTGCAAAAATTGGGTCTCTACAATTGATTTATTATTTTGGTGAGAAATGAGCATCGAGGAAGCCCGGTCCTGAAAATCTTAAAAATAAATTTTTCCCTCTTATAAAGAGAGGGGTTAGAATGATTGAGGGTCCTCGAGCGGCTAAACCTGGAGAGTTAGCGGAGATAATTCGTCTGACAAACTCTATATTCCTACCTAATCATCCGATGATGATGAAAGATCTCTTTCCACAGCTCTTTTCTGAAGATAATCTGGAAAATCTTAGGGTGATCAGCTATGATGGGAAGATAATTTCTCATGTAGGTATATGGGAAGAAGATCTTCTCATCTATGGATGCTGGTTTAAGGTGGGCATGATAGGGAGCGTATGTACTCATCCTAAGTATAGAGGGAGAGGATTTGCTTCCGCCCTAGTAAAAGATGCTCTCTCAAAAATGATGAAGGACGATGTAGATTTTACACTTGTCTCAGGGTTTAGAAACCTATACATAAGAGCCGGATGCGTAGAGGCAGGGAGAATTTACACATATGAAATCTCATCTGGAGGACTTAAATTAAAGCTAAACAGCATAAATGTAGTCCGTTATGAAGAGAACCTATTAAATGATCTAGTTGAGATTTATCAGAAAGAACCCATAAGATATAAGCGTAGCTTTGAAGAATTTAAAATCCTAGCTGGGCGTGGATTTCTGCGAAGCGATATAAAACTTAGGATTCTTATAGCTAAGAACAGAGGCGCGCCTCTGGCTTATATAGCAACCGGATTACTTCCCGATGAAGAAACACCCAGTGTAGTAGAGTATGCTGGATCAAGAGAAGCTATTCTCTATCTAGTGAGTGAGCTTCTAAATAATTCATATACTAATGTGATAAGACTCGGCGTGCCGCATCAAGACTCGGAAATGCTGTATCTGCTGGAGAGGTACGGATTTAAGAAGACGATGTCTGAAGCTCACGCAAGCATATCCATAATAAACTCTGAAAGATTCTTAGATAAGGCTGAGACTCTTCTGAGAGAGAGGATGCCAGATAGAAAAGTTCAACAATTCATCTCCAACTTGATACATGGTAAGTTAAGGCTTTACTTGAATGGAAAGAAAACAGATTTCCGAGATCCACGGGTCCTCGCTCTGCTCTTCTTCGGATCACCTGAAAAGATCAAATCTCCGCGGAGAATCAAATTAGAGATTAAACCTATCCCAGAATATCTCTCAGATGTTCTGCCGTTACCAACGCCAATTTATGGCCTAAACTATATCTAGATCATGATCATTAATGATTTGATGATTCTCCTTCATGGATTCTCTAAGACTATCTTTTAAAGCTGAAGGATCTATTTTTATTCGAGATTGATCATAATGTCCGGATCGGAGAGTTTAATACCATACTTGAGAGATGAGAAGCATAAAGATCAACCAGTAATTATTATTGACAGCAGGGAAGCAAGTAGCGCCTCGAAGATAATTAAGGGGCTCAGAGAGAAAGGCGCTATCATTAGAATTCAATATCTTGAAAAAGGAGATTACATCATATCCGATGAATGTGCATTTGAGAGAAAGACTGTTCGGGACTTTGTTTATACTTTAACCCGCAGATATCTATTTGATCAACTCTTTCTTCTGAAGGAAGCATACCAGAAACCATTCATTTTAATCGAGGGTTACTTTCCAATAATCTACAAGTTTAGCAGAGTAAATCCATCCGCGGTTTGGGGAGCAATGTTTGCTCTGGCTAAGCATGGAATAAACATGATTCACACAACAAGCTATAAGGAGACAATAGATTTTCTATATACATCAGCTAAGCAGGAGCAGATTGTTGAGAAACGCATCCCTACAGTTCATCCGATTAAGAAAACCGAAACCTTAGCTGAGGCACAGATCTTCTTTTTATCAAGCCTCCCAAGCATTGGGAGGGAAAAAGCCGTGAATCTCCTAGAATCCTTTGAAACACCATTTAATGCTTTGGTGAATCTCGACAGATGGGCGAGAGAAATACGTGGACTAGGTCCAACGATCACAAAAAAAGTCGAGGAGGTTCTTCACACACCCTACTCAGAGGCAAAAGAAAAGGGACGCTAGCCCTTTATAACTGCAAGCGGAACAAGCCTTGCAACACGCTTAGCGATGCCTACAGCATCGCTGACCGCCACTACTTTATCAACATCCTTATATGCGGGATCAGCCTCCTCAGCAAGTACTATGGAGCTAGCCGACCTAACAACGATTCCTCTCTTCTGCAAACTTTTCTTAATATCTCCTCCCCAGAACCTCCGCTTAGCGGCAGCTCGACTCAGCATTCTGCCAGCGCCATGAGCGGTTGAACCGAAAGATATATCCATAGATTTCTGAGTTCCAACGAGTACATAGGAACTTGTGCCCATCGACCCTGGAATCAAAACTGGCTGGCCAGTTTCACGATAATCAGTAGGTACTGCTTCATGTCCTGGAGGAAATGCTCTTGTAGCTCCTTTCCTATGGACCCAAACCTTAACTCTTTTTTTCTCAATGCTATGCTCCTCAATCTTTGCAATATTATGCGCTACATCGTAGACTAGCTTTAATCCTATCTTATCCGCTGAGAGTCCTAGAGCTTCCTCAAAGCTTTGACGAAGCCAGTGAGTGATCATCTGCCTATTGACGAAAGCATAGTTCACGGCACAGCACATTGCCTTAAAATAATCTTGAGCTTCCTTGCTCTTTCCTGGGGCGCATGCGAGTTCTCTGTCTGGCAAAGATATACCATACTTGTGAGTGGCTCTTTCTACAATACGGAGATAATCGGAGCATATTTGATGCCCAAATCCGCGTGATCCGCAGTGAACCATAGCGGTTACTTGTCCCTCATGCGTTATCCTGAAAGCTTTAGCTACTTCCGGATCGTATATCTTATCAACCCTTTGAACTTCTAGAAAATGATTTCCTGAACCAAGCGTTCCAATCTGGGATAACCCACGCCTCTTAGCCGTTGAGGAAACCTTATCCGGATTCGCATATTCCATGCATCCATTCTCTTCGCAATGCTCTATATCTTCAGGCCATCCGAATCCTTGATCAACTATTCTTGGAACTCCCTCCGTAATTATGCGGTTCAGTTCACTTATTGAAATGCTTGTTTTTCTGCGGCTTCCTAAACCGCACGGAACATTTCTAAAGATTATCTCAGCCAGCTTTACTAAATGAGGACGAATGTCCTCTTCTGAAAGATTCGTTGTTAAGAGCCTAACTCCGCAGTTTATGTCATAGCCTACTCCTCCAGGGCTAATCACACCTTCTTCATAGTCGGTAGCCGCCACTCCGCCTATTGGAAATCCATATCCCTCGTGACCGTCTGGCAGTGTTATCGCATACTTGTATATTCCAGGGAGATGAGCTACGTTTGCGCATTGAATCAGCGTTCTATCAGTCTTCATCTTTGAAAGTAGTTCCTCATCAGCGAGGACCAAACCGGGAACACGCATTCCAGGCTTAAACCTTTTAGGGATACGCCAAGTATAATTGCCTATTTTCTCCAGTGGGACACTCATAGATTCCACTCCTAACTGTTAAATAATTATTATTGAGTTAATATAAACTATTTCGAGACCGCATATAATGGAAGGTGGTTCCGTGTGAAGATATCCATATGTAACGAGATCTTTGAAGGATGGAGGATGGAGGAAGTTTTTAAGTTTATATCCGATATCGGCTACGAGGGCGTAGAGATAGCTCCGTTCATAATATCAGATGATGTTAGGAATATAAATAGAAAGAAACGTGAAGAGATAGAGAATGTAGCCTCCTCATACGGTCTAAAGATTGTTGGAACCCACTGGCTCCTTAGAGGTCCTAAGGGACTTCACATAACCCATCCGAGCGAAAACGTGAGAAAACGTACAGAGCGTTATCTTTGCGATCTTGTAGAATTCACAAGCGACATAGGCGGAAGAATCATGGTCTTCGGATCTCCCAATCAAAGAAACATTCTGAAAGGAGTATCTCGAGATGAGGCTTGGAGGTATGCTGAAGAGATATTTTCGGCATGTAGTGAGTTTGCTGAGGATTATGACGTTATAATAGCGTTTGAGCCTCTGGCTAGGTCGCTAACGAATTTTATAAACACCGCGGAGGAGGCTATAAGATTGATAGAGAACGTCTCTCATACAAATTTTAGGCTTAACCTAGACGTGTATAGCATGCTTGATGAGGGGAAACCTTTACCTGACATCATAAGGGCGAGTAGAGACTACCTTGTTCATTTCCATGCTAACGACGACAATATGCTGGGACCTGGATTCGGAAATGTGGATTTTAAGCAGATAATAGATACTTTAAAGGAAATAGGATATGAAAATTTCATATCCGTTGAAGTCTTTGATTTCTCTCCGGGTCCAAGAAGAATAGCAACTATAAGTTTTGAAACCCTTAAGCAGTTACTATCAGTTAGAAATTTTAGGAAATCGTCAAGATAAACTAAAATCTCTAAAGATGGAAAGATAATAAGTGGATAAGCCGGATTTTAGGCGCTTGGAAATGTGGAAGAAAGTAGCGGAATACTTGAAAGGCTACCCTGAAAGACTTAATGTTGCAAGAATACTTATCCAATACGGATTCAGCATAAGAAACGGAAAGATCTACTGTGATGAGATCATGATTCCAGTAACTGAAATAAGTCGTGTTGCAGGCGTCGACAGGAGGACAGTAATTCGCACGATAAGAACGATTGAACAAAACTTGGATCTTCAAGAGATCTTCGGAAACTTGAAGCCGGCGGGAGCTTCGCTTAGAGAAGTTGCCAGATACCTAAATTTTGGAGTTATTGAGATAACCCCTATTAATGCAAGGATGCCTGGAATTCTAGCAGGTTCAGCCTCTCTGCTTGCTGAAAGGAAGATTAGCATAAGACAAGCAATCGTCGATGATCCTGAACTAACTCCGGAGCCGAAGCTCGTATTAATAGCTGAAAAGAAGATCCCGGGGGAGATCATTCCAGAGCTCCTAAAAGTTAAGGGAGTCAAGAAGGTCTCAATTTATTAAAAAAGACGCAGATGACTGTCTGAAACTTGAGACTTCTCTCCACGGTGATGATTTATTCAGATTCATATCTCTCTTTTTTCTGCGAAGAAGAATCTTGTCTGACCCATTGTCTTTACATTTAGAGATCTGATCTTCACTATTATCGGGAAATCTTTTACCACTTTTCCTAATAAGAGGCAGTGATGAGAAGGCAAATCGCGTACAATCGAGGTTATGGTCTCAGCATCCGCCCTTGCCGCTCTAGAGATTATTTGAAGATCATGTTCATTAACAAAATTTAAAAGAAAGACGTTGTCAGCTTGTCGGTATATGTTCTCATGAATCGTATTCGGCTGGTTTGTTATGAAAGTTGTGAATAGTCCAAAATGTCGCATTCTTGTGACTATGTCGTCCCAGTAGGTTTCCTTCAAGTAAAGATGAGCCTCCTCGGCGAATAGGAAGACTGCTCTTATCTTCCACTGAGAAAGCGCCTCCTGAAGCTTTGCAAGAACATACTCCACAACCATTTGACGATCAGAAGGCGAAGTATCGCTTAGATCTATTATTATTATGCCTCCCCCATTCCTTTCGGTTTTGCGGAGCATCTTTTCAAAGCTTATCGCCTCAGCCATATTATCAGTGAAAAATCCAGAATTAACAAGTGCTGAATACCGCGAATATAATGCGTCTTTAACATGCTGATTACATTTCCAATTTTGTATAGCCTCCCCAAGATCATGAAGCGTTAATCTTCCAGTTTTTTCGAGGAACTTCCATATGTGACGAAATTCACGGGCTGATGTTCCCGGAAGCCCTAAGGCATACACAAGCGTTCTCATGATGACGTAGAGGTTGGTTTGGTATAACGTTACCTTGAAAGTTTTACCGGGAGATAAAACCTTAATTTTATCGTAGTATC
Organism: Candidatus Bathyarchaeota archaeon; assembly: GCA_003601695.1. Classification (GTDB taxonomy): domain Archaea; phylum Thermoproteota; class Bathyarchaeia; order Bathyarchaeales; family DTEX01; genus B63. The sequence goes on from PIYH01000035.1 coordinate 8,383, forward strand.
TATTTTTAGATCCATCCTGGTTGTATCCTAGACTAGTGTATTCTCCGTTAAGATCTAGAATTACGACGATTGCGCCGTAGTCAGCAAGGCCTAATGCAAGTATCTTTGAAAGATGTGATTTACCCGTCCCCTTTTTCCCCGTGATTATGCTTAATCGGCCATCTAGCTGATGTGCGTCAATAGCTAGTGGAAAGGAGTCTCGTGTTTCCCCAATCATTATTGGAAGGCTTCCTTCAATATTAGCTAGTTTCACAAGTGATTCAGTTGGGATCTTACGTATTATTGAATGTGTTCTCGAGGGAAGCCACGAACTTTCAGATGTAAGCTTACCGTTAACTATCGTTCCGTGAACCTTACATATGAGCAGGCGGGCATCTTGTATGTATAGTATATGTGACATGATATCTAATGGATCATCATCTTCGCCTTCAACAAACTCTTCAATGCTCGAAGAACGAAGCATCTCCTCCATTACGCCAGGTACATTTGCAAATTCAATATCTATCACTTGAACTATCATTGACTTGTGAGCCTTTTCATCCTCTATGAGCAAGTATTCTCCTTTCTCAACCTCTTCATCTGGAAAACATAGAATATGCATGGTGTTACCAGTCTTCTTGAAGAGTCTCATCTTATTTAATCTCCAAGCCTCGTCCCATAGGGGCCAAAGAGAGTTCTATGCATATTGTCATGTGCAACAAGTTTAAGCCCATATTTCCTAATCAGTAATCTTTGTATTCCTATGACATCGCTCGCCGTGAATGTGGAATATATGTGTGCTAAACGTAGGGTTTCAGGATAGCCCTGATATAGCATCTCGTTGCCTATAAGCTTCTCAACTGCCACTACACTTTCTTCTCTGGGAATTGCTTTGTCAATATCCAGACGGAAAGCGCAGCCTCCTTTCGCTAGCCTTGCCACATAGATTCTCCCCAGAACTCTCAAGGAGCCAGCGTGTGAGAGAGAAGGTGATCTTATCTCGAAAAGGCAAGGCGGCTTGTATCCATTGAGCAGATCCGTTATTCTCCATCCAATAAACTTGAGACTTGTATCCTTAGAGATTCCTATAACTATGTTAGAGTTTTCTCTGGCTGTTCTGAGCATTTTTGAAAGGTCGTTTACGAGATTTCTCTGCATCCCCGCGGTTAAAGAACCATCCCATAAAATTATGCTTCTCCTTACAAGACGAGAAACATATGCTCGTAACCTTTTTTCGATAACATTGCATAGATGTATCTGAGAATCAATGTAGGGGGAGAGATGAAATCTCACGGATAAATCCCTGCTCAGCTCGCTAAATACCTCATGAATATTCTCTTTTGTTATGTGGAAAGGAAGAGGACCAAAGCGAACATACCTGTAGCGATTATTTATCTTGGTCACAACTGCTCCTCTTACGGCGTATATAGCTCCGGCATCAGTAACGCCGATTTTTATACTTGAGACATCTATCCCTATTATTGGAGTTTCATCGCGAATGGCTCTTAAAGGCACTATTGATGCAGGGAAAAATTCATCCTTGATTGGCAATTGATATTTATCATCCACACGCTCAGTGAAGAAACTTGCCAATTCTTCATTGTTTACATCGAAGATTCTCCCACTTGCTGTACGCATGGAGTTAAGACTTAGCTCCACTATCCTTTTTGAGATTCCTGCATCTCTGAGAGATCGTGGAAAACTATATTTTGGTGTTGTTTCATATTGTAATTGCCCAATCAACAATATTCACCAATTCAAAAGAATAGTTGAGCGTATTTCCTATATAAGTGTTGCGCATGTACAAGATGCACAATAACAATTAACAATAAAGAGTGCTGAACGTGAAAAAATTGGCGAATAAACAAACTGAAGAAGGTAAAATCTACATAAAAATGAAGGTTGGGAATATTGAATTCGAGATAGAATGCCGAGAAGACCAGATACAGAGAGTCGTCAATAAGGTTCTCTCCACAATAACCGAATACGCAAAAAAGCCAGTTCCAATAATTAGGGAGGCGGCATATCGAGCTGAGAGAGCCGAAACATGCAGAGGAATTCTAGAGAGACTTTGGAGAGAAGGATTCTTCACGGAGCCACGATCACTAAGTCAAGTGCATGAAGAAATGACTAGAATAGGATTCCATTATGATCGGACAGCAGTAGCACATGTTTTACTCGATTTAGTTAGAGATGGAATACTCACGCGTGAGGGTAAGCCTCGAAGATACGTTTATGTCCAGAAACGCCCTCCAAAAGCATGAATTCAACAGAAAAACTTAAGGGAAAAGCAATGTATGAGATACCAATTCTAGTTGTTTCTCACTGTATACTCAATCGATCAACAAGATGGTGGCAAAGAGAAAAACCAATAGAAAAAAATCGCGGAATGACGATTCGGATCCTCAACATCGCGGCTCGTCTAAGGATGGGTATCATACAGCTACCATGTCCAGAATTCACCTTTTGCGGCAATCCAAGACCACCTAGAACAAAAGATGAGTACTTAGAATTACCAGGATTTCGGGAGCACTGCAGAAAACTCGCTGAAGAAGCCGCTGAAGAATTAATGAATCTAATCAAAAATGCTAAGGAACCTCGCATTAAAATTCTAGCAGTAATAGGTGTTGAGAGGTCGCCCACTTGTGGAGTAAAATGTACGCCTGTTGGGAAAGGATCTTTTAAGAGATACGTTGAGGAGGAAGGAATCTTCATTAGAATGCTTAATGAAAGCCTCAAAAAGAGAGAGATTTACGTCCCCTTTATAGGAGTTGATCTTGACGAGCCGGAGAAGATAGCTAAAAAAATTAGTAGATTACTGTGAAAGCAGGAGGAATCGATGAATCTATTTCTTGCAGTACTCAATTATCTTCTCGGTTTTTCTTATACCTAAGGTTGTGAGACGATATTCTCCTTCAGATGTTCTCTCTCAACCACACCTTCGGAAATGAGACGAGGCATCTCATTAGACACGGTTTTACGCGCCTTCCCAGTTATTCTGGCAAGATCTCTTGATGAGATAGAATCCTTACTAAGGACTCCTAAGGTTTTTCCCAGATATGCTCCAAGAAGAACAAGGCACACGGCGTCTCTCGTGGGAATGTCAAGGCTAGACGGCATAATTGGTCCTTCAGGAGATATCTCGATTATCCCCTCAATTTTCTCTGCAAGCTTTGTTATATCTGGTGTATAAATTAATCTTTGAAGAATTTTCAAATTCGGACATATCTGCGTCAAAAACCTTACAGTTAACTCAAAGACTTGATTCACGTCTCCTTCGAAATTCGCTTTAGCGTCACCGAGCTCAATATGAACCTTTACTTTCTCAGATTCCTTCAACTATGCTCCATCTCCACACTCTCTATTTTCGGCAAAACTTCATCAATAAAATTGCGAATTCCCAGAGTTGTTATCCTATATTCCCCGCGTCCAACCCTTTCAACCCAGCCCGAATTAACTAATTCGCTTAGGCGAGCCGCTATTGTGCTTGATTTCCCACCAGTTAATGAGGCGATCTCAACCGTTGCTAATGAATCCTTATCTAGTCTTCCAGTTTTGCATCCGACATATGCCTTAACGAGGTGAAGCAATATGGCATCCTTCTCCCCGCCGATCTTCTCCCTTGGAACGGTGACGACTAAACCTTCAGGTGTAAATGCTATTATACCCTCTAAGCGTTTTAGGAGATCTTCTAAATCTACTGTTAAGATAAGTTTAGAAGCTAGATCATATGCTGGAAGAATCTGCTGGATAAACTTCAAAAGAGACCTAATAACGTCGTCTGGTTTACCCTTCAATTTCAATTCCACATCTTTATATTTAGCGGATACTTCTAGTAGTTCCTCCTCTTTTTCCATCCAATCTCCTCCCAGAGCCATAATCCATCATTTAATGAATGAAAGCCTAGAGAGATAGGCGGCGAATCATGAAACACTTAATCATACATCAGTATATCTACATGCTATAAAGATTTACTCCTCAAAGATAAAAAAGGTTTTAAGAAGGATGATGTACTAGTAAAATCGGCTTTATTTTTTCGAACTCCGATAATTTGAATAGCGAAATTTTTCATTCTAGCCAAAAATATTATCTTTTTGAAGAATAATCTGACTATTTAGATATTCCTCGACATGGCGGTGATTGTGCAGCTCTCTCATCCTTTAAAAAGACAGATAAAAATTTCAATCGCCATCCCTGCATCCTTCACGTCAGATATTCCGCATTTGAGGGAAAAGACGCTTAGAATAGGACTTATTGGGCGGGCCTTAGCAATCTTTCGCATCGATGAAGCATTGATTTATCCAGATCTTCTAAGCAAGGATCAGACTGGAGATGCGGATTTGATCAAGATGATCCTTTCATATATGGAGACACCACAATACTTGAGGAAAAGATTATTCAAGATTAGACCTGAACTTCGATACGTTGGAATATTGCCTCCCCTAAGGACCCCTCATCATCCAACTCAAAACAGAGAAAAAGATTTGAAGATAGGGGAACATCGTGAAGGAGTAGTAATTTCAACAAGCAAAAAAGGAGCTTATATAGATATAGGCGTGGAAAGGCCGCTTCTAGCCCCTGGTGTACGAATGAAAGTTAATTCTAGAGTAACAGTCGTAATAAGAAGGAAAGGTAGAGAATTAGTCGGCGAAGTAATGAGTCCCGATAAAGTGAAGTTTTACTGGGGCTATCGCATTAAGAAGTCTAATTCTCCTCTAGGCAGCATCTTGAAAAATCGAGAATACGACTTAGTTATCGCAACGTCTCGGCGCGGCGATCCAGTAATGGAAGTTGCAGATAGATTGCTTAGCCGCTGGAAAAGATCCAATAAGGTTCTCGTCGCTTTTGGCTCCCCAACTCAAGGGCTTCAAGAAATCGTTAAACAAGAAAATATTAGGCTTGAGGATGTGGCGGATTTCATCATCAATATGATTCCAAATCAAGGCGTAGAGACCGTTAGAACAGAGGAAGCTATCTACGCAACTCTAGCTGTGCTAAATATTTTAGCACTGTAAGAAGCACTCTAACTATTGTAATCGTCTCGTCAGCTCTTAAGATGTAGCGGCACTAAATTTTAGAATAAACTTATGAGAATGTAGATTTACAGATGTTAAGAAAGATCAGCACTAATCTTTAGTCATGGAGGATTTCTATGCGATGAACAGAATTGAGATTTATGAAAACTTCGCTTTTATCAATTTTACTCACGACTTGAGGAATAGGCTGGGCAATAGTGGATCTAAGAACTGTTGCTTTACCTTCTGAAAGCCATATTCCGGGCGGATTACGTGTTACCGCCGTCAAAATACCTTCATATCCATAAGATTGATTCAAAATAACATGGATTTTCCGGCCGAGGTGTTTTTCAAGCATGTGAAAAATTGTGGGAGGCGGATTATC
>PIYH01000036.1 GCA_003601695.1 Candidatus Bathyarchaeota archaeon
CGTTAACTCCATAATCTCAGAATCTTTGAAAGTGATAGCGTCTAGAATTGATACTTCTGGAGATGGCAAATCAATCATAGTCTTCAATCCTCTTTCATGGCGGAGGACTGGTATCGTTCAGATGGCGGCAGACAAGCTCGAAGAGCAAGTTGAGATCTATGATGAAAACGGTCGGCTCATTCCTTCACAGCTATTAGAAGAAGAGAAAAAAATAATCTTTGTAGCGGAGGATGTTCCTTCGATAGGTTATAGAGAATACAAGGCGAAGAGGGGATGCGGAAAGAGAAAAGTTCGCACAGGAGTATCTGTTGAAGAAGATGAGAAAGAGATAAAGCTTGAGAATGGATTCTTTACGGTTAAGGTTGATAAACAAACGGGCTTAGTTAAGGGCATATATGATAAGAGATGCGGCAGGGAGGTCCTGGAAGGCTCCGGAAACATAATTCAAATATACAATGATCATCCAGTAAGTGGAAGGAGTAGCGTAATTCTGCCAATGGACGCCGCACACTTCGACGCTTGGGAAATATATATTTACCAACAACCCGAGGGAGTTAAGTATGTTGAACTGAAGAATCCCGAAGAAGTAAAAGTATCTGAGAGGGGACCAGTTAGGGTCTCAGTTTCAGTTAAGTACAAGTACGTTCAAGAGAAAAGACCTGACTCTATATTCGTCCAAGAGATTATATTGTATCATAAAATTCCTATGGTAATTTTTAAATTGAATGTAGACTGGCATGCTGAGCATAGACTTGCAAAAGTATCTTTTCCATTGAATGTTCATAGCGATTACACAGCATACGAGATTCCCTACGGCTTCATAATTCGTAGAAATCCTCTCTCACCAAATGCTACTCTTTCCGAGAGAGCGAAGTATGAGGTTCCAGGGCAAAAATGGATAGATCACACGGACGATGATGGCAGTTACGGGGTTAGTTTGCTAAATGACTGTAAGTACGGATTTGATGTAGTAAATGATACTGTCAGAATGACGCTTCTGAGAAGTGCAAAGTATCCCGTGGAGATGCGAGCACACTTCGGATTACCGGTAAATCCCGCTGAGACTAAACTCTTGACTGATCAAGGAACTCACGAGATCTCCTATGCACTTTATCCCCATGTCTCTGACTTTAAAGAAGCTTTAACTGTCAGAAGAGCTTACGAATTCAATTATCCGCTTATACCAGTTATGGAGATCAGCCACAGCGGAGAGTTACCCAAGAGACACTCTTTCGTCTCAATCAAGCCTAGTAATGTTGTCTTAACGGTGATAAAGAAGGCTGAGAACTCCGATGAATTATTACTTAGATTCTATGAGATATCAGGTAAAGAAGCGGAAGTAACGATTCAAATAGATGAAGCCTTCAGAGACGCTGTGGAAACAAATCTTATAGAGAAACCGATTTCCAAAATAGAGTTGTTTGGAAAAGAGGTGAAAATACCAGTTTCTAAATATGAGATAAAGACGATAAAGTTGATGCGGTGATCTCAATATTCTTTTCTTCTTTTTCCTTAGAGATGTGTACACGCGGGAAGCACATCTACACACTGCTTCTACTTGATGCATTTGTTTAAATGGGGCTTCATTTCTGAGAATTCCATCAAATCGCCACGTTATATCCAGTCATCTGCTGGATGATACCCCGCTACTTCTGGAAAAGTTTCTCAAGAATTCTCTCACTTCATTCCTGAGAGGCGGCTTAACGCTGAGTTTCCCAAGTAAGTCTCAAAAAGCCTATGACGCCCGTTAACATGAGATGTAAAGCTGAGTAAGCTTGATGGTGACATCGACTTTTTATAGCCAACTCACCATATTCTTGCTTCATTCAGCGATATTCCATTCATGCTCTATCGAGATCTTCTCACTTGAACAGTCTTCATAGATCATCTCATAGTAGCCCCGTCTACTGCACTTTCACTTTTACCTATGAATGGCTTCTGGAAACCTCGCGGCATGTGGCTATATGCAAAAATCAAGCTGTCAAATTTTTCATTAACAGTATTCTTATCTTTCGTTGATCATCTTATAAAGTTATAGTATCGCTCTCCCCGTCTTTTTATCAAAGATATGTATCCTATTAAGGTCGAATGAAACCCATACATTCTCTCCAATATCCGCTTTGAATTCTAAGCGCGTTACAACTCTAATCCTCACGTTTTCAGAGATCAGAATTATTATTGTTTCTTCGCCTAGAGGCTCAACTGTGTAAATCTCTAAGGGTATGCTATTCTGCATTTTCTCCTTTGAAACTTGTAGGTCTCTAGCCCTTATGCCAACAATCACTTCACTAGATCCCTTTAGTAACGGTTTGATGTTCTCTGGCACATCAAGCGTGAATGGTCCGAAATCTAGAATGCTCTTCTCCTCATCAAAGGAGCAGTCTAACAAGTTCATGGATGGTGTTCCAATAAAGCCGGCTACGAATATATTATCCGGGTGGTGATATAGTTCATCTGGCGTTCCAACCTGCTGTAATTGTCCATTATTTAAGACGGCTATTCTATCTGCAATACTCATCGCTTCAACTTGATCATGTGTTACATATATGGCTGTACTCTCAAAAGACCGTTGAAGCCTCTTAATTTCGGATCTCATCTCTACTCTGAGCTTTGCATCTAGATTTGCAAGAGGTTCGTCTAAAAGGAGAACGGTTGGTTTCCTTATCAACGCTCTACCTAATGCTACTCTTTGTTGCTGGCCGCCAGATAATTGATGAGGCTTCCTATCGAGTAGATTATCTATTCTTAAGAGTTCAGCTATCTCCTTCACCCTCTTCTTTACTTCATCTTTAGGATACTTTGCTATGATCAGTGGGAATGCAATATTATCAAAAACTTTCATATGTGGAAACAAAGCGTAGCTTTGGAAGACCATAGAAACATTTCTTTCCCTTACAGGAACTCTATCCATGAGTTTATTTCCAAAATATACATGTCCACTCGTAGCTTTTTCAAGCCCCGCTATAATCCTTAAAGTAGTGGTCTTCCCACATCCGGAAGGTCCAAGTAAAACCATGAGCTCCTTGTCGCGTATCTTCAGATTCAAGTTATCAAGGGCCTTTACGGAGTCGAAATACTTGGTTAGGTTTTCAAGCGTAATTTCCACCATCTTACCTCACTTCCAACCTAGCCAGCCTTATCTCCATAAGACGTTCCCTCAACAATATGTAAAGGGCAATGGAGGGAACAGCATAAAGAACGGCTAATGCGCAAGTGGGACCATAATCTACAACCAATCCTATTTCTCCTGGATTATGTATGAATACTGAAGCTATCCCTAAAGAGATTGGGAATAAGTATTCTCTTCGTATAAGTATAAGCGGTACAGTAAATGCTCCCCAACCGCTTAGAAAACTCATAAACGCGACTACTGCTAAGCCAGGTCCAACATTAGGCAGTATTACTCTGAAGACAGCTGATATTCTGTCGCATCCACATATCCAAGCCTGCTCTTCTAGATCTCTTGGTAGCTGGTCAAAGAATCCCTTTAAAATCCATATCTGAGTTGGCAATGTTCCCGATGACACCACAATAGCTATGCCAATTAAGTTATCTACAAATCCCAGTGTTCTGCATAGTTTAAAAAGCGGTAGAATCATTGCCATACGAGGCATAAACCCCGATAATAAGATTAACGTCATCAAAAGATTCTTTCCTTTGAATCTCAGTCTGGAAAGAGAATATCCAGATAACGCCGCCAACATAACCACTATGATCACTGTTGTGCCTGAGATTATTAGGCTGTTCATGATCCACCTAGTCATATAGACTGGATGAGCGGCATATCCTCCAGTTATAGGTCTGTTCGTTAATACTGCGATGAAATGATCTATTGTTATTCCTTTCGGTATGGATAAATATGGCGTTGGGTCCGTATTAACTGAGGTTTCCAATAGCCAGAGAAGGGGGGTTAGTACGTATATCATTAACGTTATGAGTACAACATATTCTAGAAGAGTGTAGCTCGGCTCTCCTATCTTTTTTAATACGCTACTCATAGATATTTCCCCATATTTCTACAATCTCGCAAATTTCAGTTGCAGTAGAGTGAGCACAAAGACTATGATCGCAATTATGAAACCAACAGCGCATCCAAACCCGAGTTCATAGTAATGGAAGGCTTTATGATACGCATAGAGTGATAAAAGTTCCGTTTTAAAATCGGGGCGTGGCGACTCTCCCGTAAACATGTATGCATAAGTAAAGTCATCTATATCCTCCTTGAATATTAAGATTAAACATAATATCAATGGAAACTTGATAAGTGGAAAAGTAACCTTCCTAAACTTTTGCCATCTAGATGCTCCATAAACCTCCGCAACTTCATAGTATTCTCGGGGGATGCTCTTAAAGGCTGACGCCATCAATATCATGGTAAATGTGTAACCAGCCCATGTGTTTATCATTATCAAGCTCTCAGTAACAGCTCCATACGTCCAGCTTTGACGTGGCAATCCAAAGGATCCTAATATTGTATTGAGAGTTCCATAGTTTGGTTCAAGCATACTTATCCAAACATAGGGGTGCATGATTCCTGGAATAGCTGATGGAAGGAGAAATACGGCTGCTATGAAAATTTTTCCTTTAACTTTCGATAATGTCATGAATAGGGCTGCTAGCATTCCAATCGTGAAGCGGAGGACTAGGGATACAGCGCAGTACTGAATTGTCACATTCATTGATCTCCAGAAATAAACATCGGTTATCAGATCCAGATAATTTTTAAATCCAATAAAGCTCCAATTTAATGCCTTTTTACCAATAAGGGCCATGTCAGTGAAGCTGAACCATATGGTCCAAGCTGCAGGGATAAACTGAAAAGTAAAGATTAAGGCTAATGCCGGAACAATGAGTAATGATAAGACTATTTGGTCTAAGTTATCCCTTATCCAGGCCTTTATCTTTAATATCTTCAAGTTCATCACTCCATAAAAAAGATGGGGATTATGGTATAGGTATTTCTTTAACGTTGTCTTCTCCGAGTTCTTCAGTTACTTTTTCAGCAAAGATTTCGAGGCATTCCTCTGGAGTCCTTTCATTGATTAATAGCTCATTTCGTAACACTTCCTTCAAAGCATCCATATACTTGTTGAATAATATGGTTGGAGGCTTTGGAACAGCATACTTCAAGGATTCAGTATTCCACTGTAGGAATTTATCTTCGGCGTAGTCTCCAATTACGGCGTCACTTCTAACCACCAAATGAGATGTGTCATGGCCCCATTTCGCCATTATGTCCGCTCTTGTCAGCTCCTTTATAAGTTCGAACGCTAATTCCGGCTCCTTAGTTCTTGCTGAGATGGCCCAAGTATAGTCCCTAAATGTATTCGGATACTTGCCATGTGGATTATTTGGTCTTCCAGAGCTTGGTGGATGCGCGTAACCAATTATTTCTTCCCTATTTTCTATAGGATAAGGTCCGTTTGGCCCCCACTTTTCGGTGTAGCACCAAGTTCCATCGATCATTAATGGAAGTTTGCCCTCAGCGAAGAGCTTCCTATCATCCCATCTCTCGAGCTTAAATTCTTTGGGCATTAAGCCGTACTTGTAAATTATATCATAGTATAGCTTGAACATGTAGAGTATCTGGGGACTCTTAGCGATGAATTTGCCGTCGGACGGATCGTATATTACTCCTCCATCGGAGTAGATTGGCAGTTGCTCCTCATACCAAGGCTCTATTATAATCGGAAGATCTGGAAACTTCTCTTTGAGCTTCAGAGCTACCTCTATTACCTCATCCCAAGTCTCAGGTTGCCAAGGAACAGGTAGACCAGCTTTCTTAAACAGATCTTTTCGATAGTAAAGAACCATAGTGGCGGCATCGTTCGGAACGGCATAGACTTTTCCGCCTATAGTATAGGCTTTCTTTGCTGCTGGATAGAATTTTTCCCAATCAGGCCACTTGCTAACATAAGGCGTTAAGTCTAACAGATATTCAGTCTCAGCAAGTCTATATAGATCCGTTGGGCTAACCCAGCAGACATCCCCCTCCGATCCAGCCGCAAAAGATGTTATTAGTTTTTCTCCGTAGCCGCGATGCGGCGCTGTGATAATCGTAACCTCAACTTTTACATTCTTTTCCTTAAGCATTCTCTCCTTATAATCCTCGAGTACACCACTAGTTTTGATGAAGTCCGCCCACATTCCCGCCTTTGTCATCAGAGTAATCTCTGTTTTTCTGGGCTGAGTGGTTGTGTAGTACCAATAACCAGCTGCGGCGATAATTATCACGATGATGGCAACTGCAATAATTTTAGTGGTTGAAGCCATAAATAATCACCTTCCTCGCAATTTCCAATAGCTATTAATCTTTCGGTATTAATATATTTTTTTTAAATGAAAAACAAACTTATCCATTATGACACATACATAGGAATATCTTCAGTTGCCTAGTCCTTGAAAGATTAACTAACAAATTAACCTTAAAGAAACTATAATTTTATCAGGGATATCTATTTTGGGCAGATTCATTTCATGATATAATCTTTCAGTTGAGTGTTAGATTTAGAGTTACGAGTCATTAGAGTATCCTTCTCCCAAAAAGTGTTTAAAATTTATATGAAGATGACATTGATATTTGTGTCAAACCGTCTGACATAACTAAACCATTTACAACTGGAGGCAAAATGCGTGGTTAAAATCCTAATCTGCGACCCCATCAATCCGGAGGGTATTAAAAGGCTGAGAAAAGCAGGTTTTGATATCAAGTTCTTAACGCGGAGGGAGATGTTAAAGGAAGAAGTTCAAGAATGTGACGCTCTTATTGTGAGAAGCAGGACAAAAGTTACGCGTGACCTTATCAAGCGCGGAAAACGCCTTAAAATGATAGCCCGAGCGGGATCTGGTCTTGACAACATAGATCTAAAGGCAGCTGAGGCGAGCGGGATCAGGGTTGTGAACGCACCGGAGGCACCAGCTGACTCCGTAGCTGAATTAACCATTGGACTTGTGATAGCTCTAGCCCGCAAGATAACTTTCGCAGACATGTCAATGAAGCGGGGAAAATGGCTCAAAAAAGAGCTAAAGGGATTCTTGTTGAAAGGTAAAAAATTAGGGCTGATCGGGCTGGGAAATATAGGTCTAAGAGTCGCTAGAATAGCTAAGGCTATAGGAATGAAGATCCTTGTGACTAAAAGAACTCCTCCCTCTCCACAGTTGCTGGAAGAGATGGAGGCTGATTTTCTCTCTTTAGATGATCTGCTGAGACAAAGCGATATAATATCCATTCACGTTCCATTGACAGAGGAGACGAAGCGTATGATAGATGTCGAGGAGATCAACAAAATGAAGGATGGAGTTTTCCTTATTAACACGTCTAGAGGAGAAGTGGTTAACGAGAAAGCCCTATTAGATGCATTAAACACCGGAAAGATTGGAGGTGTAGCTCTCGACGTCTATGAAACCGAACCTCCTAAGAACTTAGAGCTGATCAGGCATCCGAACGTAATATGTACTCCTCATATAGGAGCTCAGACGATTGAAGCTCAAAGAGAGGCATCATTGATAATTGCTGACAAAATAATCCACTTCTTTAAATACTCAAACAATAATTCTCTTGAGTAACATCTAGGATTCCCTCGGAAGATAATCGTAAAAGAGTAGAAGGTTTTCCTTATGGTTGAGATATGGCTCCCTTATGGAAGCACCGAAGTATGTGTAAGAGTTCCTGTAAATAACATGCTTGACTTAATTGAGCCCAAGAAGGTACGTGGAGCTCAGAATCCTCAAGAGGAGATGCGAAACGCGCTAAAAAATCCTTTAGCATCCTCACGCCTAGCAGATATAGCTAGACCCGGAGCGAAGGTAACTATAGTCTTAAAAGACTCCGGTGTCTCAACAGATCGTATAGTTCTCTCAGCCTTGATGGAAGAATTAAAATTGTCAGGCGTAAGGGAAAATGATGTTATAGTTTTAGTTGCACATGATCCCTTTAAGACTGCATCTTCAGACCGTGTCCTTTCTGCGCTTAATGCAGAAACATTTAAGATTATGCAGCATGACCCAAGCGGTCATGACGGAATATATATGGATAAAACCTCACGTGGAACTAAGATCTTCCTAAATAAGATGTTTGCAGAGGCAGATGTGAAGATTCTCGCCGGCCCGGTTGAGCCGCATCCAGTCGCCGGATATAGCGGTGGATGCGAATTAATCATGCCTGGAGTGGCAAGGATAGATTCTATAAACAAAGTTTTTCAGCTTGGACTTAATGAGAAAGCAGTTATGGGAAATTTGAGAGATAATCCTGTTCATGAGGAGATGGTTGAAGCCGCTAGTCTCGCTGATGTTGATTTTACAGTGAACATCGTTAGAAATGACGCCTTCGATCTTGTGAAGGTATTTGCAGGCGACTTTAATAAAGCATTTGAAGAAGCCATCACATTTGCAGAAAATATATACAAAGTTCCTGTAGAGGACCGAGCTGACGTAGTATTTGTAAGCCCCGGAGGCTTAGCTTTTGACTTAACTCTCCAAGATGCTGTTGCATGTCTATATGGTGCTTTAAGAGTATTAAGAAGAAGGAAGAACATAGCCTTGATTGCTGAGTGCTCATCAGGATGCGGAGACAAGGAGTTCATAGAGGCAATGTCTAAATCCGCAGATCTGAAGGATTTACGTAAGGATTTGAAGAAAAAGTTTAGCATTCCTAAGCTCATAGCATATAGATCAATGAGTATTCTCCAAGAGGCTAATATACTAATCGTTTCAGCGATACCAAGTTATTATATATCTCAAATTTCTAGGATGAAGATTGCAAGAACCGTTAATGAAGCGTTTCGTTTATTCCTAGATACTGTTGGAAGTAAAGGAAAGTTCTCCTTTATTCCAAAGGGATGCTTAACTATACCTTTTATGAAAACGTAGTTCACCACTAGCGGTTAAATAAGAAAAGATAAATTTTTTCGCCTTTTAGGTATTTTCTAGATCAACATGAAATAAGTGATGAGAATTGCCTCCTTCATATATCCTAAGAAGATTTGAATTGAGAGATCTTCCACGGGTTATAAGCATAAATCGTAGATGTTTACCTGAGAATTATTCAGAGAGCTTCTTCATTAGCCACCATGAAAACTTTCCGGAGATCTTTCTTGTGGCAGAAAAAGATGGCGAAGTAGTTGGTTATGTAATGTGTAGAGTAGAAATCGATTTTTCACAATTCAGTCTTATACCATTCTCTTCTCCCAAGAAGGGACATATAATCTCGATTGCTGTTCTTCCGGAGCACCAAAGAAAGGGTATAGGACGTGCATTGATAGAGAAGGCTCTGGAGAACATGGTGAAGATATATAATGCTAAAAGATGCTACTTAGAAGTTCGCGTCAGCAATTACCCCGCGATAAATCTATACAAAAAAACCGGCTTTGAGGTTCAAAGAATCATTAGAGGATATTATGCTGATGGAGAAAACGCGTATATAATGAGTAAAGACCTCCAATAGTTCTTAATCATCAAGTCTCCTAAGAGATTTTCAGATATTTATGCCTCTTTAATGTGAGGTATAGATTAATTTTAGAGTAGAGTCTAAGAAGTATTCGCGGTTATATGTGCGAAAGATTTATGTTTCATTGAGTTCTTTTTTTACGTTAATTTGCATGTTCCAAACATGCCGTGTGATATCTGTTGATGCTGTTGGAAAAGCGACTAAGGAACCTCTGTAATCTTAAGAATAAATATTGCATCTTTAAGGAGAGACCGGTCGATGGTTAGAAAAATTGTGATAATAGGAGCGCATGCCGCGGGAACAGATGCCGCCTCAGCTGCTAGGAAGACCGATAGATCCGCTGAGATAACGTTAATTACAGATCAGAGCGTTGCTGGATATTCCCCATGTGGGATTCCATTTGTTCTAGGAGGGCATATAGCTAGTTTTGAGGATCTCATAGTTTTTCCTTTATCATATTATAGAATGATGAAGATAGATCTGAGGCTGGAAACTAAGGCTAGAGCAATCAACGTCGAAGATAAAACGGTGGAGATTGAAGATAAGAAAGGAGATAGTGAGACTCTTCAATATGATAGCTTGATTCTTGCAACAGGAGCGTACCCTTTTATTCCGCCGATAAAAGGAAGAGAGAAGAAGGGGGTTTTCACTCTTAGAACACTTGATGATGGAAAGAGAATACATCGGGCCTTAAAAAGATCAAAAGCCGCCATCGTTGTAGGAGCCGGAGCTATAGGCGTGGAGACGGCGGTTTCATTTAGGGAGCGAGGATTAAAGACAACCATTGTGGAGTTTCTTCCGCAAGTCTGTCCAGCAGCTCTAGATAGAGATATGGCAAGAATTGTTCAAAAATATCTTGAAGAGAAAGACATCAAGATCATAATAGGTAAGAGAGTTAATGAAATTCTTGGAGACGATCATGTGAGTGGGGTTTGCGTAGATGGAAATGAGATCCCTGCAGATTTAGTTCTCATAGCAACCGGTGTGAGACCGAATGTAAAGCTCGCAAAGGAGGCTGGCATAGAGATAGGGGAGATGGGAGGAATAAAGACTAACTTGAGGATGGAGACTAGTGTAAAGGATGTATATGCTGCTGGTGACTGCGTCGAATCAATAAGCCCAATTACTCAAAGACCGATCCTTAGCCAGCTAGGCACGACAGCTGTGAGGCAGGGAAAAGTCGCCGGCATAAATGCCGCCGGCGGATACTCATTATTCTTAGGATGCCTCTGCTCATTCGTTACGAAGCTCTTTGATTTAGAGATAGGCGCCGTCGGCTTAACTGAAGCCATGGCCAAGCGTGCCGGAATCGAGACAGTATCCGGAACTATAACTTCCAAAACTAGAGCTGATTATTATCCTGGAGGTAAACAGATAAGAGTGAAAATATTAGTCGACAGAGAAACTGAGAGGATAATCGGTGGGCAGATAGTTGGAGGAGAAGAGGTAACTCAACGAGTTAACGCTCTCTCCTTTGCTATACAGAAGGGTATGACGGTGAGGGAGCTTGCTAAGGCTGATACATGCTACGCTCCACCAGTAAATGAGACATGGGAGCCAATGGTCCTAGCGGCTGAAGTTGCGATGAGAAAGCTCCGATAATTCTTTAAGAATGCTCTCTTTCTTTAATTATCGTGGTAATCATCTAGTGTTGCATCAGATTCCTCGACGAGTCCTTTCTTTTTTAGATGCCTAAGAGCAGCTGAGACTTCCCATAGATGACAGTTGAGTTTTCTCCATATAGCCGAAAGGGGCAACGTTTTTTTCTCTTCTAAGAGCTTAAGAATTTCAGTCTCAAGATCCTCTAAGGAACGACGCTTAT
>PIYH01000037.1 GCA_003601695.1 Candidatus Bathyarchaeota archaeon
ACTGACGAGATGAAGATAGAGGCTTCTAGAGAGAATGTCCATGTAGGAATCTCTTCTGAAGTTACATTTTCACGGATAATTACTCTAGAGTTTCCCGAGCCCATGATCGTCAAGAATCATACTCTAGGGAAGTACGTATGGTTTAAGATGCACAATTGCAGATACATCACTACACCCGGCCATCCAGCGCTTCCAATCAAGGTTATAATCATCAAAATGGATAGAGGCTACACTCTCTCTGGAGTATATGTGAAAGTTACAGAAAGAAAATTAAAGGGCACATATAATGTCACCCCAGCCTTCAAGCCATACCCCCTCAACTCAGGAGGGAAGGAAGACATCAGCAAGCCTGACCCTAAGATTTATGGAAGTAAACGATGGTATCCTGATAAATGGTATAGCTATCGGGTTTATAGAGGTTTAGACCCCGAAACGATGAGCAGAGTGAAGTACCTGGCTGTGTATTTTTATCCTCTGCGATATAATCCCGCCGAGGGACGTATAATTAGGGCTGAGAGAGCTGAGTTAACTATTATCTACTCGGGAGCGGCGAAGGAGACTCCTCTGGCATCCGCAATCGATCTAGCAATAATCACTTCTCCTCTGTTGGAGGAAAAGGCAACTCTACTCGCCCAATGGAAAAATGAGACGGGTATCCGCTCCATAGTTGTAACTACGGAGTGGATATATTCCAATTATCCTGGAGTAGATGAGCCTGAAAAGATCAGAAATTACATAAAAGACGCCGTTGATAATCTGGGAATCAAGTTTGTGCTGATCTTCGGTGACGCCGATCAGGTTCCCGTTAGATACGCTTGGATCCCGGATGGATACGATGATACCGGAGACTCTGACGGAAGCGTCGTGGAGACTGATCTTTACTATGCCGATTTAGATTATAGCTGGGACGACAATGGCGACGGTAGATGGGGAGACCTTGGCAATGACACGGTTGACGGTGTACCTGACCTATATGTCGGTAGGCTACCTGCCAGCACTATAGATGAAGCGTCAAAATTAATCAACAAAATCCAAAATTATGACCCCATCAATAAGTGGTTTATGAAGTATCTGCTTCTTGGAACCGATGCGTTCGGTGGATATGAAGGCGAGATTCTGAAAGATTATATACAGTCAAATCTACTCTGGGCGAACTTTTCCTATACTAAGCTTTACGAGTCGGCTAATTCTCTCATTGTGGAAAATGCGATGAAGGAAATAGATAGGGAATACGGATTCATCAACTTCGCTGGACATGGCAACTACTATTGCTGGAGCTTCGGGGAAGGAGGAATCTACTACGACGCAAACGCTTCCAGCCAAGTTAACGGTAACTTTTCAGTAATATTCGCTATGGCTTGTTTGACGGCGAGGTTCTCAGATAGGGATTGCATAGGGGAAGCTTTCCTTCTGAACCCTGATGGCGGCGGAATAGCCTACTATGGAGCGTCAAGAGTTGCGTGGGGCTATAGCGGCGAATACATAACGGATGGTCTCGCCGGTGAAATCGATTGGAGATTTACTGA
This sequence comes from Candidatus Bathyarchaeota archaeon, assembly GCA_003601695.1. GTDB lineage: Archaea > Thermoproteota > Bathyarchaeia > Bathyarchaeales > DTEX01 > B63. The sequence goes on from PIYH01000037.1 coordinate 1,527, forward strand.
GGCACTCTTCAACTGTCTTAACCAGTCTACTTCTCAGAAGCCCTACGCGGGAGCTGTGTGGGGGATAGCGTTGGCAAACTATGCGATGAACCATCCGCTCAGCACAGAATATGATGGGTATTACTTAGATTGGAAGACGCTCGCTGAGTATGGGACACTTCTCGGCGATCCAACCACATATCTTAAAGGAGTGGGAGCTCCGCCTCCTTTAGTAATTGTGTCAACGAATAAGCAGTGGTATTCCTCTAATGAAAACATTAAAGTGACGACGAATATTACTGTGGATGGAAGTGCAGTAACAGGAGCAGATGTGACAGCTTACATTTACGACCCGTATGGGAGCGAGGTTGCAAGTCTAAGCCTGCATGATGATGGAACAGGTGGGGATGCAACACCTAATGACGGAGTCTACACAGGTATCTATTCGGGGTTACCGAGCTCAGCCACACTCGGAACATATAGGCTTGAAGTATCCGCAAACATAACAGGCTATGGCGTAGAAACAAATGAGACATCATTTATCTTTATAGGAGATAATAATCTGCTTGTAGAGGTCTATAATACTTATGATGAACATGCTTCATATGTAGACATCAACGTGTTGGATCAGTCTACGGGTAGCATTGTGAGATTCTGGGATAGAGCTGATGAAAATGGGATTTACTACACAAATCTGCCAAACGGCACATATGCTATCATGGCGTGGAGCGGTGAAAGTTACCGCTATTATAGCGGGAGAACTGACAGCTTCTTCGTTCTTGAAAAGAACATACAGATCAATACAGGTACCGTCACGGTGGTTCAGTTAAATGCATCAATGGGAATCCCGCTTACGATTCAAGCATATAATATCAACTCGCAACCTCAAGAATACTTCTGGATAGATCTTTACCCATCTATAGGCGGCTTCGGCTTGGATGTGACACAAACAGATAATAGTGGGCAAGCAGTCATCTATGTTACACCTGAAATTTATCATATAGCAGCTCGATACTATGGAGCCATTAGCTATTATCTCTACATGTTAAACATTGACTGTACGAGCTCTAGTACAGTTGTATTCCAGCCGACTCCTGAAACGACATCCAACCTAACTCTATCGTTGCACAAGGTGGCAGAGAATCAGTACGGATGGGCATACATTCATCCACAGAGCTTGCCGTCACCCTTCGGCTTCAGCTACATTGGCGAGGTTATAGTTACACCTGATGAATGGGATGTGTGGGGCGCTTATACGTACCTTTGGCTGGAAAATGGTGATTGGAGCTATGATTTGTGGTGTGAACCTACGCGTGTCTTCAATCTGGAGGCTCCGGGTTCAGCGGCAATCTTCAACTTTGGCGGCTCGCTTCAATTTATGCTCTCGGTCAATGGGTCATATAACCCAGGCGATATGGTTCAGATTTTCTGGAATTTAACGGATTCTTATGGAAACGTGGTGGATTATATATATGAAAGCGCCGAGCATGTTTCAGGGTCAGCAATCATGGCGAAAATCTATGGGGAGAAGAGGATATTCACAGACTCTGGCAGAGTTGAGTCGCTGGCATATCAAGAGCATTACCCGTATTTAACGATTCTAGATCCAAATGGTTCCCCGATAGTGACGACAGACGTATATTGGCAGGAGAAGCCGAAACAGTACGTGCTCTCGGAAGATGCTGCAAATGGAACATACACTGTGAAGATGTCTATCAATACAGGTCCATGGCAAGACATTATCACCGTTTCAGACATTTTTACAGTCGGAGAGACCACGCTGACGGTGTCTGATGTCTTCATAGTTAACGCTCCAGCTAACACTGTCTATTTCATATTCGCCGATCCGGCGTACATGACCCGAGCGGAAGCAACCTATGATGTCGCTTCAGGATCGATCATCTACGGCTTATGTACTAATCCTCAGCATTTAGGCTTCCATACAACGAAGGACTGGCTGCTCCCATCGGGAGCTATTAATACGACTACTATAAGCGGTTCTGTGGTTGCCATGTTCGGAGGTCCATGTCCCCATGTGGCGGTTAGATACTATGAAGATGCAGGGTTGTCTCCAGTGAGATTCGCATCTAACTTCACCTACTGCATGTTTCTGAACCAAACTGATGATGTTGTTGCGGCGTTACCCATGACTTCTGTGGCTAGCGGCCACGAAGACATGTTCATTATCGAAGTCTTCACGGATGGAACTAATACGTTCTTCGTAGCGTATGGGTTCGATTGGAGGGGCACATGGGCTGGAGGAATATACTACAAGGAAGTGATACTCAATAACCTCAATGAGTATCATAAATCCTACTATATATTCCACTGGATTGACGATTCTGGAGACGGAATACCACAGAGCTCAGAGATTTTTGAAGAAGCATCGGGATAAGTATCACATATCTAATCGTGATCTCTGCGGCTCCTATTTTTCATTAATGAATTGTTCAAGCGCTGAAGAAGAAAAAAATGTGAAGTAAATCGCAGGAAATAAGAGATTCATAAACCATTTTTTGTCAGATCTGTTTTCCTGACTTCTTTTCTACCTGAAATATTAGTGTTTCTGTCAAGTTTAATTCTTTGAGTTTTTCTGCAGTAGGTTTTCCATCAGCATCCCAGCCTCTAAGTTTATAATATTCCCCCAGAGCTTTTTCAAAAGCAGCAGGTATCTTCCCAGCGTTTACTCCTTCCTTTAAAGGCTCGAAAATTCTTGATGGAAGGGCGTCGTCTTTTCTGCTTACTCCAAAACGTATGTTGATGACGCGTTGTAGATTGAAGATCCTTTCACCAATTTTAAGCATGTCATCTGCTCCCATCTTCCAACCAGTAACGTAATTCAGAAGAGCTATCTGATCCTTAAGCGTTAATCCACCAGATGTCATGTACTCGCATTGGATCAAGCTATTAAAGATCTCTGCCCAATCCTGATATCTGATAGCTGATATCACCGGTTCTTTTATGCTGTAGACTTCCTGATTTTCCAGTATTCCCCACTCGGGGATTGATGACTCATCCTGCAAAACGAATCCGCGCTGATGGCATGCTCCTCTCTGCCCAGTGGCATAATTTATAGCCATAGCCAAGAATCCTCTCGGGTCATGCGCAGGAAGTTCTAGTTTCTTTACATTAACCAATATTTTCGACGCGTCTCTGCCTATTATTTTAGCAGCTCTTTCACTGCCCTCTGCAAGGACGTTTCCAAAACCTTCTCTTCTCGCCATTTTATGAATTAATGCTATAGCTACGTCGGGGGATCCCCATTCAGCCTTTATTCCCTCTAACTCTTTCTCATTGATCCATCTCTTTTCGTAGCATTCCATCGTGAAACCAATCATAGAGCCTGCTGTTATCGTATCTAACCCATATTCGTTGCAGAGGTGACCGGCATAGGCAATCGCCTCCGGGTCGCTGATTAGATTGAGCCAACCAATCATTCCGATAGTCTCATATTCTGGACCGTATCCTTCAAAGGCGTACTTTTCCGGTTTTACGACTTTGGTGCGGCGATGGCATGCTATGGGGCAGTCGGCGCAAGCAATCGGGTTTACCGTTATCTCGAGAAAGCGATCACCGGTAAGCTCATCAATTCCATCAAATACTCCTTCTCTCCAATTCTTAGCTAGCCCGTAGCCTCTAGCCTCATATATTAACTTTGGATACATGGCTGTGCCGTATTTTCGAAGTTCGCCCGTAGCCTCATGAATCTTCTTATAAAGCTCTCCACTGTACTCTTTCAATTTATCAGGTTCAGCTACTTTGACCTCTTTTGTACCTCTCACTGCTATAGCCTTCAGGTTCTTTGAACCCATAACAGCTCCTAGCCCGCATCTGCCGCCAACTCCATGATCACTCACAACACATGCAAATCTCACTAACTTCTCACCTGCGGGTCCTATTATAACAGCCTTTGCACCAGGTTCGCCGATTTCTTCTTTGATTACTTTGTCGGCTTCACTGACCATCTTACCCCACACGCTGTCTCCATCTCTTATCTCAGCCCTCCCGTCGTCTATCCAAATATATACGGGTGACTTAGCTCTACCCTTAATGACAACAGCGTCGAAGCCTGATCTTTTGAGTTCGGGTCCCCAATATCCGCCGCCGCAGCTTTCACCCCAGATTCCAGTGAGAGGAGACCTACTTGAAACATTCCATCTTCCGCTACCAGGTATTCCTGTTCCTTGGAAGGGTCCAACAGAGAATACGATAACGTTATCCGGGCTAAAAGGATGAACGTCAGCTCCAACTTTATCGAAGATAATTTTTGAAGCTAGACCTACACCTCCAAGGTATTTTTTGAAAAAATCCTCCTTAACTAGCTGCGTTGTAGATCTTCTATGGGATAAATCAACACTTAGTATCCTACCCCAATTTCCATACATTTGATTATCTTGCATAAAATTCCTTAATGTTATTATCTATTTTAATCTTTTGAAGGATAATTGCTTAGGCACACTCATATTATGCCGTTGCATTCTCCAAACTTCTTCGTTGCCAGGAATTAAATGGATCTATTCGTAGAGTAAGAGATAGGTCGAAGGGGAAGTATTTTTTGGATCTTCACAGTCTCGGATAGGGCAGGCCTAAATATGCTGGCCTTGTCTTCCGGGGCATCAGCCAGCCATTAAGCATAAGGTCTAAGAGTGTAAATCTCTCAGCATACCTCGTGAATAATCGGCGATTAAAGGGCTCAACTAGCCACAAACAGTATTCTAGGAAAGCGCGAAACTGTCAAATATAGGTGAGTACCTATCTTGTACGATGCAGGATGCAATGGAATTTGGGCTAGTTGATGGATCATTGATCAAATGTGATGAAGAAATGGTGATTAATCTTGAACGAGATAAGTTGGGTGAAAGAGAAGCTTAGAAGACATGAGTCCTACCGGATGAACTGCGTGAATCTGATAGCCTCTGAAAACTATTCAAGCACCTATGTTAGGCAGGTGCAATGTAGCGATTTGATGCATAGATATTCTTATTGGCTTGGCAATGATCCGAGAACTAGGTATTATCGGGGAAATAGATACATACAGGAAATTGAACTTAAGAGCATAGAGCTGGCGGAGAAGCTCTTCGGTGCTGATTTTGTGGAGATAAGGGCTATCTCGGGCATGACAGCAAACCTAGGCGTCCTACTAGGCTTAACCAGTCCAGATGACGTAGTCATGGAGTGTGGTAGGGACGTCGGGGGTCACAGAACAGCCTCGAAACTTACAACAGCCAAGGTTGTTAGGCTGCGGGTGATCAACTATCCAGTAGATTCATCCAGATATAACATAGATCTGGAAAAGACGAAGCAGATAGCTTATGAACATAAGCCTAAGCTGTTAACTCTGGGAGCCTCAATATTCCTCTTTCCACACCCAGTGAGAGAGATCAAAGATATCGCTGAGGATATCGGCGCATATGTTTCATATGATGCCTCTCATGTTCTAGGTCTAATCGCGGGAAAACAGTTTCAACAACCTCTGAATGAGGGTGCAGATATAATGTTGGGAAGCACTCACAAGACATTCGCTGGTCCCCAAGGGGGGATTATCCTGTCTCGTAACCCGGAAGCCTTCAAAAGGGTAAAATTGTGCCCAAACGTAGTTGACAGCCACCATCCACATCGGATTCCAGGCCTTCTATTAGCTTTAGCGGAGTATAGAGAGTTTGGAGAATCATACGCCATGCAGATAATTAGGAATGCAAAGGCGTTGGGCGCCGCGTTATATGATTCTGGCTTTGATGTGCTGTTCAAAGATTTGGGTTTCACGGAGAGTCACACAATCCTAGTTGACGTGTCAAGATTCGGTACGGGGAGAGCTGTAGCTAAAGATCTTGAGAAGATACATATCATTGTGAATGCTATGGAGGTCCCTACAGATGTGATTGAGAGAAGAAAGGAACCGACGGGATTAAGGATCGGCGTTCAGGAGATGACGCGCTTCGGGATGAAGGAGAGAGAAATGAGAGAGATCGCTGAATTCATGCGAGATGCGCTTATAGAGAAGAAGAACCCGGATAGGCTGGCCAAAGAGGTTATTGAATTCCGCAAGAGATTTCATACGTTACATTACTGTTTCAGGTAGTTTTACCAAGCACATCTCATTTCTATCTTGCTGGTTTGAGAAATGAAAGGGAGATATATACTTACAATAGAGATAGGAACTACAGCTTGCAAAGTAATCATTTTTGATGATCTCGGCAGGAAGATAGTGGCTTATAGCAAGGAACATCCCACCTTCACCCCTCGTGTAGGATGGGCCGAACAGGATCCGAGAGATTGGGAGAGTTCAGTAGTCGAAGGAGTCAGAAGCGTACTTGGGACGAAGAGAGTTAGTGCAAGTGAAATAAGTGTAGTAAGTATTACTGGTCAAATGCATTCAGCCGTTCCCGTTGATAAGACTTCAAAGCCGCTCTTACGCTGCATTATTCTAACTGACAGAAGAAGTTCTAAGCAGTGCGAAGCCGTAAGCAGTGAGATTTCTCCCAGTGAGATCTATCGCATAACCGGAAACAGGCTTGACCCCTACATCACCGCCCCCAAGCTACTGTGGATAAAGGATAACCAGCCTAAAGTTTTTGAGAAAACCTACAAGTTTCTCCCTCCAAAGGACTTTATAAGGCTGAGGCTGACAGACGTTTTTGCCACAGAACCAATTGATGCTTCAGGGTCTCTCCTCTACAACATCAGAACCGGTGAATGGTCTACCGAGCTTCTGAAAGTCTTTCGAATACCAGAGGAAAAAATGCCCGAGATACACGAGCCAACAGAAGTCATAGGTGAGATCACTGAGGAGGCGGCTCAGAAAACACATCTAGAGAAGGGCACGCCAGTAGTTGTTGGAGGCGCTGATGATATCGATATATTAGGCACGGGTGCGATACAAACCGGGTTGGCTAGTGGTCACCTTGGATCTTCCGGGGAGATCGCTGTTTGCGTCGATAACCCGATCTTCGATCCGTTAGGTAGAGTGGAATGTTACCCTCACGTGATTAAATCCTTATGGGTTGTGGGTGGACCCACCTCGAATGCAGGCACAGCGTTAAGATGGCTCAAGGATAACTTCGCGAAAGACCTGGCCGATAGATCTAGGAGAGAAGGCATCAGCGTCTATGAGATTCTTGACGATGAGGCGGTAGCTTCTGAGCCTGGTTCAAGAGGGTTGATCTTTTTACCATATTTAACTGGAGAGAGATGCCCCATTTGGGATCCTGATGCGAGGGGAGTTCTCTTCGGGCTAACCCTAACGCATAGCAGGAAAGAAGTAGTCCGAGCGGTGATGGAAGGAGTTGCCTACAGCTTGAGAGATGTCACGGAAACCATTGAAGGATTGGGCGTGAAGATCGAAGAGATTAGGTTTGCTGACAGGGCGGCGAAAAGTCGCGTTTGGAGACAAATAATAGCGGATGTCATCGGCAAATCAGTACTCTTCACGAATGTTGAGGAATCAGCCTCTTTGGGAACAATGATTCTTGGAGCCGTTGGCATTGGTCTCTACAAAACCGTAACGGAGGCTTGTCGAAAAACTGTCAAGATTGTGGAAACACAGAATCCTTATGACAAGAATCACGAAACATATTCCAAATTATACTCCCTGTACAAAATGCTCTACCAAAACTTGTATTCTGAATTCAAGGCACTCCAAAATATTAAGTAACTAACACATTACGCTCTGATGAAATTGTTTGATTTACTAAAACTAAAAAATCCAACTGAATTTTTGAGCGTTAGAGATGAGATTGGAAATTCACTTTCAAATTTCTTTTTAGGAATTACGATAATTCTCTCCATCATTACACTGATTGTAAATTATTTTGGGTTAAGAGTGCAGACTTCTCATCAGCATACCGAGCCCAAACTTTAGCTTATAGACTTCTGGAAGACACCCTATTGGCTCATTATGGAATTTTTGCATGTCTCATTGAGGGATTTTTAATTATAGGGTTCGCCGTTGTCATATTATTATTCACAACAAAATTTTTACACCTAATTTTTCAGACTGATGGGAGGCAAAGGATCTACCTTAAATGCTTGGAAGGACTGTATGCCGCGAAGTTGATCCTTGCATATTTGATGGATTCTCACTATGCATGTCACTATTTACAACTTTAACCTTTGTACAGAATCCACATATTATGTTTGTCATGGCGCCGTAGTGTTTTAGGCGTTTTCTGCTTACCTGTGAGCTCTTCTGCTTTAACGCCTCTCTTGCCTCTTCCGGGACTTTGCCTCTTAAACGGCACATCAACATTTAGATGTGGATGGTCTTTCTGAATTCCGTCGTAGCATTGATCCGTCTCCAATCATACGCAATTAGGTAAGATGAGATGACACCACTTGAACAAGACGTAGTCATATCTACTTCCTAACCCTTATAGGTTGCTTATGTATTACAAACCTTATTTATCCTTAGGAGAAAGCGTATCTATGAGAGACGTGTATATTAAGGAATCCGTGATTCGAAGCGTCCTTGAATATGCATCAGCGTGCCATCCGAGGGAGGGTATTCTTCTCTTAAGAGGGAAAGTGGATAAGAGGGGAATATGGATTGAAGAGGTTGAGCTACCTCCTCTCTCAATTCACGGAGTTGGCTTCTCGAGTTTTCGGGCGGATATGCTTCCGATAGATCTATCTATTGTTGGAACAGCGCATTCACATCCTTCGGGAGTATTAAAACCCTCCGTAATGGATCTTAATAGGTTTTATGGAAGAGTGATGGCTATTGTGGCTTATCCTTACAGGATGAGTGTGGACTTTGCCATTTTTGACGGTGAAGGAAAACGAATTAGATATAAAATCATAGGCGACTAGTTGCCTACATCCTCTTCCTTGAGAGCATTCAGTCGGGAAATATTTAAAATAGCATTCTTCGGCTTTCTTGGATACAAAAGCATAAACATTTGACATGAAACCTTTTAGAACAATAATGTTACTAATTTATTTAATGGATCACCATGATTAATGAACGCGAGATTTTAATTTCAATTCTGAATTTGACTAGGAATGGATCTGCGGATGTTAAGGAAATAATCCGAGAGACAAAGATCCCATCCGAGATTGTCTGTCAAGTTTTGGATCGAAATAGGCGGAGTGGGTTAATTCGCATTAGTGGATCTAGGATAAAGGTAAATTCAGAGCAGCGTATAAGAATAGCTGTCAAAGTATTGGATCTTGGGGCAGATATAGAGCGAATTTGCAAATATCTTGGATGGGAAGAATTTGAGAATATCTCATCACTTGCGTTTGAAGTGAATGGTTTTATAGTCAAAAAGCATTTTCGTTTCAGTTTCGATGAGGGGAGATATGAGATCGATCTTCTTGCCTTGAAGAAACCCTTCGTGATATGCGCAGATTGCAAACAGTGGCGTCGAGGATGGATGGGAATTCCAAGCAGAAAAGCCGCTGAGAAACAGATTCAAAACTTGAAGAACTCGCTGAGTATGTTAAAAAAGATAGGTATTGAAAAGTGGAGCACTGCGTGCTTTATTCCCTTGATCATCTCGCTTTTTCCGTCAGATTCAGCATTCTACAGAAACGTTCCAATAGTGCCTATAATTCAGCTCAGAAGCTTCATACAAGATATGCCTGCCTATGTGGATAAGTTTAAACATTACTGGATATCGATTAGATGATCGTTCTTTGTGCCTTCAGTATGGATAATTAATAAGTCCCAAAAGAAGGTGCAAGAAGTTTTCCCATTCTTTTTGAATAAGGATAAAATTTCCATCCATAAAAGGGGAGGGAATACAATATCCTGTTAAGGCTCTTGATTAAATCTCCCATTTTGACTCTCACTTCTCAAGAAATTTTAAAAATATTAGGATGAATCGGGAAGGAATCAACAATACTTGGATATATGCATTCATGATGAAAATCTTTATTAATTTTTAGACAATTCTTTTATCCGAAAGGAGGCTTAAAAAACGGTTAAAATTGCGAAAGAATTGATAAGGATAGTAAATTTATCCATGCCATTTCCAGCAAACGTCTTGAAGGCTTATGCGAAAATCGGACCGGTCTTCACGAGCGGCGATCTAGCTAGAGAAGCGGAAATTCCCAGATCAACTGCCAAGTACTATGTGAGGAAGATGATTGAGTTACATATGATCTCTAAGGTGCCCTATCGCAAAAAATATCAGAAATACGCAAATGCACACAAGTTCTCTGACTGGCTTCAAGACTTGTTGAGGCTTGCGATAAAGCCTCTTGAGGAATGATCAAAGTGGTGAAGATGTTTGTCGCTTCGAGATTTAGCTCTCTCAAAAGATAGGCGGAAAAGGAGAGGTCGCCGCTTATCGTCCAAGGAAAGCCGAAGCATGAGAAGGAAGGGATATGATGCTGAAAGAAGCCTTGTTAGAAAACTTAGGTCTCTAGGATTTAGGGCTGTGAGAATCCCAAGTTCCGCGCCTAGCTCTGAACCACTACCCGATGTCTTCGCAACTATGAACAACGGTATCTTAGCGATCGAGGTTAAGGCTTCAAATGAGGATAGAATATACTTCAGATCCAGCCAAGTTAGGAAGTTATTCGAGTTTCTCGATATGTTCATTCCATACAAGAGAAAAGCTGCTCTTTTAGCTGGAAAGTTCCCATATAAGTGGGTGTTTAAGATGGTTGAGGAAGTGGGAGATTACATTATTCGTCGAGATGAGGAGAGCAGCATCCACCTAGAGTATATCTTCAAGGATTGAAGAAATCAAGAATTCTCTTTCTTCTTTTCTTCCTTTTTCAGTATTGCTATTATCTCTGCCACCTTCTCTGGGGGGACTCTCTCAGTATTGATGGCAACATCGAAGGGCGGCATCCTTGAAAGATCAGCATGGTAAAGACGCCTCGCGATTCTATCGACTTTTCTGTCCTCATCTTCAAGCTCCTTAAACGCTACGAACTCTGGCTTCTTATCCTTCAATGCTCTCCTTCGACTTCTCTCCTCTCTCGAAGCAACTAATAGGACTCTAATAGATTCTTGTTCCTCCTTAGCCGCATAAAGAGCTGACGTTCCTTCAACTATAACTGGACGCTTTTCACTTCTTAACATCCTGCTTAAACGACGCATATCTATATGAGCCGCATTTACGATCTCGGCCTTCATCGTTCTCTGAATCAACCGAGCCGTTGAGGTCAGTCCAGCTTCTGATAATCCATAAATTAAGATGTGAGGACCTATTCTCGGAGTCTTTCTTGTTGGAACCAACGTCTCCGGCACGTATCTCATGAGTATTGGAAAGCGAATTCCGGCATCGATAATTAATGCAAAGAGAAACGGTAATCTCGGATCGATATTCCATAAGATCCCGCCCAATAAGCTTGCTGGAACCGAGGCTAGATACCAAACGAAATTAAGCAATGCGCTCCATGTGCTCTGAACCTTCTTTGGCATCACCTCTGATCTTAGAGCCCAGAATGATGGACCGACTGATGTTCCTCCGGCATCAAGCATCCAGACGAGGATAGGAATGAATGGGGTTATGGAGCTTTTATGGGTTCCTCCAATTATGAACATGATTAAAGCGGCATAACGTAGCGGCCGTACTAAGAGTATGATTTTCTTTCTTCCCTTCCTGTCAGCTATTCTTGCAAGTGGGAGCTGGAAGAATATTCTGACGATACTATCTGCTGTTGGAAGCAAGCCGATAATTAGCAAAGGAGCCATGCAGACCTCTGCTGCGTATATGGACCAGAATGGAGATAAGAGTTGCCAGGCGAAGGGGCCTAGTAGGAATAAGATGATCCAAGATGAGGCTTTCCTTTCTCTTGATAGTAGATAAACCTTCTTCATTTGGAGGAACATATCCTTGGCGGCTTCAGAGATCCCTCTAATTTTTCTTTTCTCTTGTGAAGGATTTGTCTTCAATCTCTTCCATGTGTAGATCCAGACTAGGAATGAAATGAAAAACTGGATGAGAAACATTCTTCGTATTTCTTCTAATCCTCCCATCATCTGTATTAGATATGCTGAGAGTGGAGGCGTAATCATATTCACAATACTTGCTGTCACGGTGAGTGTGGCTACAAATTGGCTTCTTCTATTCTGTTCAATTGATGAAAAGAGAATCGCATTGTAGGCGGGGCTTGAAATAGCTGAGCCTATCGCTCCCAGAAAATTCACGAGTATGAGGATCTGCCAGTTTGAGGCTAATGCATAGATCATTGGATTAACAAGTGTAAGGGCGGTTCCGAGTAAAAGAACATTCTTTCTGTCATATCTGTCTCCGATCCATCCTCCAACTAGGATAAAGAGAACAAAGACAGCTGACCATATCGATCCGAATAATCCGAGAACGACAGCGTCCGCACCTAAGACTTCTTTAGCATAAAGTGTTGCTAACCCTGCTGTAAGTCCTCCGCTAATTGTTAAAAGAGTTCTTCTTACCAGTAGGACGCGAAGGTTTTCTTCATACGGCAGCTTTAAGCAAAGAAGATTCTTCACTTTTCTAGTCATCGCCAAATACTTTTTCTCTTTAGAGCCTACTAAATGTCAATAACTTCTTAATAAAAGTTCTTCTTGTTCTATCACTTGCTACTTTCAGCTCTTACGTCTATGCTTTTGTATCCACTTCGAAACTGTAGATAATGGCGATAACATATCGAGATCTATCTACATAACAAAATAATTTATCTAAGAATATCTTTTTTATGCAACATTACATATATAATGTTGCATTTTTAAGCGTCGAGTGGAGGCGCACTTGTTGAAAAAATCCAAAAGAAGCGTCGAGATTGTAGAAAGCTTCTGTGGTTGGGATTATTTAATTGAATTAATCAAAAAATGTAAGCGTGAGGTCGATAGGGCCTTAATTTCAGCTTTATTTGAGACAGGAGGCAGGGTTAGCGAGGTCCTCATGTTGGGAAAGGACAATTTTATAGTCCAAAAACCATTTTTAGTAGTGAAGGCAATGCCTGTTCTTAAACGTTATAGCAAGATCGGGGAATATGTAGATGAAAATGGTAAAGTGAGGTGGAAAACTAGGAAGAAAATAGGCTACAGAACTTTTCCGATCCATATGAATGAGCCCTTATGTCCTCCTCTGTTAGAATACATAGATAAGATTAAGGAGGGAAAACTTTTTCATATGGGGAGAACGCAAGTTTATAGGATCGTTCGTAGCCTTGACACAAATATTTTCCCACACTGGTTTAGGGCTCAAAGAGCCTCGCAGCTCGCTTTAGAGTACGGATTTGATGTTCATGACCTAATAGATTTTTTCAACTGGAAAAGTCTTCAGACAGCTACGCACTATAGTAGAATGGGTTGGAAGGGCTTAGCAAATAAGATGAGGCGGTGAGCTTTAAGGATACGTGTCGCATGAACTATATTGTGAGAGTTCTTGTGCAACAGTTGGCACGGTAATACATATACAACCAAAATAACTAATATAGTGCATTTACCCCTCGATGAAGAAGATTTTTGGCGTATTTTCCTCCCCTTCAAACGTCAAAAAATTATTTATCCTCCTATTCTCAAGCATCATTTTCTTTCTATTCGATTAAAGCGGATACAAAAGCATAGACGAAAGAGATGCCTTTAGGATGTTCAGATCGCCATCTGAATCTTCATCGGATTTCCGATCTTCCTTATGCGAGTCTCAAAGCCCTTCAATATCCTTCCCAACGGAAATATATGCGTCACGTAAGGCTTAACTATGGCTCTGCCGGAAGACAGCCTTTATAGCTGCTGGATAAACATTTGCACATCTATGAATTCCTTGAATAGTCAATTCCTTAGCTAATATCTCAGCGATTGGAAGCGAGACCTCATCCGGCGGATAATCAACAAGAACTATGCGCCCACCAAGTTTAACTATATCAATGGTCTGCCGAATTGCTGAGGGGCTCCGGAGACATCCACCACATCGACTCCTTCTCCATCGGTTAAACTCATCATCCTCTCGACAACGTTTTCCGAATAGTCAAGCATGTCCGTAACGGATATTCCTAGTGCTCCATAGACTCTAGCTGCTTGAAGAATCATCTGTCCAACAGGGCCCGCTCCAAGCACGGCAACATCATTTATGTCTATCTTTCCCCATTTTCGCCGTCATTATCCCGATGGCTAACAGTTCAATCATCGCCCCTTCCTCAAACGAGATATTATCGGGAATCGGGTTGCACTTTTTGCTCCGATACTGTTATACATATTCCGCGAAGGTCGTTAAATGGAGGAGTTCCATAAAATTTAACATTCCTGCACAAGTTATACCTCCCAGATCTACAGTAAGGACATTTTTCACATACAAATTCAGGCTCGATCACAACCCTTTGTCCAACCTCAAGTCTTGACACATCGCGACCTACCTCAACTATCTCCCCAGAGCATTCATGCCCTAAGATCAAAGGTTTCTTGACAACAAATGAGCTTATGCGTCCATGAAGATAGTAATGAATATACGGATCCGCATATTCCGACACATTTCATCTTAACGAGAACTTCATCGGCTTTATCTGGGGAATCTTAACTTCTTCTATTCTTATATCCATCGGCTTATAGAGAATGGCAACTCTCATAGTTCCCCTCATACAATCATTTCCTAGGACACTCTCCAATGTTCTCCATACTATAAAATAAGACTTTCTAACGAGAGCGGCTGCTCGGATTACCTTTTTTTAGATATCAAATTGATCCGAAACTTTTATATTAATATGAAATTAAAGCATTGTTTTGTACGTTGCAGAAGATAATTAAGATTTGGGGGAAACGGTTGAAATATAACTTGCCTAGATTACCTCTTATAATTTTTCTAGTTACAATTTTCGGATCACTAATTTTAGGATTCTCAATAATTTATGACCTCGTCGTAACTCATAGCGTAGGAGAAAAATTACGGTTTGAAAATGAATTTATCAAGATAGATTTTCCGAGGAACTGGTGTGCATACTCGTGGAGTGAAAGAAATATAACTGGAAGCGTGCATGGTGTATTCCTATATTCTCAAAAACCTGCATCTATCATGATTTTCAGAATCCACGACGAAAATGTAACACGGCATTTCATGAAAAGAAACAATTTGAAAAATGTCTCAGCAGTGATAAATTTTGAGTTAAGAAGAATATATAGTGATATTAGAGAGAGGAATGAGAATTCATCGTTGATTTTTGAGGAAACCGGGGGGATAAGCATCTGGGAAGTTCAAGCTAACTACTCAAAGATTATAATAAAGAATGCCTTCAAATCCGAAGGAACTTTTCATGATATGTTCTGTTTA
>PIYH01000038.1:0-10750 GCA_003601695.1 Candidatus Bathyarchaeota archaeon
ATTCCAGCGGCAAAAATAGTAGGAGAGAAAGGAAGCGTTTATGCATTAGATATTAACCCAGTGGCAGTTGAGACTGTGCGACGTAAAATCAAGGAGAAGGGTTTAAAGAATATTCATGTTTTACTTGCGGATGCTAGCGAAACAGGTTTACCAGACGAGAGCGTTGACGTAACTTTTCTTTTCGGCGTCATTCACGCGTTGGATGATGTAGATGCAGTGATGCGGGAGATACATCGTGTTCTAAAGGTGAAGGGAGTATTATCGGTTCAGAAGTCATGGTGGTCAGAAAGGAAACTTTTGGACGCCGTTACCAAGAATGGCTTATTTTCCTTCAAAGAAAAAACCAATAGAGTGTTTAAATTTGAAAAGAATCAGAAAACATCGACGTAGCGATTTTCAAAAATATATTCTAGTGGTCTTACTGAAAGAGGGGCCATTGAGTTTAAAAGAGTTGGAAGAAAGAACGTTTGCGTTTGTTTATCACTTTCACGGATTTGGGTACAGTCTGCATGAGGAAGTGGAGAGAAAGGTATATAGTTTTCTCTCTTGGTTTGGATGTCAACCGGAAGAGGATTATTCTGCAAGGATGAAAAAATGGCGTGAAAAACATGAAAAACAAATCGACGCTGAGCTGGAATGTAAAGATCTTATTGAAAGAGGCTTGATCAGACTGAATGAGAAGGACAATTATGAGCTAACTGAAAAAGGAAGAGAAGAAGCTGAAAAAAGCGCCAATGAGATGGAAAAAGCCACGATTTCTATTAGGAACCAATTGTTAAGCCCGGCTGCCGCCGCAAGAAACACGGTCGTCACCGATTTCTTTCTAGCACTAATGAAGCTCTTAGCTGGTTTCATTAGCGCCAGCGTTGGTTTGATTGCAGATGGCGCAGATGCCGCTATAGATACGGTTTCGGCTTTCATTGTATGGGCTGGAATAAAATTCAAAAAGGAATTTTTGGGAACCTTAATTATAATTTCCATGATGTTTATAACCGCTATTAGCGTTGGATACGAGTCAGTGATTAAGATCGTAGATGCTATAACCACAACGACGCTGCCAATATCATTGCCTTATCTAGTTGTTACAGTTGAAGGGATAGCGCTTATAGCTGCGGCTATTCTGCATTTTTATCAACGTTATGTGGGAAAAAGCAATGGAAGCTTAGCGCTTATTTCGCAGTCAATCGACTCCAAGAACCACATCTATGTAGCAGCCGCAGTCATCATAGGAGCCATTTCTTCAATCTTTGGAATATATTTTGTCGATGCGTTAATCGGCATGTTCGTCACGGTCAGAATTCTCATAGACGGGGTCGAATTATCGAAAGATGCTCTCCCATCCATTAAAGGAGAAGCAACCGATTTATCCAGATACAAGATGCCATTCGAAAAGCATTGGCGTCTAAGTAAACTGGAGACCTTCAAAATATGGATACTATATTCGATCAAAGAAGATAACCTAAGCACAAAAGAGGAACTAATCAATTCATTAAAAAGAACCTTCAAACCTAAGCATATTTCCATGTTGAGTAAGTATGGATTTAATCTTGGAGAAGGGTTCGATTTTGAAAAGGAATTCGAAAATCTCATCAAATCGCTATTAGAGGAAAAATTCATAATTAAAAAGGATAAAAACTATATTTTAACAGAGGATGGTAAAGGCCGCATTGATAGAATATTCAGAAGCATAAGATATCGTCAAAGTGGATAAGCATGAGCTATTCCGCGTATATTCCGTCATAATTATTTTCTTTCTATGTCACAATTTAAAACTTTAAACTCAAAAAAAGCACAAATATCTTTATAGACACAATAGGATGATATCCAAGAGATCAGTCTCCGGCTCGTATCATTAGCATATTTATTTGCTAATGAAATCACATTTTTCGGAGGATACTCTTTACCGTCATAAATAAGAAGGAACCTTTTAGAATTCCGATTGGAAGGTACTCCTTTAGTATCGATTTCTCTAATAGCCTTCACAACATGCTCACGAGTAATATTATTCGGTATCACCTGATATCTATGTAACCATAATAAACTATTCATCTCGAAAATTTTTATAAATTGACAAAAAAATAAGGCATTATTTAGTTTTGGTTTTAGCGCATACTAACCTGATAGATAGCAATTGATGATCTTAAACAATGATCGTTAGATAAGATGTTCTTTAATCGATTTAGTGTCTTATTTTACGGCTTATTGTTTCCTCATACTCGGGGAAGTATCTATTTATAACTTTCAAGTTGAACCTGCGAAGTATCGACTCTTTTGGTTCCCGTTCCAAGAGAAACTTGAAGGATTCTTCCACTAGCTTCTCCTTCGTTATTGTTCCACCAGTCAGCTGTTCGTAATATTTTTGGTCAAGGGTAACTATATGCTCCGTTTTTGACCCACCTTCCTCCACAACCACTAAGAACTCGTTTTCCCCTTTCCGTTCAACCTTAATCATGCATAAGTCTCCTTGAGTATAAACCGACCTGCTTCAGGAAGATCTCCAGTTGCTGATTTGAAGATTTCTTCCTTAAATTTTTTATTATTTCTTTAAATATTTTCGCACTTCAGCAATTGTCATAGTTTTTCCATTAAGAGTTGACGGCGAGTGAAAATGTATTCAAGCTGCTCGCACCTTCTTCGAATAGTAAGTAATAATTAACTATGAATCATGGCTTGACATTTTCTCTTATGCTTTAACTAGCTCATCATGTAACTGAATAACCTTTTTCCTCTTATGAGCTGAGCTCGGGGTCGAGTTCTTCAAGTATTATGCTTAAGGCCGCTCCATGTCCATCTAAGACGACGACTTCTTTGGCTCCAGCTTCATATGCGCCTTCAATAGCAGCGTTCATGTTCTCTTCCCTCCAGGATTGAAGTCTGACCAGTTTCCAGCAACGCCTGTTGCTCCTTCAAGATCTGTCATGATGAATATCTTCATAGAAATCTCCTCCGGTTATGAGCGTCTTATTTTTTAGCTCTTTCACCCATATATCTTCTTATTAATTTAATTCTAAAGGGTCATTTCCTCAGCGCATTGTCTCATCTTCAGATCCGTCATGATTCGGAAAGGAAGTTGATTTTTGTCTTTCTTTTAAAGGAATGCTTGTTCATCTACTTGAAATAGGGTTCTCTCCGTTTAACGGCTTCTAGAAATAGTTTCTTCAAAGTCTCTTCAGATGCTCCTCTTCAAATCCGGGCGACACCACTAATCGAAACTTATGTCTTCAGCTTATAAGCGGTTGACAAGCAGTTCACGTCTTGGAAGAATTGTGCCTTTATGATTATTTAAAAAATTCTCGAGTGATAGTAAAAAAATGGTATTTATAGGGTCGTGCAGAAATGTATATGCACGTCAGCTATATATACCATTTTTCTGGGCTGAAAGAATCTTCGTTGTTTTCGGTCTCTTTTTGGATGGTCAATTATTTATCGTTGTTGAAAAATAGAATGCATATGATTAAACGTTGAATATTGGAGATCGGATGGGATGGAGCCTGTATCGTTTGGGGTGGTTGGTGTCGGCGGGTACGCGCGGGTTCATCTGCATGCCGTTAAAGTTTTGGAGAAGGAAGGTTTGGGTAAGCTCTCATCAGTCGTCATCAGAAATCCAAGTAAGTATAAAGACGAGATAGCCCGCCTAGAAGGGAAGAATGTGAATATTTACAAGAGTTTTGAGGATATGCTTGAGAATGAGGCTGGTAACGTTGAGATAATTGCGCTTCCCGTCGCTATTCATCAACATAAAGACATGACCATAACGGCGCTGAAAGCCGGTTTCAACGTTTTGGTTGAGAAGCCTCCAGCAGTGACGATTCAAGACCTTGACGAGATGATCAGGGTTGAAAGGGAATCGCGGGGATTCTGCGCCGTGGGGTTCCAGTCGCAGTCTGAGAATACTGTTCGCGGATTGAAGAAGCGGATATGTGGGGGTAAACTTGGGGAGATAAGAGAGGTAGTTGTGAAGGGAAGATGGAAGAGGCTTGATTCATATTATGAAAGGAATGCTTGGGCTGGAAAGTTCATTTACGACGGAAAATACGTCTTAGACGGAACGGTCGCTAATCCATTATCGCATTACTTGATGAATGGCTTGTATTTCGCAAGCATGAAGTGGGGTGAGACTGCGAGCCCCGTGAGGGTTAGAGCGGAACTTTACAGAGCTCATAGAATCGAAGGGGAAGACACATCGTGCCTTGAAGTTGAGGTTGAGAATGGCGCTAGGGTCTTCTTCTTTGCTACGTTATGTGGACCTACGAATGAGATGCCTGTACATGAGATTGTAGGTTCGAAGGGAACAGCTAAATGGACTAAAGGTCAAGATGTACATATCGAATACGGCAACGGCGAAGTTGAAATCATAAAAGATGACGGGGCAGATGAGAGAATCGAGGTCTTCAGGAATGCTGCTAGATATCTACGTGGAGTGGACAGTAAACTTAACTGCACATTATCGATGACCAGGCCATTCGTCTTAACTCTGAATGGAGCTTATGAATCCGCAGGGACTATCAGAGATATTCCGAAGCGATACTTGACGATTAAGAAGGAGGGAGATTCAGTCTCAACCTTGATAAACGGCATCGTTGAAATAATTGATGAAGCTTCCGAGCAGCGGAAACTTTACTCAGACCTGGGAGTCGAATGGGCATACCCAACCAGGTACTTCAGCCTCAAAGATTACAGGTTCTTCAAGATGAGCCTTTAAATTCTGATGGATAATTCTTAGAATGAATTAAAATGAAATATCGCCGTTTCTTTTTACTAATGCGGTGATTATATGGTTTATCGCGTTGGGATACTTGGGCTTAAGGGTCATCAAGGCGTAGTGTTGAACAGCATACCGAAGATTGATGATGTGGTGCTCTCAGCGGTGGCTGACGACTCTGAGGAGGCTTTAATGCGTATAAAGAAGCATCCAGCAGTGACGTCGGATACGAAGTTCTATAGGAACATCTCTGAGCTTCTAGAGGAAGAGAAGATTGACATTGCATGTGTATCTGGGACTGATGGGGAAAGAGCTCATGTTCTTCTGGAATGCATGAATAGAGGCATACACGTACTAAGCGAGAAGCCCTTAACAATGACTCTTGACGAGCTCAGCATGGTCAAAGAAGCATATAATTCGTCAGGTGTTGTGCTTTCAATGCTTCTGACTATGCGTTTCTCCCCATCGTACAGAAAAATCAGGGAGGTCGTTACGTCTGGAATAATAGGTGAGGTCTGCCTTGCGAACGCTCAGAAATCCTATAAGCTTGGGGATAGACCGGAGTGGCAGAAGAGTCATAAAACCTTCAGTTCAACCTTGGCTTTCATAGGGATTCACCCTGTTGATTTGATAAGATGGTGCACAGGTAGGGAATTCACTGAGGTTATGGCGTATCAATCAAATGTTGGACATCCAGAGGCTCATGACATGGAGGATAACGCGGTGATGATACTGAAGATGGATAACGGAGGCTCAGCATGCGTCCATCTAGACTACTGTAGACCTATGAAAGCCGCGACCCATGGGGATGACCTTCTACGTATAGCGGGAAATCAAGGCGTGATTGAAACGTTCGAGCAGGGCTCAAGGGTGCGATTGATAACGCATGAAAGGAAGGCTGAAGAATTAACCTTAGATGAACCGATGGATGAATTTTTAAACTTCGTCAATGCGATAAAGGGACTGGAAAAATGCGAAGTCCCAGCTGAAGACTGCTTCCGAGTAACAGAGATCGTCCTTAAAGCCAGAGAATCATCAGAGACCGGACAGCCTATTAAACTCTAAAAATAGAAGCGCAGCTCCAAGACGAATCTTCTCATTGTACTGCGAGTAATCTCGGAAGTCGGTTAGCTGCAAATATCTTATTTGATAATGCAGATCCATCTAACAGCGATTATAAGAGCAGATGATCTCTGCGCGTATGAAAATGCAATAACCATAAATCATAATTGACTCCATTTAAAGATAATTGAGATAGGTCAATTCTCTGAGAATTCCACTCGTTTACAATTTTGGAGACTATATATGTTTCATTTTTAGATAGATTGGATTTCACTGTTAATTCTATTCGTTGAAGTTTTCCCGTTAATAATCTGCTTTCACGTATTCTATTTCTAAAAAGCTGTATGAACAACCAGCCCACCCATTCAAGTTACAATATTTGACCCCTTAAATTTAACATAAAAATTCTTCTCACATTCTTCTGCAACTGGGCATCTCCCACACCCCTTTTTTGAACACAATTTCGACCCAATCGACCATAAAGGCTCATCTAGATACCATGCAGGCACCCCTATTTCCTGTGCTGCTTGATCCCAAATATCCTCAATCATAGGTCTAACTGGTTCATGATGAATGCAACCGTAGTAACTCCCCGGAATCTTGAGAACCCCTGTGTAAAATGTAACTCTGGCAACTTGAATATCTACTGCAACACTCAGTTTATCAAAGTCTATTATTTTGAATAAGCCGTTCTCCCCCATTGCTCTAATGTAGAAGTTGCTAAGCTTCTTTCCTCTCAAATATGGCAGATCTTGCAGTCTCTCCGTCTAACCACATCTTTATTTTCGCCATTTACTGTTTTTGGTTCTTAAAAATGAAGAATTTTTCAACCGAAAATTTTCCATTTCTTTTGGCTTAAGCAGATAAAAGGTTTCTACTTTATACTTTCTAAATCGACCTAGTTTTTAGAAACTTCTGTTTTTTCAATTATTAGAAATTAGAAAATTAGAATCTCCAGTTCATATTCATCATCAGCATCATCATAGTCATCCTTCTGACGAGAATCGACCATGAACAAATTTATAACAGAGGGCTTCCGTTCCCTTCGCGTGCAAACGGGGGCAAATGCAAAATGAGCAGGTCGTTTCTTTATGTTGATGATGGAATTAATTCGAAAATCGAGAGAATTAGGTTTTGATCTTTCAAAAACCTTCGAAAACTATTTAAAAATGTTAACTACACAATTTAACAACATATATTCAAAAGTGATGTTGGAAAATTTGTTGTTTTTGGTAGCCCGGGAGAGATTCGAACTCTCGTCAGCGGGTCCAGAGCCCGCCATGCTTGACCACTACACCACCGGGCTATATGGACCGCTAATTTTTACCGATTATTCAGAATTAAAAATAAGAAATTAAATGTTTTGCTACCTCTTTAAGTGGGGTTAGCGTTTTCTCCTTCTTCTTCTGTAGGGGCTGCTTTCAGAGAGATGCCATGGAATCTGGACATATGTCTTCTCTGAGAGATTGTTCCGTGTGTTAACTTCGGTTATCTCTTTCTCAGCCTTCTCTATGACTCCAGACTTACCTGTATTCAGCCTTAACGATCCCCTGAACAATGTTGTGTATCCATTCTTGATTTTTATAGTGTCACCTGCCTTGAATCTTTTTATCTGATCATCCCATAATGTTAGAACTATTACTCCCGTCTCATCCCCTACAAGTGCCTCTGCAACTAGATGCTTCTTTTCGCCTCTTCTTGAAAATACTATGCGGGAATCCCCGATGTTAACTATCTTCACGGTCATGTCAAGGTTTCGGAGATCAGGCTTTAAAGATCCAACTTTACACTCGTTTGATGAATCATTCACTTTAAACACTTCTCAAAAAGAGATAGACGAGGATGCTTATTAAGATGATTATTTTTTAGCATGAGCTTGCAAGCTAAGGTAGCATCTGAGCGATTAACTCCTTTCTCTTCTTGCGGATTTCTAAGATTATTTCCCTCGCCTTCTTTAGAGAAGATTGAGCTTCCTGGGGAGAGATATCTTCAAGCATTAAGATCTTGAGAGCTCTTTCATATACAATATCAGGTGAGATCTTTGAATCTTTCAAGCGCTTTAATAGGGTTACATAATCGAAACGTGTTCCCTCAGCTTTAGCTAGTAAAAATGCATAATTCTCAAGCATATTCACAGAAGTACGTGCCATGTAGTGAACAGCCTCAGCTGGAATTTTGTCTTGAAGTAAAGATTGAACACGAGCAATCATACCGCGTAGGAAACTCTTTTTACAGTAGAAATTCAGACTACTCAGAACTTCTCCGTGAAGATTCTTAGCGACTTGTGAATTAGCTTCGACGCATCCGATGGCAGCATTCCACATCTCTATAAGATCGCTGTAAATCTTCTCAGCTTTTCTTCCATTAACTTCGGATAAACCAGTCACTACGAGATATTCTCTATAAAAATTCTTAAGGCCGAAACTCTCAGCCGATTCCTCAAGAGACCTAATGAAGCGACTATTCGAGAATAAAACCTTCCGCGCCTCCATCAGAATCTTCATTATTGCATCTAATCCAAGCGCAGCATTCAGCTTAGCACTCTGGTAATCCCCCCTTCCATGAGCAGATAATCCTCTGCTCAGCAAAATATCAGCCTCCACAAGATATTTTCCAGTTCTGATATCTACACGCTCGGGCTGCCACATAATCTTCATTATTGTCTCCTTAGCCGTCTTCAGAATTCCATTCGGATCATAGAGAACCTCAGCTTCATAGAGCTTCTGATCTATCTCTGGAGGATATTCCCTCAGAACCCATCTCTCTGGAATGTAGTTTAAATCGAGGATCGTCCCGTTAATTTCTGCTCTTTCAACATACTCATAGTTGAGATTTCTGCTGTCAATAACTAGAAGATCTACGTCGCTGCCATGCACGGCTTCACCGCGGCTCCAGCTTCCAAATAATCCAATACTGACAACTGACCCCCACGATTTTAGATCATCTACTAATTCCTTAACTATCCTTCGAATATCCTGGTTCATTCTCTCCATTTCCACATCAACCATTCTATCTACATTTAAGACAATATAAGCATAAGCCTTTTAAGAAAACCCTATGGAGACTTGAAAGATTACTATTTTCTACGTTCTAAAAGCAAAAGAAATTTGATTATTTCATTGAAACAATAAGCGAAAAACTTATATATGGGAACTATACTCTTGGTATAGCCACGGGTTTAGTGATCTAGTTCTGACAACTCTGGTATGAAGAACTTATTCCGCAAATTTCTTACAGCCAACCTGTGTGTTAACTTCGGTATGGTGAAGAAATAATGCATAAGAAGATAAGTAAGATTCAACCTGTACAGGTAACAGTTAAGAAGTGTCCGGAATGCGGAAGCACGAATCTTATTCACGATTATGATACGGGAGAGACTATTTGTGGAAACTGCGGCTTAGTAATTCAGGATGTTATGATGGATAAAGGCCCAGAATGGCGTGCATTCACACAGGAGGAGAAAGAATCCCGGAGCAGAGTAGGTATACCTACTTCGTACTCGGTTCATGATAAGGGATTATCCACATCAATCGACCGTATAGACAAGGATGCTTTTGGACGGAGACTTCCACTAGCAACAAGACTTCAGATGTGGCGACTGAGGAAATGGCAGATTAGATCGCGTGTACATTCATCGATAGATAGAAACCTCGCACAAGCTATGACCGAACTTGACAGACTCTCAAGCAAGGTCACTGCGCCATCAGCGGTAAAAGAGAAGGCTGCCGTAATCTATAGGAAGGCCCTCGATGAGGGACTTGTTCGAGGTCGATCGATAGCTGCAATAGCTGCTGCTTCTCTATATGCTGCCTGCAGAATAACGGGAACGCCGAGAAGTCTTCGAGAAATAGCTGAGGCAAGCCTAGTAGATAAGAAGGATATCGCTAGATGCTATAGACTTTTACTTCGGGAATTAGATCTACATATACCATTGGCCGATCCCATGATCTACATAACTAAGATCGCCAGAAGAGCTGATATTTCAGGACAGGTCCAAGCGGAAGCCGTGAAGATCCTTAAGGAATCTAAGAGAAAACATGTCTCATCTGGGAAGGATCCTATGGGTCTAGCTGCAGCTGCACTCTACATAGCATGTAAGCGTTTAGGTGAAAGAAAGACGCAGAAAGAAATCGCTGACGCTGCTGGAGTGACGGAGGTAACTGTTAGGAACCGTTTCAAGACTCTTAAGAGTCAGCTAAATATAAGTTTAGCTGACTAACCTCTACCTTTTTTCTTTTTCAACCTCTAAGCATAAAGGGCCTATATATCCGCAATCTGAGCATACGTATACCCTTGGAGTAAGCCAAACATCCATGCTGCTTGACAGCCTTATATGTGTGCTACCGCATCGGGGACAAACGATAATTCTATTTGACGCTACTTTAGACGCTTTAAGCTTTTTAATTATCCATTTAAGCTTCTGTATTCCGTGCACCTATTGAACCTCAATATTCTCTTCCGGATATCCCATTTTAACGAGGAATTCATGTACTTTCTCTCGCTGATCTCCCTGAAGCAGAATTTGGCCATTCTTAGCGGTTCCACCACATGCACAGAAATTCTTCATTTTCTGAGCGAGCTTCTTCAGATCTACATCCTTTCCATTCATTCCTTCGATGATAGTCATAGCTTTACGGAATTTCCGCGTCTCCATACGAATTAAAATTTTTTGTTGCTCTTTACTGATCTCTCCGCAGATGCATAAATCCTTTGGAAGCCCACATATAGGACAGATCTCAACCATTACGTAATTCTTAGCTCCTTCTTGTTTCATCCTTTTACTTACAGAATGGAATATTTAAGATTTTAGGCATTCTCAACAATTCTACATATAAGGTATATTTCTAATCTGATTCAGAACATACCTCCGGATCTCTGAAGGCTTAGGCAGATCCGCAACTATCTTACCATCTTTAATCAGGGGCTTAAGCATAGGAATCATCTCTCCACCGCACTTTGGGCATTGGGGACCTCGTTGTGAGAATG
>PIYH01000038.1:10768-13222 GCA_003601695.1 Candidatus Bathyarchaeota archaeon
CTTGGAAGCATGAAGGACACCTCCAAACCTGTTTCTTACCGCTTAGCTTCCCCCGTTTAGCCGCATATTTTCCTTCAACCTCAACTATGTCCATGGCGAAGTCTATTGTAGGCGCGTTACTGATATATGTACCAACTCCAAATGCTTCAGCTCCAGCTCCACTCAATTCCTTGACGAATTCCTCAGTTAGTCCTCCAGAGACAAAGATCTTCACGTGCTTATATCCCCTCAGATCGAGCTCCCATCTGACTTCTCTTACGATTTCAGCGAAGTTTCCTTTCCTTGAAGAAGGAGTATCCAGCCGAACAGCATCAAGTTTCTCCTTCAAAAGATCGGCGGCCATCACAGCTTCTACCTTTTCATCGAGATACGTATCTACCAAACAGACTCTTGGAACGTCAGGGGGCATAATCTCATCGAAAGCTTTCCAAGCTTCCCTCTGATCTCCCATCACTATTATAAGTGCGTGAGGCATCGTTCCGCTTGGCTTCGTTCCAATAGTCTCAGCGCCTATCAGGCTGGAGACCCCGTCCAGCCCTCCTATATAGGAGGCTCTATCTAGCATGGGAGCTATAGCCGGATGCATTCTACGTATGCCAAAGGCTAGAACAAGCTTATCTCCAACTATCTTTTTGATGCGTGCAGATCTAGTTGCTACTCCAGATGCTTGACATATCAATCCAAGCATTGGGGTTTCAAATAGACAGAAGCTCCCGTATGGTCCATCAATAAAGAGAATAGGCTCCCTAAAGCCTACACTGTCATGAGAAAAGAAGACTGCTCCCTCAGGCATCGAGTATACGTCCACTGGGCACCCTTCAAATAAATGCGCAACTTCTTCGATTCCGCATAGAACTCCCCACCGCCAATTCTCAGGTAAGCTTCCAGCGGTTACTTCCGCTACAACTCTTATCTTTTCCATTCCCTTAGCCTTTAGAATCTGCTTCGTCCTCACGAAGTATACATCCGTGGTTTTCCCGCTCTTTATCTCTTCATCATTTGCATAGTGAAAAAGACGCATATCTTCCACCATCACTTTTATATTAAATACTCTTTGCCAGATTTAATTAGATAGAGAAAAAGAGATCCATAATAATCCTTTCGCTACGGTGGATTACATACAAAACCATCGAAATCCAGCATTCCACATTTAAAGTCATAAAAGATAGGGGAATTTTGGTGATATTATGCTTCTCCGCATAGCTCGGTTATTCTCTTCCAGTTTTCATCAACATATTGCTGAATCTCGTCGATTACATGCTTGAACTGCGGCTGAAAGAGATGCCTGAATCTTCCCTGCACTTTCAAGAATTCTGTTACAGGCTTTGGCTTAGGCACCTTAATATTCAGTTTATAATTTCCTTTCTCAACCTCGTAGACTGGCCAGTAGCGTGTCTGAACTGCTAAACGTGCGACTTCTATGCTCTTTGATGAATCGAATCTCATACCCACTGGGCATGGAGAGAACACATGTATAACCGCTGGACCATCAATCTCCAAGGCTTTTCTAACTTTTGTGATGTAATCATTCCAGTATGCTGGAGAAGCCGTTGCAACGTATTCTATTCCATGAGCCGCACATATCCCTATTAGATCTTTTTTGAATTCAGGCTTTCCGGGGATCTTTGTACCAGCTGGACTCGTGGTGGTCGCGGCTCCATGAGGAGTCGCTCCAGATCTTTGTATTCCAGTATTCATGTATGCTTCGTTATCATAGCATATGTAAAGGAAGTCATGCCCACGTTCCAATGCGCCAGATAACGCTTGAAGTCCAATGTCGAATGTTCCTCCATCCCCTCCAAACGCTATTATGTCAACCTTTCTATTCCAAGCATTTCTCCTCATCATAGCCTTGTATGCCGCTTCGATTCCAGCAGCCACTGAAGCTGCATTTTCAAATGCTACGTGAACCCATGAAACCTTCCATGCGGTATATGGATATATAGTTGAGGCAACCTCTAGACATCCAGTCGCGTTGACCACTATAGTCGGCCCTCTAAGGGCTTTCATGGTCATTCTGGCTATTATGCCGGCTCCGCATCCGGCGCAGAGCCTATGCCCAGATGTAAACAGATCCTCAGCTGGAAGCTCCTTTAACGTAACCATTTTATTCTCTCACCCCCACAAATTTTACAGGCTCCTTTATAACTCCCGTCTTAGCGACTTCAAGGGATTCGTTGAAAATCGCTTCAAGATCGGTTGGTCGTATGTCTCTTCCTCCCAAGCCATAGATAACATTAAACAAGTTTAGCTTAATGTCTTCCCTGTAGAGTGCTGCTATAACATCACTACAGAGCGGGCCATATGGGGCGCCTACACTACATGCGCGATCCAGCACTGCCAAAGCTTTGAGGTTCTCTGTAGCCTTTATTATTTGCTCAGTTGGGAACGGCCTGTAAACCCAAGGCTTTATAACCCCAACTTTCTTTCCTTTAGCTCTCATACTCTTAGCTA